>PLJS01000102.1 GCA_003140315.1 Hyphomicrobiales bacterium
GGCGGCACGCTGCCGCACGAGGTGGAAGCGATCGTGGCTGAGGTGGTGAAAGAAATCCCCGGCGATCACGTCGCGATCCATGCGCATAATGACACCGAGCAGGCGGTCGCGAACTCGCTCGCCGCCGTGCGCGCGGGCGCGCGCCAGATCCAGGGCACGCTCAACGGCCTCGGCGAGCGCTGCGGCAACGCCAATCTCGTGTCGATCATCCCGACCTTGAAGCTGAAACCGGAGTTCGCCGAGAAGTTCGACATCGGCGTGTCGGACGAGAAGCTCAAAACCCTCGCACACGCCTCGCATACGCTCGACGAGATGCTCAACCGCGCGCCGAACCGCCACGCGCCCTATGTCGGCGAGAGTGCATTCGCCACCAAGGCCGGCATCCATGCCTCCGCGATCGCCAAGGACCCAGCAACCTACGAGCATGTCGCGCCCGCGATGGTCGGCAACCGGCGCAGGGTCCTGGTCTCCGACCAGGCCGGCCGCTCGAACGTGCTCGCCGAGCTCGAACGCGCCGGGCTGCATGTCGAGAAGGACGACCCGCGCATCACGCGGCTCCTCGACGAGGTCAAGGAGCGCGAGGCGATCGGATACGCCTATGAGGCGGCGGGCGCCTCGTTCGAGCTGCTTGCGCGCCGCATTCTTGGGAAGGTGCCGACCTTCTTCGACGTGACGCAGTTCGACGTCAACGTCGAGCAGCGCATCAATGCCAACGGCGAGCGCGTGACGGTGTCGCTGGCGGTCGTCAAGGTGACGGTCGACGGCGAAAAGCTCATCTCGGCCGCCGAGGGCAACGGTCCGGTCAACGCGCTCGACGTGGCGCTGCGCAAGGACCTCGGCAAGTACCAGCCCTATATCGGCGGCCTCGCGCTCACCGACTATCGCGTGCGGATCCTCAATGGCGGCACCGAGGCCGTGACGCGCGTGCTGATCGAGAGCCAGGACGAGACCGGCGCGCGCTGGACCACGGTCGGCGTGTCGCCCAACATCATCGACGCGTCGTTCCAGGCGCTGATGGACTCGATCGTCTACAAGCTGGTGAAATCCGGCGCGTCGGGGTGACGATTGCCGATGACGTTGAGAGGCTTGATCCCGGCAGCGGGCGAAGGCGGCGGGCCTACCCCGCCACGCGCTTCCTCCCGAAAGTGCTCCTTGAGATCGCCGGAAAGCCGGTGATCGTCCGTAACATCGAGATTATGCGCGACCAACTCGGCGTACGCGACATCACGATCATCATCGGCTACTTCGCCGATCAGATACGGACGGCGCTCGGCAGTGGCGAGCAATTTGGTGTGAAGCTCGACTATGTCGTATGTCCGGATCCGAAGATCGGACTGGCGCAGGGATTGTTGCCTGGCGCTGGACCGATTCAAAGCGCCATTCGTCACCATCCTGGGCGACGAGATCTATCTCGACACCAACCACGTCGACATCCTCACGCTCGATATCGGTTCAGCGATCGCCGCGTGCGGCGTGATGCGGACGAAAGACAAGCGTCAGATCCGCAAGAACTACAGCGTCGAGATCGCCGACGGCGGCATCGCCGGAGTGATGGAGAAGCCGGTGGCGCCGCGCAGCGACCTGCTCGGCGTCGGCACTTACGTCCTGCAGCCGCGCATCGCCGACTGGATCCGCAAGACGCCGCCGTCGTCGCGCTCGGGCCGCGTGGAGTTTACTGACGCTCTGATGCGTGCGATCGAAGGCGGCGAGCGCATCCTATCGATTTCGCTGACGGGGCAATACTTCAACATCAACACAATGGAGGACTACAACGACGCGAACTATGCGGCGCGCGACCGCAACTTCGAACGCTACAAAGTAAGCGTGGTCATCCCGGCGTACAATGAGGAAGAGTCGCTCGGCTATGTGATTGACGATTTCCGGCCGCATATCGATGAGGTGCTGGTCGTGAACAATTCATCGAAAGACCGCACCGCGGACGTCGCGCGAGACCACGGCGCGCGGGTCGAAACTGTCGCCCTGAAAGGCTACGGCGACACCATCGAGCACGGACTCGACCAAGCCGCTGGAGACATTCTGGTCGTGGTCGAAGCCGATCATTCGTTCCGAGCGAAAGATCTCGGCAAGCTGCTCGAATATCTCAAAGATGCCGACATGGCGATCGGCACGCGCACCACGCGGCAGATGGTCGAGCAGGGCTCGAATATGCGCGGGCTCTTGCGCTGGGGCAACGTCGTAGTCGGCAAGCTCGTGGAAGTGTTGTGGTGGGGGCAGGAGCCGCGCTTCACGGACGTCGGGTGCACTTACCGGGCGATCTGGAAGGAGGCGTGGTTCAAGATCCGCGATCGCATGGAAGGTGTGGGCCCGGAATTCTCGCCCGAGATGATGATCGAAATCCTGCGCACGCGTCAGCGCGTGCTCGAAATTCCGGTGAGCTACTATCCGCGCGTCGGCGGCGAGTCAAAGCACTCGGACAATTACTGGAAGATCAGTAGAACCGCGCTGCGCATGCTCAAGACGATCATGCGCAAGCGGCTGCTGCGCGGGTGACGGCGTGATCGACCACGTCTCCATCGGGGTTAGCGATCTGTCCCGCGCGATGCGCTTCTACGAGGCTGTGCTCGGCGCGATCGGTTACACGGCGCTGGACGTTCGCGGCTCGACCGTCGGATTCGGCAAGGACTATTCCGAACTCTGGCTCAACGCACGGCCCGACATGGCGCCGATCGCGCGCGGCTCCGGCGCGCATGTCTGCCTGCGGGTGCGCTCGACCCAGATGGTCGACGCGTTCCATGCCACGGCACTCTCGGCGGGCGGTGCATCCGATGGCCCGCCCGGTCTGCGTCCGCATGACGGCGAGGGCGGCTATTACGCGGCCTTCATCCGCGATCACGACGGCAACCGCATCGAGGCGGTGACGTTCGTTCCGGCCTGATCCCGATTGCACCGCTTCAAACCTGGTGCTGTAGTCCACCCAGAAGAATAGATCTCGGGGAGGCCATCATGCCGGGTATTGTCCGCGCGGCGTTCGCCGTTGCGTTCCTTGCGGTCGCGTTCATTCCGCAGGCGCATGCGCGCATCACCCGCATCGAGATCACCAAGGTCGAGCCGGCATTCGACGGCGCGAGCTTCGATTCCGTCGGCGCCTACGAGCATCTGACCGGCCGCGCGCATGGCGAGGTCGATCCGCGCGACCCACGCAACGCCGTAATCCAGGACATTGCGCTCGCGCCGCGCAACGCGCGCGGCATGGTCGAATATACGACCGACGTCGAGATGCTCCGTCCGGTGGATCGCCAGAAGGGCAACGGCGTCCTGTTCTTCAACGTCGTCAACCGCGGCAACAAGCACGGCATCGTGTCGTTCAATGCCGACGTGCCGGCGGACGTCGCCGCCAATAACGCGCTCAAGATCGCGGGTGACGGATGGATGATGCGGCAGGGCTATACTCTCGTCTGGTTCGGTTGGCAGCCGGACCTGATGCCGGGCAACAACCGCGTCACCATGACGGTGCCGGTTGCGCGCAATCCCGATGACTCCGCCATCACCGGCGTCGTGCGCGCGGAACTGATCCTCCCGCCGACCGCAACGGCTCCGGTGAAGACGCTCAACCTGTCGAGCGGCTGGTTCACCGCGATGTTCCACAAGAGCTATCCGACGGCCTGGCACGACAACCGTAAGCCGTTCGACGACTCCTTCGTCCCGACGTTGACGGTGCGGGCGAAGCGGCAGGATCAGGCGGTGCCGATCGACGGCGGCGCGTGGAGCTTCGGCTCCTGCCCGGACGGCGGCGCCGCGAAACCCAACGATACGCAGATCTGCTATCCGGCCGGTTTCAAGCCAGGCCGCATCTATGAGCTCGTCTACCGCGCCAAGGACCCGCTGGTGCTCGGCTTGGGCTTTGCGGCCGCGCGCGACCTCGGCGCGTTCCTCAAATCGCGCGAGCGCGATGACGCCGGCGCCGCCAACCCGGTGTACCGCGCCGACAACAAGGCGATCATCATGGGCTCCTCGCAGAGCGGGCGCTATGTGCGCTCGTTCATTCAATTGGGCTTCAATCAGGACGAGGAGGGGCGCGTCGCGTTCGAGGGCGCGTATCCGCATATCGGTGGCGGGCTGATGCCGCTGAACATACGCTTCGGGCAGCCCGGTCGCGCCTGGGGCGACCAGATCGACCATCTCTATCCGGCCTACGACTTCCCTTTCACCTATGCGCGCCAGCGCGATCCGCTCACCGGCCGCGAGCAGGGCGTGCTCGATCGATGCAAGGCAAACGCCACCTGTCCGCTGATCTTCCATGTCGCGACCGCGCTCGAAATGTGGGAAGGGCGGCAATCGCTCGGCCTGACCGATCCGCTCGGCGAGTATGATGTCGGCGATCCCGCGAACGTGCGCACCTTCGTGATGGGCAGCACCCAGCATGCGCCCGCGCCGCTTCCGCTGCCGAACGCGCAGCCGTTCGGCAATTGCCAGCAGCAGGCAAACCCCAATCCGCACACCTGGACGATGCGCGCGCTGCTCGCCGCGCTGACCGCCTGGGTGAAGGACGGCACCGAGCCGCCCGCAAGCGTCGTGCCGCGCATCGCCGACCATACGCTGGTGGCCGCCGATCAGGTGCGCTTCCCGGCGATCCCGGCGACGAGCTACAGCGAGGTCGCGCGGCCTGCGGTGCGCTTCCTCGCCGTGCACAATCCGCTGCACGTGCTCGACTTCGGACCGCAGTTCCGGCCCGCGGAGGAGAGCGGCGTCATCACGGCGGAGCCGCCGCGCGTCGGCACCGCCGCCTACGGCGTGCTCGTGCCGCAGGTCGACGACGACGGCAACGATGTCGGCGGCGTCCGGTCGATCTATGTGCGGGTCCCGCTCGGCACCTATACGGGGTGGAATCTCGGCCGCAAGGATCGTTTCGAGGACGGCTTCTGTTCGCTGCAGGGCAGCTTCGTGCCGTTCGCGCAGACAAAGCAGGAGCGTCTCGACGCCGGCGACCCGCGGCTTTCGATCGAGGAGCGCTATCCGACCAAGGACGCCTACGTCACCGCGGTGAGAGATGCGGCACGCACGCTGGTCGAGCAGCGGCTGCTGCTGGACGACGACGCGCGGCGGCTCATCGCCGAAGCGGTACGGGACGGCGTGCGGCACGGGCCGTAAAGACGCGCCCACGCTTGCTGCTGATTACGGTTGCGCGTTCGCACGCGGCCCGTTGAGTTCAGCTGCCGCTTTCAGCCACGCGATCAGCCGCGGAATTCGCGTCGCCGTGCCCCATGCGGCGAGGCGCCAGCGCGTGTCGGGCATGTGGCGGTCCATCAGCGCAAGGCCCTCGACCTTGATCCACGCGGCCACGACAAGCGCTGTCAGCAACCACATCACCAGATTGTAGCGGACCGTGACCGTGTAGATGAATCCGATCGGAGAGAGTGCGATCGCGGCGAGTGCAGTCAGCCGCAGCATCGGCTCGAAACGGCTGGCGCAGACGACGCGCAGCAGAACGACCGTCGCGGCTGCGTGCAGCGGCGCCAGCGCCCAGAAACCCGACGGGCCCGCGAGCAGGTCCATGACCTGCCGCGCGGCTCTGACGACATGCTCGCCGGTGAGATCGAGGCGGAGCAGCTCTTCAAGCGCGTCACGATAGGCTGAAGGCGACATCATGTAGACGTTCGCTGCCGTGACGTTGTCGCTCAACGGCACCAGCACGCCGCCGAAATACCAGTTGTGCCAGAACGTGAACAGCACGGGCACGAAGCCGAGACAGAGCGCCGCGGCTCGTGCGATCTGCCGCTGCCACAATGCCGCCAGTCCGACGCCGCCGAGAAGCACGCCGGCGCCCATCACGAGATTGGGACGGACGATGACGGCGAGTGCCATCAGGAGCGCGCCCCAGAAGGCCGGCGCCGCGCGGTCGTCGAACGATTGCGCCGCGCGGCCCGCCAGCGCGGCGAGGCCCGCCAGAAATATCAGTGCGCCGAGCGGATCGCCGTAGCCGCGCGCCGACCATGCGGCGTAATGCAGATAGCTCGTGCCGAACAACACGCCGGCCGGCGTCGCGACGAACAGGAGCGCGAAGGCGAGCGCCCAATCGATCCCGATGAAGCGCGCGCACAGCCGGTAGACGACAAACGGGAGCGCCAGCATCAGCAGCAGGTAGCCGAGAAAGCTGTCGCCGAAGAACACGTACTCGATCATGCGGAAATAACGCGTGCCGGCCGTGAACCCATAGACTTTCTCGGCGCCCTCCAGCACGCTCATGACGTCGCCGGACGTCAGCGCCTGCAGCATCACGCGCGCGAAACCGGAGAAAACGAGCCCGTCGTCGCCGGCGTCGAACGGCCGATAGCCTCCGATGAATGTGACGTCGGTCAGCACGATGATGATGAGCGCCAGCCCGGCGAGAAGGAGCGGAAGAACGGCGTGCCGCGGTCTCCACGTCACGAGGAGGAGCAGCGTGCAGGCGACGCCGACAAGTGTTGCCGCGGCGTCGAAGGCGCGGCGCGATTTCACCTGCCAGTTCGCATTCAACGTCATGGCAAGGTCGGCATGGGGCTCGATCGAAACGCCGAAGATGCGCCGGTCGATATCCTCACTGCGCAATTCGCGGCAGCCTGTCGTGCCATTGATGAGCGGCTCGAACTGCTCGCCCGCACCCTCCCACAGCACCTCGCCGCGCCAGCACAGTTCGCTCCCGACGAACGCGGCCGGAAAGCCATACATCACGAAATACGGAAGCCTGAGATGCCAGCGCCCGAAAATCGCGAGCGAACGCCGGTCGCGATAAAGGCGTTGGACGTCGCCGTCATTGCCGAGGATGTCGAGCGAGAGATCGTTGATGATGCCGAGCCGCAGCCGGACCGGATCGGCGAAATCGATGCCGGTTACGCGGCGCGAGAATTCGTGGCCATCAAACAGACCATCGGCCGCGAGCGCGAAGGCGTGCTTTGGAATGCCACGCGGCCGCCAGCAGTAGGCGAGGCCCGCCTGGCAGCGCTTTTCGGGCGGGTAGGCGGCCTCGAAGCGTTCCGCCATGTGACGAAAGGCCGCCGCCGGCAGCCCTTTTTCGAGCGCGCTGCCCGGCCCATCGATCAGGAAGACGTTATCGCCTTCCTCGATGCGTGGAGCCGACAGCAAGACGTGTTCGCCGACCACGAGAAGCGTTAACAGGATCGCGGCCGTCCAGCGCGCCAGATTGCCGGCGGGCGATCCCGTGAAGACGATCAGAACGCTTGCGGCGAGCAGGCCGAAGCCAGGCAGGTTGTTGATCGGCAGGCCGAGCGCCGCGACGACGAGAGCGAGCGTGGCGAGCTTCAGCCAAATAGCGTGTTTTCCGGTCGACTGGCGCGTCATCATGGTCGCCGCAAGATATCGGGGCCTGCGGCGGGCGCAATCGCGATGCCGCTACAGCCGCTGGACGGTTGCGGGCGCGCCCGTCTTGGCGCTCTCCGAGACGGCGGCGGCCGCGGCGCGCAGCTTCGGCAGGATGTCCTCGGTGCGCTCGGCGACCAGCAGCGTCACCGCGAGATCGGTGCGGATGAATTCGAGCCGCCGCATGTGGTCGAGCAGCGCGCACAGCGGGTCCCAGAAGCCGCCGATATTGAGGATCAGGATCGGCTTCTTGTGGCGGCCGAGCTGCGCCCAAGTCAGTTGCTCGACCAGCTCTTCGAGCGTGCCGATGCCGCCCGGCAGCGCGACGAATGCGTCGGCTCTGTCGAACATGGTCTGCTTGCGCACATGCATGTCCGGCGTGACGATGACCTCCTGCGCGCGCCGCAAGGTCTGCTCGCGGTTCTCCAGGAATTCCGGGATGATGCCGGTGACGTGGCCGCCATGGTCGAGGACCGCGCTCGCGACCGCGCCCATCAGACCGTGCGAGCCGCCGCCATAGACCAGGCCGACGTGCTCCTTGGCCATGATCTCCCCGAGCCTCCGGGCCGCCCCGACGAAGGCCGGATCGGTCCCGGGGCTCGACCCGCAATAGACGCAAACCGTACGAATCGTGCTCATGGGCGTCGCGCTCATGGGCGGGATGTGGCATCGCACCTCGGCGAGCGTCAAGGCGCGCAATGCCGGTTCGGCGGCAAGCCATGATCGCGGTTAAGGTGGGGTGCGGGCGTCCCGTGGGGAGCGACGATGAAGCGCGAGGCGATGGTCTACATCGCTGCGTTTGCGGCGGCCGTATCGCTCGGCGCGCTCGGCTATGCCGTGGTGTGGGGCGTCAACCCGGCCGATCTCGGGCGTCCGGCGCCCGAGACGGGCGCTCCGCGCATCGAAATTGCCGAGGAGATCGCCAAAGCGATCGCCAAGGAGAAAATGATCGCCGGGGAGATTGCCAAGGAGATCGCGAGACCCTGGCCGCGTCGCAGGCCGGTTCGGATCGTGCTCGCGCCGGCGCCCGCCGGAGAGGACGCAGCGCGGGCCGGATCATTGTCTCGCCATGCCGCGTCGTCGACCGCGGCGTTGCCCGCCGCTCCTCGCTTGCCGCCTGACGAGGCATCCGCGCTCGGCCCGGACGCGCCGATGCCTGCCGTCCCCGGTGAGGACGCGCCGCCGATCGCGGCAGCGAGCCCGCGCTTGATCGATGTCGCGGTGGCGACTGAAGACAGCTTGCCCGAGTCGACGTCCCCCGATTCGGAGCTGATGCCGCAGGCCGCCGCGGCCGAGCCGGCGGCCGATGCGCCGACGATGTCGCCCGATCCTGAGCCGGTCGGCACCATCGCGCCTGCGGGCGACCCCGCCGCTGAGCCGGCGCCACGCTGATCGCACGGCGGCGGCAGGTGCGCCCGGGCGGGCAAGCCCTTATATCTGCGGTCGAACGATAGAACGAAAGGCGCGCCCCGCCGGGCTCCATGGACGCGACGACTTCCCCCCGCACGAACCGGCCGCAGCCGATTTCCGCCGAGCGCGGCACGCTGTTGCGCACGCTCGTGGCGCTGTGGCCGTATATCTGGCCGTCCGACCGCGCCGACCTGAAGATGCGGGTCGCGCTCGCGACGGTGCTGCTTCTCTTTGCGAAGCTCGCCACCATCGCGGTGCCGTTCACCTACAAATGGGCGATCGACGCGTTGTCCGGCACCGCCACTCCGCATCCCGACGCGCCGTCGTGGATCGTGTGGGTGTTCGCCGCGCCGATTCTGATGACGATCACCTACGGCGGCGTTCGCGTCGTGATGGCGCTGGTGACGCAGGTGCGCGACGGGCTGTTCGCCAAGGTCGCGATGCACGCGGTGCGCCGGCTGGCCTATCGGACCTTCGAGCACATGCATCTTTTGTCGCTGCGCTTCCATCTGGAGCGCAAGACCGGCGGCTTGACCCGCGTTCTCGAACGCGGCCGCAACGGCATCGAGACCATCGTCCGCATGGTGATCCTGCAGCTCGTGCCGACGGTCGTCGAGCTCGCGCTGATCATCGGCGTGCTGCTGTGGGTCTTCGACTGGCGCTACGTGCTCATCATCGGGGTCACGGTCGTGCTCTACATGACCTACACCTATTACGCGACCGAATGGCGCATCAACATCCGCCGCCAGATGAATGACAGCGACACCGACGCCAACACCAAGGCGATCGACTCGCTGCTCAATTACGAGACAGTGAAGTATTTCGTCGCCGAGGAGCGCGAGGCGCAACGCTACGACCGCACCATGGCACGCTACGAAGAGGCGAGCGTGAAGGCCTATACGTCGCTCGCGGTCCTCAATGCCGGGCAGGCGGTACTGTTCACCGCGGGCCTGACCGCCGCCATGGTGTTGTGCGTGATGGGCATCCGCGCCGGCACCAATACGGTCGGCGACTTCGTGATGATTAACGCGATGATGATCCAGCTTTATCAGCCGCTGAACTTCATGGGCATGGTCTATCGCGAGATCAAGCAGGCGGTGATCGACATCGAGATCATGTTTTCGATCCTTGCGCGCGAGCCGGAGATCGAGGATGCGCCGGATGCAAAGCCGCTCGCGGTGACGCGCGGCGCGATCCGCTTCGAGGACGTGCGCTTCGCCTACGATCCTGAGCGCCAGATTCTCAAAGGGCTCACCTTCGAAGTGCCGGCCGGCCGCACGGTCGCGATCGTCGGCCCGTCCGGCGCCGGCAAGTCCACCATCTCGCGACTGCTGTTTCGTTTCTACGATCTCACCGGCGGGCGCATCACCATCGATGGCCAGGACATCCGTGACGTGACGCAGCATAGCTTGCGCGCCGCGATCGGCATGGTCCCGCAGGACACGGTGCTGTTCAACGACACGATCCGCTACAACATCCGCTACGGGCGCTGGGACGCGAGCGATGCCGAGGTGGAAGAGGCGGCTGGCCTCGCCCAGATCGACGCCTTCATCCGCATGGCGCCGAAGGGCTACGGAACGGAAGTCGGCGAGCGCGGGCTCAAGCTCTCGGGCGGCGAGAAGCAGCGCGTCGCGATCGCGCGCACCATCCTGAAGGGCCCGCCGATCCTGCTGCTCGACGAGGCGACCTCCGCGCTCGACAGCCACACCGAGCGCGATATCCAGGACGCCCTCGACAAGGTCGCGCGCGGGCGCACCACGCTGGTGATCGCGCATCGGCTGTCCACGATCGTTAGCGCCGACGAGATCATCGTGCTCGACCAGGGCGTGATCGCCGAGCGCGGCACCCACCATCAACTCCTGCTCAAGAGCGGCCTCTACGCCAGCATGTGGAACCGCCAGCGCGAGGCGGAAGAGGCGCGCGAGAAGCTCGCGCTCGCCGCCGACGAACTCGCCGCGCCGAACCGCAAACCGCCGCCGGTGGATGATCTAATCATTGCAGCCGACTCCGTACCGCCTGCTACACAGGATGTTCCCGCGGCTGCCGAGTAGCTTTGGGGTTTGCCGGACGACGCCACATACTCCGTTTCCCCTCTCCCCTTGTGGGAGAGGGTGGCGAGCGAAGCGAGCCGGGAGAGGGGGCCATGGCGCTTGCTCAGGCCAAGAAACTGCGAAAGCAGATGACCGATGCCGAACGGCGGCTCTGGTATCTGCTTCGCGCCCACCGCTTCGCGGGCGTGAAGTTCAACCGGCAAGCGCCTATCGGGAACTACGTCGTCGATTTTGTCTGCTGTGACCGGAAACTCATCATTGAGGCTGACGGCGGGCAGCATGCCGACAATCCTAAAGATCGTCGCCGCGATGATTGGCTGATGAGTCAAGGATTTCGCGTGCTGCGTTTTTGGAACAATGATGTTTTGAAAAATACACAAAGCGTGATGGAAGTGATATCCGACGCGCTCTCGGAGGCTAAGGTCTCCCCCTCTCCCGGCTCGCTTCGCTCGCCACCCTCCCCCACAAGGGGGGAGGGGACACCGAGCGCTCGGCGCCGCTCCCAGTCACACGCTTGAGTCCATTCACGATCACAGCATGTCCATCCTCACCTCCATCCGTTCCCAGCTCGCGCCGATCCATCCCGAGGGCTATCCGTTCATCGGCGGATTCGCGCTCGCGAGCCTGATCCTGTTCTGGCTGTGGACGCCGCTCGGCTGGCTCGGCACGGTGCTGACGCTCTGGTGCGCCTATTTCTTCCGCGATCCGGTGCGCGTGACACCGCTCGCCGACGGACTCGTGGTCTCGCCCGCCGACGGCCGCGTCAGCCTCATCGTCAATGCCGTGCCGCCGCCGCAACTCGCGCTCGGCGACCGTGCGCTGCCGCGCGTCTCGATCTTCATGAGCGTGTTCGATTGCCATGTGAACCGCGCGCCGGTCGGCGGCAGCATCGAGCGCATCGTCTACACGCCGGGCAAGTTCCTCAATGCCGATCTCGACAAGGCGAGCGAGGACAACGAACGCAACGCTTTGGTGATCGCGACGCCTCGCGGCCGTGTCGGCGCGGTGCAGATCGCCGGGCTCATCGCGCGCCGGATCGTGTGCTGGGTGAAGGACGGTCAGTCGATCGGCGCGGGCGAGCGCATCGGCATGATCCGCTTCGGCTCTCGCGTCGATGTCTATCTGCCGGCCGGCGCGATACCGCTCGTCTCCGAGGGACAGACCGCGCTCGCGGGCGAGACCGTCATCGCCGACCTCGGTACGCTCGGCGGTGCCCGCAGCTTCCGCGTCGGCTGAATTTTTCCAACAAGGTTGTGGATATCCGCCACGGTTAACGCGCTTTAACCGTGCCGGAACGGTCGGCTTAGCGAAATCGATCCGGGTGGGGCGGTAGTTGGATGCGCACGCAAGTTCGGGGATCCAGGGATGCTTGCATCGCACGACCCATCGACGGTCTATGCGCAGGACGACGCGCGCGTCGCGGCCATCCTTGATCGCCGCGCGAGTGGCCTGATCGCGGCTGACGAGATGCTGGCGGAACTTGCCGACTCGGACTGTGGCCCGGCGATCGCGGCGATCGTCGCCGATCGCCTGCGCCTTGCCGCCGCAATCGTCCTGCGCGCGCTCGATGCCGGCGACGACCAGGCGATCTCGGTGATGTGCCGTGCGGCCGGCTTCAGCATCAACGGGTTTTCGGCGGTGCTGCGCCTGCGCCGCCGCCACGGGCACGGGCTCGGCAGCGCCCCGCATGACGCGCTGATGTTCTTCTCCGGCCTGTCGCGCGCCTCCGCCGAGCGCATCATGCAGCAGCTTAGTGCCCTCGACTCCGGTGGCCGCGGGAGCTGAACCCTTGGCGCTAACGCGTCGCAGGCGCGGTGGTGGCGGCTGACGGCGCGAAAAGCTATATTGCGGCCATGCCTTACGGACGCTTCGATCCCGAACGCCACGAACGCAGGATGCAGCGGCTGCGCCAGATCCCGGTACGCCAACTCGTGCCGAACGTCATCACGCTGCTTGCGTTGTGCGCCGGGCTCACGGGAATCCGTCTCGCGATCGAGGGCCGGCTCGAGCTGGCGGTCGCCGCGATCGTCTTTGCGGCGATCCTTGATGCGATCGACGGGCGCGTCGCGCGCATGATCAAGGGGACATCGCGTTTCGGCGCTGAGCTCGACAGCCTCGCCGACTTCGTCAATTTCGGCGTCGCGCCCGGATTGATCCTCTATTTCTGGGGCCTGCGCGAACTGGGCAATCTCGGGTGGATCGCCGCGATGGTGTTCGCGATCTGCGCGGGCTTGAGGCTCGCGCGCTTCAATGTGCAGATCGAGGACCCCAATCGCCCATCCTGGGCCGGCAATTTCTTCACCGGCGTCCCGGCGCCGGCCGGCGCGATCGCGGTTCTGCTGCCGATCTATCTGTTCTTCCTCAACGTCCCGGTGCCGGTCGCGGTCACGTTGATCTACACGATCGCGATCGCGGCTCTGATGGTGTCGCGCCTGCCGGTCCTGTCGGGCAAGAAGATGGGAACGCGCGTGCCGCCCGAGATGGTGCTGCCCGTGATCGTGGTTGCGGTGCTGCTCGTCGCGCTGTTGATCAGCTATCCGTGGCCCCTGCTCCTGGTCGGGACGGCCGTTTATATCGGCTGCCTGCCGTTCGGCTGGTTCTCCTATCGCCGCTACCAACAGGCCGACGCGGCCGTCGCGCGCGCCGGCACGGCTGCGGTAGCGACAGCTCCCGGCGTCAGCGCGGCCGATGCGCCGCCGACCGAGCGGTCCGACGACGAACGTCCCATCAGGCTCAACTAGGATGCCGCGCGTCGTTCGCGTCATCGCCGCGTCTCATCGCGACGGCGTGCGTCCGATCGACAGCGTCATCGTCGCCTCCGATCAGCGGCGCGCGCAGCACGGCGAACGCGTGGGCGTCGGCGGCATGCGCTGCGTCCTCGATCTGCCGGCGCCCGTCACGCTGCGGATGGGCGATGCGTTCGAGCTCGAGGGCGGCGGCCTCGTGGAGATTGTCGTCGAGGCCGAGCCTCTGCTCGAAGTCCGCGGACGCGACCTCGTGCATCTCGCCAAGCTCGCCTGGCATCTCGGCGACCGTCACGTGTCGGTGCAGGTGCTGGGTAACCGCCTGCGGCTGCGGCGCGATGCGGCCATCGCGGTACTGCTCGCGAGCCTCGGCGCGCGCGTGGCCGCGATCGAGGCGCCGTTCGATCCCGAGGGCGGGGCCTATGCGTCGGCGCCTGTTGACCATCGTCACCACGCAGATCACGGTCATCATCACCATGGCGGCCATGATCATGATACGCATCACCACGGTCATGATCACGAGCATTGAGGTGTATGGGTGGGGATCGGGCGCCGCCAGTTCGTGACACTTGCCGGCGCGATGGTGGCGGCGCCGGCGCTCATTCGTTTCGCGCGCGCGCAAGCGCCTGTGCAGGGCGCGGTCACACTTAAGCTGCACCACTTCTTCTCGCCGATATCGAGCGTGCACACGCGCTTCCTGGTCCCGTGGGCCAGGAAGGTCGCGGCCGACAGTGAAGGCCGCATCAAGATCGACGTGTTCGCCTCGATGCAGCTCGGCGGCGCGCCATCCGATCTCTACGATCAGGCCCGTGACGGTGTCGCCGACATCGTCTGGACCCAGCCGGGGCTGACGCCCGGGCGCTTCCCGTCGGTCGAAGTCTTCGAGCTTCCGTTCGTCGCCGGCAGAAGCGCGCTCGCCAATGCGAGAGCCGTGCAGGAATTCGCCGATGCGGGGCTAAAGGACGAGTTCCGCGCTGTGCGTCCGCTCTGCGTCTGCGCATACGATCGCGGGCTGATTCACGCCAATCGCGCGATCGCCACGATGGATGACTTGAAGGACCTGAAATTGCGCGCGCCGACACGGCTCGCCGGCGAAGCCCTCAAGGCGCTCGGCGCGAGCAGCGTTTCGTTGCCGCTGCCGCAGGTGCCGGCGGCCTTCACCAACAAGGCTCTCGATGGCTGTCTCCTTCCATGGGACGCGGCGGCGGCGATCAAGCTGCATGAACTGGTCAAGTTTCATTGCGAGATTTCCGGCTCGCCCACCTTGGCGACATCCACTTTCATTCTCGCGATGAACCGGGCGAAATATTCAGCGCTTCCGGACGACCTGAAAAAGGTGATCGACGACAATTCGGGCGGAGCGGCCGCAACCGTCGTCGGCCGCATGTGGGACGACCAGGCCGCCACGATCGAGGACATGGTGCGCAAGCGCGGCAATGCCGTGAGCGCCTTGTCCGCCGAGGAGACCGCTCGCTGGCGCAAAGCGACGGAGCCGGTGACCGCGGCCTGGATCGCTCAGGTCCAGTCCCGCAACATCGATGGCACAAAGCTGATCGAGACCGCGCGCGCCCTCGTGCGCAAGCACGAGGCCACGGCAGCCGTGGCGACGCCTGCGTCNNCTGCGTCCGCACCCTCGTGCGCGCAGTGGTGCCCGTCGCCGTGACGCTTGATCCGTGAAGGTGAGAGATTAATCGTCGAGGGACCGCATAGCCTGACGGTTGAGCCGGCGCGCATTGGCATTGACTCGCCGGAAGGCGGGCTTGAGGCCGGCATTCGTGATCGCGAACGGCGCATTCAAGATCGCTTCGAACTGTCCGCTCGCCAATGCGCTCCAAGCGCGGACGGTCTCCATGCCGGCGTCCAAGCATCCCTCGATGAAGGCAGCCCCCTTCTCGTCGACCATGCGGGTGGCCTCGGCCTGCCGTTCGGCGGCGGTCACCATCGAGCCGACCCCGAACATCGGAAGCCGGTGCCATAAGGTCATGCCGGTGGACATCGCCGCCATGCTGCTGTCCATGGCAAGATCGAACAGAGTGCCGCGCGACTTTCGCATGATGACCTCTCGGGCCGCGTCGGTGCGACGCGCAAGGCATAAGGCGGGAGCACGCCGAAAGGTTCCGCGCCGCACGCGAGGGAGGCGAGCATGACACTGACGATCGAGCGCGATGGGCCGGTCACGACATTCAATCGCGATCGATCGCAGGCGCGCAACGCCATGGACCCGGCGAGCGCGGAGACGTTGACGCAAGCCTTGCTCGCCTTCGACTCTGATCCCGCGCAGTCGGTCGGTGTGCTGTGGGGCGCGGGCGGCGCATTCTGTGCGGGCTTCGACTTGAAATATGCCGCGTCACAGTTGGGTGAGAAGAATCCGATGGCGTCGCTGGACTTTCCCGAAGACGGACCGGTCCCGCGCGGGCCGATGGGCCCGACTCGATTGCAGCTTTCGAAACCCGTGATCGCCGCCATCGCCGGACCAGCGGTCGCGGGCGGCATGGAGCTGGCGCTCTGGTGCGACATCCGCGTGATGGAGGAGAGCGCCTACATGGGCGTCTACTGCCGGCGCTGGGGCGTGCCGCTGATCGACGGCGGCACCGTGCGCCTGCCGCGCATCGTCGGGCGGGGCAGGGCGCTCGACATCATTCTCACCGGACGCAAGGTGGAGGCGCAGGAGTGTCTGCGCATCGGGCTTGCCGAGCGCCTCGTGCCGCATGGGAAGAGCCGCGCGGCGGCGGAAGAACTCGCGCGCGAGATCGCGCGCTTTCCGCAAGCCTGCATGCGCGCCGACCGTCGCTCGGTGTGGCTGCAGGAGGGCTTGTCCGAGACGGAGGGCTTGCGCGCCGAATGGGCCTGCTCATCCGGCATGGTCGAGCGCGAGGGCGCGGCCGGCGCCGCGCGCTTTGCCGCCGGCAAGGGCCGCCATGGCGACTTCGGCGAGATTTGACGGGGAGAGACTCATGAATCGGTTGCGCGACAAGGTCATTCTCATTACCGGCGGCGCGGGCAGCATCGGCTCCGCGATCGCCAAGGCGGTCGTGCGCGAAGGCGGCCGCGCGATCGCGACCGATCTGGCCGGGCGCCCAGGCATCGATCACGCGCTCGACGTGACCTCCGAGGCCGACTGGCAGCACGTCATTGGCGATATCGGCAAGGACGGCCGGCTCGACGGCCTGATCAACGCGGCCGGCATCGCGCCGCTCGGCACCGTCGAAGGCACCGACTACGCACTGTGGCGCAAGGTGATGGCGATCAACCTCGACGGCACGTTCCTCGGCTGCAAGCACGGGATGGGGTTGATCAAGCGCAACGGCGGATCGATCGTGAACATCTCGTCGGTGTCCGGACTGGTCGGCGGGCACAATCTTGCGGCCTACAACGCCTCGAAGGGCGGCGTGCGGCTGCTCACCAAGTCGGTCGCGCTCCACGGCGCGCGGCAGAAACCGCAGGTGCGCTGCAACTCGGTGCATCCGACCTTCATCGAGGGGCCGATGACGGACGCGTTGTTCGCCGAGGTCGGAAATCCGGCAGAGACGAAGGCGCGCATGGAGCGCCAGATCCCGCTGCAGCGCTTCGGCAGGCCGGCCGAAGTCGCCGACCTGTGCGTCTATCTCCTGTCGGATGAGTCGGCGTTCGTCACCGGCGCGGAATTCGTCATCGATGGCGGGCTGACCGCGGCATAATCACGTCGCCATAGGATGACCGGGCATCAAATCATACGGATGTCCCCAGCCCGGCAGCGCCGTCATCCGCTCGCGCCAGGCGGCGATGGCCGGGTGATCCTTGCCGATGTCGAAGCCGAACTCCTCGGCCGGATAGTAGAGATAGCCCGCGAGCGACACGTCCGCGATCGTCAGCCGCTCGCCGAGCAGGAACGGCTTGCCCTCAAGCCGCTTGTTGACGATGCCGAGACTGCCGTCGATGCGGCCCTTCAGGAACGCGAGCACCGCCGGGTCGCCCGCCGGCTTCGCCCAGTTCTTCAGGAAACGGAACGGCCCGAGGAAGCCGTTGACTTTCTGGTTGTCGAAGATGATCCAGCGCAGCGCTTCGAGCTCCTCGTCCTCGCCCTGCGGCAAATATTTGCCCGAGCGCTTCGCCAGATAGCTCAGGATCACGCCCGACTGGCTGAGCTTCTTGTCTCCTTGCACGAGCACCGGTGCCTCGCCCATCTCATTGATGTCCGAGCGGTATGTCGGCGTGCGCGTCTGCCCGCCCTTGAAGAAATCGACCCACACCGGCTTCCAGTCGGCGCCGATCAGGTTGAGCATCAGCGCCGCCCGATAGGCGTTGCCGGATTGGGCAAAGCAATAGAGCTCGTATTCGGGCATGGTCGCTCCCCATTGAAGCGCCGTAGCAAACAGCATCGGCGGATCGGGCGAAAGCCCCGCTTCACCGCGTGAGCGTCACCACGATCCCGTTGGTCGCCTTGCCGTCGAAGCGGCCGGCGGCAACCGGGGCAAGCTCGCCGAGCGGCGCCCCGGTGTGATCGCGGATCAGGAGCTGGCCCTGCTCGAAGGTCCATTTGCGGCTGGTAAAGAAGTTGCCCGGGCAGCCGCCTTCCGGCGCGATCGTTCCGTCCGCGGCGCCTGGTCCCCCACTGAAGGTCATGGTGCACGCGCTGGAGCCGATCGCGGCGAGCTGCCAGCGGCCGGCCATGGCCTCCGGCGCGGCGGAAAGCGAGGGGCCAGGTGGAGTGACCGTCGCGCCGGTCGAGGTGCGGTCGCTGGCACAGCCGGCAACTGTGAACGCCACGCTGGCAAGCGCCAGTACCATGCGACGGGCCGGCCTGTTGGATCGCGCCATCGTCATCCCATCGGCCGCCGGTTGGTCCTCGCGCCGTACTTCCGACAAGGTTAACAAACAGTAAATCGATCAAGAAGTTGCAAAATAGCGGGGTGTGACCATGCCCAAATTCGCCAGTGACTGCCGAACCAGCGTCGCGCTTGCGCCGGCCTTGCTGTTGGTGTTCGCACTATCCGGCCCCGTTCATGCGCAGTCCCAAGCCCCGGCCCCGGGAAGCCCCGAAGTCACGACTGCGGACGACGAATTCTCCAAGCAGCTCCGCGAATTGAAGAAGAGCTTCGCCGACGTCGGCAAGCAGATCGACGATAGCACGCAGGCGATCGACCGCATCAAGAACCCCGAGGAGGGGCGCAAGAGCATCGAGGAGCTGCGCGAGCATGTCGGCAAGCTGCTCGGCGCCGTCGCGGACAATGGCGATGTCTCGCGGCTCGGTGCGCTGGCGCTCGCGCGCGCGGACGAGAAGCTCAAGAGCCTGCAGCAGGACACGCGGTTCAAGCCGGATGAGCGGCAGTTCCTGGTCGACAAGTGGCGCGAGCTGCGCGGCTCGACCGAGACCGCGATCCGCGAGCTCGATGGCGCGCGCAAGGACTTCTCGGAACTGCTGCGCACGCTGCAGACCAACGAGGACTATATCGACGAGTTGATGCAGATCCGCGAGCACGAGAAAGCTCTGCAGGTCATCCACCAGCTCAGCGACGGCATTCGCGATGCCTCGATCAAGCTGCAGAAGCTGCTCGGCGGCATCAAGCCGCCGGGCGCCTGAGGTGCGCGCAGGACGGGGCGCCGCGGCCGCGCTCGCGATCCTCGCGCTCGCCGCCTGCACGCGCGAGGGCGGCTCCGGCTATGTCGAGATCAAGACGGTGCCCTCAAACGCGCGCGCGCCGGCGCTCTACATCGACGCCGACAAGATCGAAGCCTTGAAGAGCGGCACCACCGTGCTGCGCCAGCCGGTCGGGGCCGCCAAGCTGCAACTCGACGGCGACGGCGGCAAGATCACGCTCTGTCAGTTCGTGGTGAAGAAGAACCGCATCACCACGTTGACGGTGTCGGCGCTCGACCGCCCGCCGCGCTGCCAATGCGGACGCACCGGCAGCGGCGACCCGCGGACCTGTATCGGGTAGCGCCGCCGACTCCGTAGCTGTCATCCCGGCCGAGCACAGCGAGAGCCGGGATCCATCGTACAGCGAACATCGCGGCGTCATGGATCCCGGATAGCCGCTGCGCGGCTTCCGGGATGACGCTTCGCGTTACTTCATCGTCGGGATGACGAACTCCGCGCCTTCCTTGGTGCCGGAGGGCCAGCGCGCCGTCACAGTCTTGGTCTTGGTGTAGAAGCGGATCGCGTCCGGGCCGTGCTGGTTCAAGTCGCCGAAACCCGAGCGCTTCCAGCCGCCGAAGGTGTGATAGGCGAGCGGCACGGGGATCGCGAAGTTCACGCCCACCATGCCGACCTCGACGCGGCTGGTGAAATCGCGCGCGGTGTCGCCGTCGCGGGTGAAGATCGAAACGCCGTTGCCGTATTCGTGTTCGGAAGGCAGCCGCACCGCCTCGTCGTAATCCTTGGCGCGCACGACCGAGAGTACGGGGCCGAAGATCTCCTCCTTGTAGATCTTCATGTCCGGCGTGACCTCGTCGAACAGGCAGCCGCCCATGAAGTTGCCGTTCTCGTAGCCCTGCAGCTTGAAGCCGCGGCCGTCGACCAGCAGCTTGGCGCCTTCCTTGACGCCGATGTCGACGTAATTGCGCACTTTCTGCATATGCGCCTTCGTCACCATCGGGCCGTAGTCGGCCTGGGTGTCGGTCGAAGGCCCGACTTTGAGGCTTTCGACGCGCGGGATCAGCTTCTCGATCAGCGTGTCTGCGGTCTTCTTGCCGACCGGCACCGCGACCGAGATCGCCATGCAGCGCTCGCCNNGGCATCACGATCATGTGGTTCTTGGCGCCGCCGAAGCACTGCACGCGCTTTCCGTGTGCCGTTCCGGTCGAATAGATGTATTGCGCGATGTCGGAGGAGCCGACGAAGCCGATCGCCTTCACGCGCGCGTCGGTGAGCAGCGCATCGACGGCTTCCTTGTCGCCGTTCACGACGTTCAAGATGCCCTCCGGCAGCCCGGCCTTGATGAACAGCTCGGCGATGCGCATCGGCACCGAGGGGTCGCGCTCGGAGGGCTTCAGGATGAAGGCGTTGCCGCAGGCGATCGCGGGCGCGGCCTTCCAGAGCGGGATCATGGCGGGGAAGTTGAACGGCGTGATGCCCGCCACGACGCCGAGCGGCTGGCGCATGGAATAAAGGTCGATGCCGGGACCGGCCGCTTCGGTGTACTCGCCCTTGAGCAAATGCGGGATGCCGCAGGCGAACTCCACCACTTCCAGACCGCGCTGAATGTCGCCCTTGGAGTCGACGAAGGTTTTTCCATGCTCGGATGACAGAAGGCGGGCAAGATCATCATATTCCTGCTGAATCAGCTCCAGGAACTTGAACATCACGCGCGCCCGCCGCTGCGGGTTGGTGGCGGCCCAGGCGGGCTGCGCGGCCTGCGCGTTCGCGACTACCTTCTCGACCTCGGCCTTCGAGGCGAGCGCGACCTTGGCCTGCACTTCGCCGGTGTTGGGGTTGAACACGTCGCCGGTGCGGTCCGACGTGCCTTTGACCTCTTTGCCGCCGACAAAATGGCCGATGTCGCGCATGAAATCCTCCCGCCCGCCGTCCGGCGGTCCTCAGCGGCGTGCATCGAGGCCGCCGGATTGTTTCCGTGCCGCTCGTGATAGCCCAGCCGGAAGACGCGGGAAAGCGGCGCAGCGGACAGCCGGGTTTGCGGCCAGGTCTTCTGGAACCTTTCGCGGCGCTGCGCGTTGCGCGGGGTTGGGCCGACCTGATCTGTGGCTTATTCTCCCGACCCTCCAATAGCTTGCCGGAATTGCATGCCGCTCAGTACGAATGATGATCCGCTCTCGGCGGCGACTGCCAAACCGGGCGAATTGGCCGCGCTAGTGCACGCGAAGGACTGGTCGGCGACGCCGCTCGGCGCTCGCGCGGGCTGGTCGCCGAGCCTGCGGATCATCGTCGACGCCATGATGGCGTCGCGGTTTCCGATGGCGGTGCGCTGGGGGCCGGACTTCGTCCTCATCTACAATGACGGCTACCGGCCGATCCTCGGGGATAAGCACCCGTCAGCCCTGGGGCTCGCCTTCCGGGACGCCTGGCCCGAGGTGCAGCCGCGATTGGGCCCGCTGCATCAGGCGCTCCTCGCCGGCGAGAGCGAGGCAGTATTCTTCGAGGACCTGCTGCTGCGCATCCGCCGTCACGGCGAGGGGTTCGAGGATGCGTATTTCACGGTGAGCTACAGCCCGGTGCGGGACGAGACCGCGCCGAGCGGGATCGGCGGCGTGCTGATTACCGCGGTGGAGACCACGAACCGGGTCGCGGCGGAGCGCGCGCTACGCGACCGCGAGGCCGAATTGGCGCGCGTGCAGCAGATCGGCCAGGTCGGCGGCGTCGAAGTCGACCTGCGCGAGGGCTTCCGCAACCGGCGCTCGCCCGAATATCTGCGCATCCATGGCCTTCCGCCGGACGCGGTGCGCGAAACCCATGAGGATTGGGTCCGCCGCCTCCATCCGGACGATCGCGAGCACACCGAGCGCCAATTCATCGATGCCGTGCGCGGGGGCGCGCGCGATTATGTCTCGGAATATCGCATCATTCGCCCGAGCGACGGCGAGCTCCGCTGGATCCTGGTGAAGGCCGAGATCGAGCGTGACGACGAGGGTCGTCCGCTGCGCCTGGTCGGCGCGCATATCGACATCACGGCGCGCAAGAGCGCCGAGGAAGCCCTGCGCAAGCTCAACGAAACGCTGGAGCAGCAGGTCGCCGAGCGCACCCAGGAGCGCGACCGGCTATGGCGTGTGTCGGATGACTTGATCGGCGTTGCGAATTTCGAAGGCCGCTGGGTCGCCGTCAACCCGGCCGCGAGCGCGATCCTCGGCTGGAGCGAAGCCGAACTGTTGAGCACGCCGATTGCGGCCCTCTGGCATCCCGACGACGTCGAACCGACCAACGTGTTCCGGGCACAACTGATCCAGGGCGGCCCGACGGTCCGCTTCCAGAATCGCTATCGCCACAAGGATGGCTCGTACCGCTGGCTCGCCTGGTCCTCGACCGCCGAGAAGGGCCTCATCTATGCGCTCGGGCGCGACGTCACCGCCGAGAAAGAGGCGGCCGAAGCGCTGCGCCGGACCGAGGACCAGCTTCGCCAGATGCAGAAGATGGAGGCCGTCGGTCAGCTCACGGGCGGCATCGCGCACGACTTCAACAACCTGCTCACCGGCGTCATCGGTGCGCTCGACCTGATGAAGAAGCGCATCGCGCAGGAGCGCTTCGCTGACGTCGAGCGCTACGCGACCTTGGCGATGACGTCGGCCAATCGCGCGGCCGCGCTGACCCATCGGCTGCTCGCCTTCGCGCGCCGCCAGCCGCTCGACCCGAAGCCCATCGAGGTCAACCAGCTTGTAAACTCCATGGAGGAACTGCTGCGCCGTACGATCGGCGAATCCGTGCAGTTAAACGTCGCGGCGGCGTCCGGCCTGTGGCTGACCTTCTGCGATCTGCATCAGCTCGAGAGCGCGCTGCTCAACCTGGTGATCAATTCGCGTGACGCGATGCCGGACGGCGGCGCGCTTACGGTCGAGACCGCGAATGTCGATCTCGAGCCGACCGACGCGTCGGAGCTGCGCGACATGGTGCCGGGCGAATATGTCTGCCTCAGCGTCAGCGACACCGGTGTCGGCATGCTGCCCGGCGTCGTCGCGCGTGCGTTCGATCCGTTCTTCACGACCAAGCCGATCGGGCAGGGCACCGGCCTCGGGCTTTCGATGGTGTACGGCTTCGTCCGTCAATCCGAAGGCTATGTGCGCATCCGTTCGGAAGTCGGGACCGGCACGACGGTGAAGCTCTATCTGCCGCGCTACCGCGGCGCCCTGCACGAGACGGCCGGTCCGGCGGCGGCCGACGCCGCCTATACGGCACAGGATGGCGAGACCGTCCTGGTGATCGAAGACGAGCCCGCGGTGCGCGATCTCGTCGTCACGGTGCTGCACGATCTCGGCTACCACACGCTCGAGGCGGTGGACGGGCCGTCGGGCCTGAAGGTCCTGCATTCGGACCAGCGCATCGACCTTCTGGTCAGCGATGTCGGGCTTCCCGGCATGAACGGCCGCCAGGTCGCCGAAGCCGCGCGCGAGCACCGGCCCGATCTCAAGGTGCTGTTCATCACCGGCTATGCGGAGAGCGCCGCGCTCACCAACGGGTTTCTCGCGCCCGGGATGGAGATGGTGACCAAGCCGTTCGCGGTCGACGTGTTCGCCGCGCGTGTCCGCGAGATGATCGGCGCCTGACCGCGGCCCTCATGCTTTACGCGCCCTTAATATCCAAGGCGTTACGGTCGCTGTGGCTTCCGCGTAGGTAGTTGCGCGGGCGGCGTGTGCTGTGTGGGGACGTCGATGGATATCTCAACCGCGATCGGGCTTGCCGCGGGCGTTGCCGTCATTCTCATCATGGTTTTGATGGGCGGCGACCTGCACATGTTTGTCAGCGAGCACGCGATCATCATCATTTTCGGTGGATCGATCGCCGCCACGCTGATCCGCTTCCCGATCGCCGCCATGCTGCACGGGCTCCCGCTCGGCATCAAATTCGCCTTCACGATGCGCGCCACGACCACCCGGGGCCTCGTTGACGAGATCGCCGGGCTTGCCGAGATCGCGCGCAAATCAGGGCCGGTCGGGCTCGAAAAGGTCGAGATCGAAGACCCCTTCCTCGCAAAGGGCATCCGCTTCGTCGCAGACGGCTACGACACCGATTTCATCCGCGACAATCTCGAGCGCGACCGCGACAACTTCCTCACCCATCTCGACGAGGGCCAGAAAATCTATCGCGCCATCGGCGACTGCGCGCCGGCCTTCGGCATGATCGGCACGCTGATCGGCATGGTGCAGATGTTCGCCAACATGACCGATCCCTCGAAGCTCGGTCCGTTCATGGCGACCGCGCTTCTGGCGACGCTCTATGGTGCGTTGGTGGCCAACATCTTTTGCCTGCCGATCGCCGACAAGCTGCACGGCAAATTGGTCGACGAAGAGGTCAATCGCACGCTGATCATCGACGGCATCTTGATGATCCGCGACGCCAAGAGCCCGACGCTGGTGCGCGAAATGCTGCTCGCCTACCTGCCGGAAAAGCACCGCCATGACGAGGCGGAACTCGCTCCGGCGTAACGGCGCGGCACCCTGAAGGCGCATCGACATGGCAAAGAAGCGAGGGGGCCACGCGGGCGGTCACGGCTGGTTCGTGACCTTCGCGGATCTTATGGGCCTGATGATGAGCTTCTTCGTCATGCTGGTCGCGTTCTCGACCCAGGATCAGCAGAAGCTCCAGATCGTCGCCGGCTCGATGCGCGAGGCCTTCGGCGTCCAGCAGATACGGTTTTCCGGGATCGTGGAATCGGACGGCCTGCCAACCCGCCCGAAACTGAAGAACGCCGATCACATCCGTCCGGAGGACGCCTCCAACACGCCGACCCCTGACTCCGAGGATCGCCGTCGCGAGGGTATCCGCCAGCAGGACGACCGCGCCTTCGCGCTCGCGGCGGCCTCGCTGCGCCAGGCGCTCCAAGCGCTGCCGGAAATCTCCGAGCTCTCCAAGCACGTCATGATCGAGGAGAGCAAAGCCGGCCTCAACATCGAGATCGTCGATCAGGACGGCCGTTCGATGTTCCCTGAGGGCGCCAAGGAGCCCTATGAGCGCACGCGGCGGCTGATCCAGAAGCTTGCAGGTCCCTTGAAGGCGATGCCGAACCGCCTCTCCATCACCGGCCATACGGCGGCGAGCCGGCTGCCGCCGCGCCCGGGCTACGGACCCTGGGAACTCTCCGCCGATCGCGCCAACGCGGTGCGCTCGATCCTAGAGGACGAGGGCGTGCCGAGCGCGCACATGTTCCAGGTCGCCGGCAAGGCCGACAGCCAGCCGCTCTTCCCGGACGACCCGCAGATCGCCGCCAACCGGCGCGTCACCATCACGCTGATGCGGGAAGAGCCGCCTTTGCCGCCGGGCTTCAAGCCTTAAGACGACAGTAAGCGGCCGGCGCCAGCCGCGGCGTCGCGACTGTCGAGGGAACCGTCCCCGTCGCCGAACTATCGGTGCGCCCCCATATGCGCGCCTGTGGCGGGGTGTTATAAGGGCGCCCCTCTTGCAGAGCGGCAAATCCCCGCCTTCGGTCCCATGAGCGAAGCGATCCGCGAGACGGCCGAGACATCCACGGCCGACAAGACCGATGCCCATCTTACCGGAACGTTCGCTGCGCTGACTTTGGGCAGCGTCGGGGTCGTCTACGGCGACATCGGCACGAGCCCACTCTATGCCTTCCGCGAGGCCGCGATCGCGGCCAGTGCCCCCGGCCCGATCACGCGCGAAATCGTGCTCGGCGTTCTCTCGATGATCCTGTGGGCGCTGATCATCGTCGTCACGATCAAATACGTGCTGATCCTGCTGCGCGCCGACAACAACGGCGAGGGCGGGACGCTGTCGCTCACCGCGCTTGCGTTCCGCGCGATCGGGCGGCGGACGCCGATCGTCCTGATGCTCGGGATCGTCGGAGCGGCGATGTTTCTCGGCGACTCGGTCATCACGCCGGCGATCTCGGTGCTGTCTGCGGTCGAGGGGCTGAAGCTCGCGACGCCCGCGCTCGAACACTATGTGGTGCCGCTCACCATCGTGGTGCTGATCGCGCTGTTCGCGGTGCAGCGGCGCGGCACGGCGCGGGTCGCGGCGTTCTTCGGACCCGTGATGGTGGTGTGGTTCTGCGCGATCGCGGCGATCGGGGTCCTGCACATCACCGACGACCCACGGATTTTCTGGGCGATCAATCCGTATTACGCGGTCACCTTCGTCGCCGAGCACGGCCATATCGGCCTTGCGACGCTCGGCGCGGTGTTCCTGGCGGTGACCGGCGGCGAGGCGCTCTACGCGGACCTTGGGCATTTTGGCCGCCGCCCGATCCAGGCGGCCTGGTTCGCCTTGGTGCTGCCGGCGCTCGTGCTCAACTACCTTGGACAGGGCGCGCTCGTGCTGCACGATCCCGAGGCGATCGCCAATCCGTTCTACCGGATGGTGCCGGAGGCAATTCTGTTGCCGATGGTCGTGCTGGCGACCGCCGCAACCGTGATCGCGAGCCAGGCGGTCATCACCGGCGCCTATTCGCTCACCTATCAGGCGATCCAGCTCGGCCTCTTGCCGCGCCTGGCCATCCTGCACACCTCGGCGGCGCATTTCGGCCAGATCTACATTCCGCGCGTGAACACCGCGCTGCTCGCCGGCGTCATCATGCTCGTCCTCATGTTCCAGACTTCGGGCAAGCTCGCCCATGCGTATGGCGTCGCGGTGACCACGACCATGGTGGTGGACGGGTTGCTCGGCTTCGTCGTGATCTGGAAGCTGTGGAAGTGGGAGTGGTGGAAGGCGGCGCTCTTGATGGTGCCGCTCGTTCTCATCGACGCCACGTTCCTCTCGGCCAATTTGCTCAAGCTGCTCGAGGGCGCATGGTTGCCGCTGCTGTTCGGCAGCAGCATGGTCCTGACCATCCTGACCTGGCAGCGCGGCAGCCGCATCCTCATCCAGAAGACGCGGCGGATCGAGGTGCCGCTCGACTCCCTGATCCGCAGCCTGGAGAAAAGGCCGCCGCATGTCGTGGCCGGCACGGCTGTGTTCCTGACCAGCGACCCCGACTTCGCGCCGGCCTCGCTCCTGCATAATCTCAAGCACAACAAGGTGCTGCATGAGCACAACGTGGTCCTGCGCATCGTCACTGCCGATACGCCGCGCGTGGTGGACGACGACCGCATACGCATCGAGCCTCTGTCCGAACACTTCACGCGCGTCGAATTGAAGTTCGGATTCATGGAATCGCCCAACGTGCCCAAGGCCCTCGCGGTCGCGCGCAAGCAGGGCCTGCATTTCGACATCATGTCGACGTCGTTCTTCCTGTCGCGCCGCTCGCTCAAGCCTGCGGCCCATTCCGGCATGCCGGCCTGGCAGGACCGGCTCTTCATCGGGCTCGCGCGCTCGGCAAACGACGCGACCGACTTCTTCCAGATACCGACCGGCCGGGTGGTCGAGGTCGGCACCCAGGTGACCGTATGATGATGCTCAGCGCTGCCGCCCCCAATGGCGGCGGGGTGCCTCTTCGCGGCGACGGGGAAGCTCATCCGGCGACCAGTTTCTGGGCTCTCACGGTCGGCAGCATCGGCGTCGTCTACGGCGACATCGGCACCAGCCCGCTCTATGCCTTTCGCGAAGCGATCGTTGCGGCGACCGCCGGCGGCGAAGTCACCCGCGCGGCCGTGTTCGGCGTTCTCTCGCTGATTTTCTGGGCGCTGATCATCATCGTCACGCTCAAATACGTGCTGATCCTGCTGCGCGCCGACAATAACGGCGAGGGCGGGACGCTCACCTTAATGGCGCTCGCGCAGCGCGCGCTCGGCAAGAGCACGCCGATCCTGTTCCTGCTCGGCACGATCAGCGGCGCGCTGTTCTATGGAGACGCCGTCATCACGCCGGCCCTCTCGGTGCTCTCCGCGGTCGAGGGTCTCAAGATCGTGACACCGGCGTTCGAGCCTTACGTGGTGCCGCTGACGGTCGTGATCCTGGTCGCGCTGTTTGCGGTTCAGTCGCGCGGCACCGCGCAGGTCGCGGCTTTCTTCGGTCCCGTCATGCTGGTCTGGTTCGTCGCGATTGCGATCGCGGCGCTCTACCAGATCGCCGCCATGCCCTCGATCCTGTTGGCGCTCAACCCCTGGCACGCGATCAGCTTCCTGGCGACGCATGGCGTCATCGGCCTGGTGACGCTCGGCGCGGTCTTCCTCGCCGTGACCGGCGCGGAAGCGCTGTACGCCGATCTCGGGCATTTCGGCCGGCGCCCGATCCAGGGTGCGTGGCTCTTTCTGGTGCTGCCTTCGCTCGTGCTGAACTATCTCGGGCAGGGCGCCCTGGTGCTCAATAATCCGAAGGCGATCGAGAACCCGTTCTTCCTGCTCTATCCAGACTGGGCGCTGCTGCCGGTCGTGGTGCTGGCGACCGCCGCAACCGTGATCGCGAGCCAGGCCGTCATCACCGGCGCCTATTCGCTGACGCGGCAAGCGATCCAGTTGGGCCTGCTGCCGCGCATGGAAATCCGCCACACCTCGGAAACGCAGGTCGGCCAGATCTTCATGCCGCGCGTCAATACGTTGCTGCTGATCGGCGTGCTTTTGCTGGTCGCGCTGTTCCGGTCATCGAGCGCGCTCGCGTCGGCCTACGGCATCGCCGTGACCGGCACGATGGTGGTCACCGCCATGATGGCGTTCCTGGTGATCTGGAAGAACTGGAAATGGTCGCCATGGGCCGCAGCGGCGCTGATCGCGCCGTTTCTCGTGATCGACCTGAGCTTCCTCGGCGCCAACATGCTCAAGGTGTTCGAGGGCGGCTGGATGCCGCTCGCGCTCGGCGGTCTTGTGATGATGATCATGTACACGTGGCGGCGCGGAAGCCGGCTCCTGTTCGACAAGACGCGCAAGCAGGAGACCTCGCTGCGCGGACTGGTCGCCATGCTGGAGAAACGGCCGCCGGTGCATGTTCCGGGCACTGCGGTGTTCCTGACCAGCGACCCGACGAGCGCCCCGACCGCGCTGATGCACAGCCTCAAGCACTACAAGGTGCTGCATGAGAAGAACGTCATCCTGACAGTCGAGACCGCGGACACGCCGAAGGTCGCGCCCGACGAGCGGGTCCAGATCGAGCAGATCGGCGAGAATTTCTCCTGCGTCACGCTGCATTTCGGCTACATGGAAACGCCGAACGTGCCAAAGGCGCTCGCGATTGCGCGCAAGCTCGGCTGGCAGTTCGACATCATGTCGACCTCGTTCTTCCTCTCGCGCCGCTCGCTGCGGCCGGCCGCGAAGTCCGGCATGCCGCGCTGGCAGGACCGGCTGTTCATACGGCTGGCGCAGAGTGCAAACGACGCCACCGACTATTTCCAGATCCCCACGGGTCGGGTGGTGGAAATCGGCACGCAGGTGACGGTGTGATGAGGCGGCGGGTCCCGGTTGCGAAGTTGCCGCTGCGGCGATATTGAACCTCATGCCGACGCTCAAGGCTCTTTTTTCGGCGGCCGTCCGGCGATGTCTGACATTGCTCGGCTTGAGGAGATACGCCATGGCCGGTTCGCTCAACCGCGACAGCGTGCAGGATCTGTACCCCGAAGAGGTCGCGAAAGGCATTACTGAAGGGACCATGCTGCTCGTCGACGTGCGCGAGCCGAGCGAGACCGACGTCGAGCGCTATCCGGATGCGGTCTATATGCCGATGTCGGAATTCGATCCGCAGGCGCTGCCCGACCCGGCCGGCAAGCGCGTCGTGTTCGCGTGCCGTTCGGGCAACCGCTCGGTGACCGCCTCGCTCGCGGCGCAGAGCGCTGGGCTTCCCTACAACGCCCACCTCGCCGGCGGCATCAAGGCCTGGAAGGAAGCAGGTCTTCCGACCGAGACATAACCTTCGTCATGCCCGGCCTTGTGCCGGGCATCCACGACTTGCTTGCCGGTCTAAGACGTGGATGGCCGGGCCAAGCCCGGCCATGACGAATGAGAAATCCATGAACCCCGTTTTCGCCAATCTTCCCGTTTCCGTGTTCGAGGTGATGTCGCGGCTCGCGCGCGAGCAGGACGCCGTCAATCTGGGGCAGGGGTTCCCCGACGATCCGGGCCCGGAAGACGTGCGACAAAAGGCAGCCGACGCCGTCATCAACGGCTGGAACCAGTACCCCCCGATGATGGGCCTGCCCGAGCTGCGCCAGGCGGTGTCGACGCACTACAAGCATTGGCAGAACCTCGACCTCGATCCCGACGCTGAGATCATGATCACATCGGGCGCGACCGAGGCGATCGCCGGCGCGCTGATGGCGCTGATCGAGCCCGGCGACGAAGTGGTGATGTTCCAGCCGATGTATGACGCCTATCTGCCGCTGGTGCAGCGCGCCGGCGGCGTGCCGCGCTTCGTACGGCTGGAGCCGCCGCACTGGCGCTTCAACGAAGAGCAGCTTGCGCGCGCCTTCACGCCGAAAACCAAGGTCGTGCTGCTCAACAATCCGCTCAATCCCTCGGCGACCGTGTTCCTGCGCCAGGATCTCGAACTGCTTGCACGCTACTGCGAGAAATTCGACGCCATCGCAGTGTGCGACGAGGTCTGGGAGCACGTGATGTTCGATCGCCGCCGCCACGTGCCGCTGATCGCATTGCCAGGCATGCGCGAGCGCTGCGTCAAGATCGGCTCGGCGGGAAAGATATTCTCGCTGACCGGCTGGAAGGTCGGGTTCGTTTGTGCGGCACCCTCGATTCTGCGCGTGCTCGCCAAGGCGCACCAGTTCATCACCTTCACGACGCCGCCCAACCTGCAGGCCGCGGTGGCCTATGGGCTCGGCAAGGCGGACGACTACTTCGAGGGGATGCGCGCGGACCTGCAGCGCAGCCGCGATCGGTTCACCTCAGGCCTGCGTTCGCTCGGCTTCCCGGTGATCGACGCGGAGGCGACCTATTTCGTCAATGTCGATCTCGCCTCGCTCGGCCTCAATGAGGACGACGAGAGCTTCTGCAAGCGGCTTGTCCTGGAGCACAAGGTCGCCGCGATCCCGGTTTCGGCGTTCTATGCCGACGATCCGATCCGCTCGGTCGTGCGCTTCTGCTTCGCCAAGCGGGATGCGACGCTCGACGCCGCGCTGGAGCGCCTCGCGGGTGCGCTCAAGCGGGCGGCGTGACGCGATCCCCGCAGAGCGGAATAGCGAGGCGTATTCCGCCGTCTTTCTGTGGGTGCTTGGCGCAATACGCTGACGCTATTGCGCCCTACGCAAGCTGCGTGATCGTTGGCGCAAACACCGCCGCCTTCTTCTGCCCCTCCGCGACTGACCACACCAGCATTCCCGCCGCGATCGCGAGTGCGAGGATCGCGAAGGTAAGCAGCCAGCGCGTTGTCGAGGTCAGCGCCTTGGTGCGCTCTTCGGCGGACTTGTGGCTGATGACGAAGAGCTTGTTCTTCGAGCCCTGTGCCGGCTTGCCGATCAGCCCGGCCTGCTGCACCTCGCCGAGCACAAAGACCGGAATATCGGGTGCCAGGATGCTTTCCTTGCGCCGATAGGTCGAATTCGTGCTGGACAGCGCCGACAGGATTCCCCCGATGACGCCGCTGGCGTTACCGGCACCCGGCGCCGTGGTCGGCTCGTTGACAACCTCGGTCGCCTCGACGGTCGCGCCGTCAAAATCGATCCCGACGCGCCCGCTCTCATCCTGGATCAGGCACGCGCCGTATTTCATGTTGGTATAGACGATGCTGGTGCGCGTCCTGCGCTGGCTACGCCCTTGCGAGTCGCGCTCCCAATAGGTCTCCTCGCGCTCGATCTCGGCTTTGAAATAGGCGCACGGCTTGTTCGAGAATTCCCCCGTCAGCGGCTCGCGCACGCGCAGCGTGCCTTTGACCTCGGTGAGCGTGCCGGGCGCAAGCTTTGCGACGCCCCCTGCCGGGGTCGTCGGCGTTTCCGCCATGACGGCGATCTCGCGCCCGACCGAGCGCCGCCACCAGAGAAGGCCGAGGCCGGCGAGCGCCGCGACCGCCGCAATGATGGCCAATACTGGATTCACTCGCGCCCCCTCCTGTTCGCGGTAGTCTAGTGCATCGTCCCGAAAAGGGGACAGCGGTTGGTGCTTCAAACACGAAAAACCCCGGGGTGCGGACACCCCGGGGTCATCATCTCAATCAAACAGTGAGGACGCTCAGTAGCGGGCGACGAGCGGGCCCGCGCCGAACTTGTAATTGATGCCGAACTTGACCGTTTGGACCTTCTGGTCGATGTCGGTCGCGAAGCCGGGTGCGAACGACACCCGCTCGGTTCCGAAGTCCATGTAGTTATATTCGATCTTGGCGGTCCATTGCGGCGCGAAGGCATATTCGACGCCCGCGCCGACGACCCAGCCCATGCGCGTATCGGTGATGTCGGTGCTGAGCGGATAGAAATTGGTGCTGTAGTGGTCGTTTGCCCAGGCGACGCCGCCCTTGCCGTAGACCAGCCAACGGTCGAACGCGAGGCCGGCGCGTCCGGCGAGCGTCGCGGTCCAGTTGACGTCGGTGTTGAACGTCGCACCAAGAACGTTGCTGCTGCCGCTCATGTTGCTCCACGACCAGTCGCCTTCGACACCGAGGACGAACATTCCGATCTGGTAGTTGAAGCCGGCCTGCGCGCCGCCGAGGAAGCCGTTGGCCTGGTGCGAGACATCGAACAGGCCGACGCTGTCTCGCCAATCCTTCTCCGCCCAACCGTAGCCGACGTGACCGCCGACATAGAAGCCGGTCCAGTCATATTGCGTCTGCAACACGCCCGCAGGCGGCGCCTTGTAGATCGGCGCCCGCGCGATATCCGCCGCGGAGGCCGCCCCGCTCACCGTCATCACGCCGGCAATCGCGAACAACGCGAGCAACCCATGACGCATCGTGCCCGTCTGCATCGTCTTCTCCATGTGACTGATTCTGCCCCGCACTCATGTCGCTCAAGGCCGGCTGACTAAAACCGCTCCCTGTCGCGAATGAGGCAGCAACGCAGCAAATTCGTGGAGGTTCCTGCGGGTGCACGGCTTCCTTCGCCTCAGCGCGCTAGACCACCCGAGTTCCATGGCCCGCGTGCAGTTCCATCCGTTCGGGGTTCTCTCAACGATATCTGGGACATGTAATGAAGCTGTTGATTATTCAGCTAAAATGCCATTGCGCCGGTTGAGCCTCCAGCTAGCATGGAGGCGCCGAAACCATCGTGATGCGCACATGTCACACCGTGCGGCAAACTATCTGAGAGGCGCAATGCGCTTGATAGCGGTCGCGATTCTGACCGTGGTCGTGTGGTGCCCGGCGGGCGCCCAGACCGAGCGCGTGGTCAATGTCTACAATTGGTCGGACTACATCGACCCGGCGGTGCTCGAGGACTTCACCAAGGAGACCGGGATCGCGGTGAAGTACGACACGTTCGACACCAACGACATGCTGGAAACCAAGCTGCTCGCGGGACGCACCGGTTACGATGTGGTGGTCCCGACCGGCTACTTCCTGGCGCGCCAGATTCAGGCGGGCATTTTCCAGAAATTGGACAAGACGAAGCTGCCAAATCTCGCAAATGCGTGGGATGAGATCGCACGTCGGCTTGCGACCTACGATCCGGGCAACCAATACGCCGTCAACTACATGTGGGGCACGACCGGCATCGGCTACAATGTCGCCAAGGTGCGCGAGTTGCTGGGACCCGGCGCGGTCATCGATAGCTGGGACGTGATCTTCAATCCCGCGATGCTCGCCAAGTTCGCCGACTGCGGCGTGCACCTGCTCGATTCGTCCGACGATGTGTTCGCGGCCGCGTTCCGTTATCTCGGGCTCGATCCCAACAGCAAGGAGCCGGGCGATTTCGAGAAAGCGACCGAGCTGTTGATGACGCTGCGCCCCTTCGTGCGCAAGTTTCACTCCTCGGAATATCTCAACGCGCTCGCCTCCGGCGAGATCTGTCTGGTGCTCGGTTACTCGGGCGACATCAAGCAGGCGCAGCGGCGCGCCGCGGAAGCCCGCAACGGGATCGAGATCGGCTACGCCATCCCGAAGCAGGGGGCGCAGCTCTGGTTCGACAATCTCGCCATCCCGAAAGACGCCAGGAACGTCGCCGAGGCGCACGCGCTGATTGATTTCCTGCTGCGGCCTCAGATCGCGGCGCGCAATTCCAATCTCCTGTCCTACGCCAACGGCAATGCGGCGAGCCGTCCCTTCATGGCCCCGGCGATCGTCGCCGACAAAACGATCTATCCGGACGCAGACACGATGGCGCGGCTCTACACCATCTCGTCACACGACCAGAAGACGCAGCGGCTGATGAACAGGCTTTGGACGCGCGTCAAGACCGGCCAGTAGCGGCCGCCGCTGCGTCCCGCGGGCCGCCCGGCAGTGATGCCGTCGCGACACTGTTTACGAAGAATAACCGGGGGTGATTGACAGAGCCCACCCCTGACGGGACATCATAGAGCCGGACTGACGTGTCGTATGGTTGGGGAGGATCCCTTGAAAAAGCTGTCGTCTCTTGGTGCGGTCCTGTGCGCGTTTGCCTTGTTGACCGTCGTCAAACCTGCCGTGGCCGGCAATTATGGCGCGCTCGCCACCAGCCCGGATGCCGATTTCGGCTATTCGTACAATTACGATTATGCCGAGGAAGCGCGGAGCCGCGCTTTGGAGGAATGCCGCAAGCATTCGAGCGATTGCAAGATCAAAGGTAACTTCGAAAACACCTGTGTCAGCGTCGCCAAGGCGAGCAACGGCGCCATGGGCTGGGCCTGGGGGCATGGCCGCGGCGAGGACGATCGCATGGCGATGAGCGAGTGCCGCAACAACCGCGGCCGCAGTTGCGAGCTGGCCGCCCGTTTCTGCACCGGCAACCCGTAACGGCTGCCGGATTCGCCGAACGGCTTTGCGCCCGAAGCCGCTGCTTCGGGCGCGTGACCACTGACGACCGTGCCCGGCGGGACTATCGCCAGCGGCGGTGCAGCCAGAGCCACTGCGCCGGATGCTCGCGAATCCAACCCTCGATCGTCGAGGTGATCGCCTGCATCGCGCCCTGGATGTCGACCCTGCCATCGGCAGCGCGCGGCAGCGTGATCGGCTCGGTGAGTTCGCCCCAGAAATGGTTGCCGTCGGGCAGGCGGACGACCCGCACGCCCCGAACGGGACACTCGGTGAGACGGGCAAGCTGCGCGATCAGCGGATTGGCCTTCACCCAGCGGCCGAAGAACACGACGTCGACTCCCTTGACGTAGTGCTGGTCGACCAGCATTCCGACCTGCTCGCCGCGCTCCAGCGCGTTGGCGAGCCGCACTGGTGCGTCGAGCCCGGCCGCCACCAGCGTGCCCATGCAGCCCGCGCGCATCTTCAGCACGGCATCGTTCACCGCACCGATGTTCGGCCGTCGATAAAGCACGTTCGCCGGAATCTTGTAGAACGAGGCGGCGACGGCCGGGATTTCCCAGTTGGCGAGGTGCGCCGAGAAGAACAGCGCGGGCTTTCCCGAGGCGCGGACCGCATCGAAACGGTCGAGCGAGACCTTTTCGTAGGTGAGATCGAACGTGCCCCGGCCGAGCGTCTCGCGCTCGGGCAACGTCAGCCGGTCGAGATGCGCGAATTCCGCGGCGACGCGGCCGAGATTGTCCCACACGCCCGCAAGGATCGCGTCGACCTCGGCCGGCGACTTGTCGGGAAACGCGGCGGCGATGTTGGCGCGGCCGACGCGGTGCTCGGGCAGCCACGGGCCGACCGCGCGCATGAGACGGCCGAGGCCGTTCGCCATGCGCTGGCGGTTGGTCAGCCGTAACAGCTTGAGCAAGCCGACCGCCATGAAACCGACGGCCGCGTCGAAGGCCGCCTTCACATGGCGGCCGATCCTGAGATTTCCCGGCGCGATGCCCATCCCGCCGGCGCGCCTAAAAGCTCACGATGATCTTGCCGAACACCTTGCGGCTTTCGAGGCGCGCGAGCCCGCGCTCGAACTCGGCGAGCGGCACCTCGGTGTCGATCACCGGCGTCAGCCCGGCGGCCATCTTGGCGAGGCCCTCGCGCACATTGCGGATCGAGGCGCCGAACGAGCCGAAGATGCGGTATTGCTGCAGATAGAGCTGGAACAGGTTCAACTGGATCGACTGACCCGAGGTCGAGCCGCAGGTGACGAGCCGCCCGCCGCGCTTCAGGCACAACAGCGAGCCGTTGAACGTGTCCGGTCCGACGTGCTCGAACGCGACATCGACGCCTTTCTTGCCGGTGAGCTTGCGCACGATCGTCTCGAAGCGCTCGGTGCTGTAGTTGATGACGTGATCGGCACCGAGCGCCTTCGCTTTTGCGACCTTCTCGTCGTCGCCGACCGTCGCAATGACGGTCGCGCCGATCGCCTTCGCCATCTTGATCGCCGCGGTGCCGATGCCGGAGCCGCCGGCCTGCACCAGGATGGTCTCGCCCGGCTTGAGCTTGGCGTTGTCGAACAGCATGTGCTGCACGGTGGCAAATGCCACGGGCGCGCAGGCCGCATCCCGGAAGCTCACGCCTGTCGGGACCGGAATGACCAGGCGGGCCGGCATGTTGACGAGATCGCGCGCAAAGCCGTCGACATGGAAACCCATGATGCCGGAAACGTTTTCGCACAGATTGTCGCGGCCCTCGCGGCAAGCCTTGCAGGTCCCGTCGGTCAGCCCGCCATAGGTGACGACCGGATCGCCGACCTTAAATCCTGTGACGTCAGGCCCGACGCCCGAGATCTCGCCCGCCGCCTCCGCGCCGACGACGAGCGGCAGCTTGCGCTTGGCGAACGCCATGCCGCGCCAACCCCACACGTCGATGTGGTTGAGGCCGATCGTCCTGATGCGGACCTGCACTTCGCCCGCAGCCGGCGCGGGCGGCGGCGGCGCGTCCACGAGTTCAAGCTTGCGGTCGGCGACGAGGGTGAGCGCGCGCATTTATGACCGATGGATGCCCATCGCGGCGGTCAATCCACCGTCGACCGGCAGATAGGCGCCGGTGATGTAGGAGGCGGCCGGCGTCAGCAGGAAAGCGACCAGCCCGGCGATGTCTTCAGGCTTTGCAAAACGCTGCGCCGGAATCTGTTTCTCCATCTGCTCACGGTATTTCCCGTACTTCGCCATCATGTCGGTATCGATGAAGCCGGGCGCGATGTAGTTCACCGTGATGCCGCGGCTCGCGCATTCGATCGCGAGCGTGCGCGCGTAGCCGAGCAGCGCGGCTTTCGAGGCCGCATAGGCGGCGTTGCCCTGGTTGCCGCGCTCGGCGGTCACCGAGCCGATCACCACGACGCGGCCATCGCGCGCGCGCATCATCGGGCGGACCAGCGCCGTCGCAAGGCGCGTGAACGACCAGAAGTTCACCTGCATGGCGGCTTCGGCCTTGGCCTGATCCAGCATCACGGCAAGCACATCGTAGGATTGCCCGGCATTGTGCACGAAGGCCGAGAAGGGCCCCCCGGCGTCGAGCGTCTTGATGAGCGCCTCGACGGCGCCCTTGTCGGAGAGGTCCGCCTGATGCGCCGCGAAGGTCTGCTGGGGGTATACGCTCGCCAGTTCCTTGACCATGGTGTCGGCTTCCGCCGATGCCGAGCGATACGTGAAGCTCACGTCGTCGCCCGCCGCCGCGAGCGCGCGCACGATCGCGGCACCGAGGCCGCGTCCGCCGCCGGTGACGAGGACACGTCGGCGCGCCGGTTCATTCATCAGCGCGGCTCCCCGCCGATCACGAGCGACACGTTCTGTCCGCCGAAGCCGAACGAATTCGACAGCACATGGGTCACGCGCGCATCACGCGCGGTATTCGGAACCACGTCGAAGGGAAGGCTTGGGTCCGGGACGAGGTAATTGATCGTCGGTGGCAGCCGCTGGTGGTCCAGCGTCAGCAGCGAGAACACCGTCTCGACCGCGCCCGCCGCCGATAGCGAGTGGCCGATCATCGACTTGTTCGACGACATCGGTATGCTTTTCGCGCGTTCGCCGAAGACGCCCAGAACGCCGAGGCATTCCATCTTGTCGTTCTCCGGCGTGCCGGTGCCGTGCGGATTGATGTAGTCGATCGCGTCCGGCGTCAGCCCGGCATCGGCGAGTGCGTTACGGATGCAGCCGACGATCGGCTTGCCGTCGGGGCTCGAGCGCGTGCGGTGGAAGCTATCGGCCATCTCGCCGCAGCCTTCGATCACGCCGAGGATTTTGGCGCCACGCGCCTTCGCGGATTCAAGGCTTTCAAGCACCACCGCGCCGGCACCTTCCGCCATGACGAAGCCGTCGCGATTCTTTGAGAACGGCTTCGCGGCGGCTTGCGGCGGATCGTTCGAGGTCGAGAGCGCCGAGAGCAGCGAGAAGCGCACCAGCGATTCGGCGTTCACCGAGCCGTCGGTGCCGATGCAGAGCGCCGCATCGGCTTCGCCGCGCCGGATCGCCTCGACGCCGAGCTGGATCGCGGTCGCACCCGAGGCGCATGCGGTCGAGAGCGAGACCGGCGAGCCCTTGGTCCCGAATTTCTCCGCGACGCGGTCGGCGACCGAGCCGAACAGGAAGCGCTCGTAATAACGGTTGAATTGGCCGGTCTCCGCGACGCGTGCCAGATCGGCGTAGCTCACCGCGTCAATCGCCCCGGAGGCGACCGCAAGTTCCTGGCGCTGCTGCCATTCGATCTCGACCGGCGCGACCGCGATGAACAGTGGCCCCGGGAAATCGCCGACCGTGCCGATGCCTGACTGCGCAATCGCCTCCTCGGCCGCCGTCTCGGCGAGCCGCTGCGACAGTTCGGGCGCGTTCACGCGCGGTTCTACGGCGATGAAATCGACCGTGCCGGCGATGCGCGTCTTCAGGCCCTCGGTCGAAAAGCGCGTGATGGCGTGGATGCCGGACTGCCCGGCGGTGAGCTTTGCCCAGTTGTCCTCCCTGCCGGCGCCGAGCGAGGTCACGACGCCGTAGCCGGTGACGACGACGACCGGGCGGCCGGACTGGTCCGTGTAGGCAGCCATGATGCTCTCCTTCAGCCTACCGCCTCGATGAGGGCAAGACCCTCACCGCGCCAGTGCCCGACGCTGGTCACCACCACTTGGCTGAGCACGCCATCCATCGGGCGTTCCATGCCCGACGTGTCGCCGGGCGGAAACAAAGTCCCGGTGCGCAACGCCTGCGCGGCCAGCACGATGTTAGCCGGAAACTGCGGTTCGAGCCCATGACCGAGATGGGTTCCGGTCGCGCGCACGGCAAGGCCGGAATGGTGCCTGAGAAATTCCTTTTCCTCCGACGTTCCCGGTTCGACGCCGGTCACGCCCGAAATGATTGCGGCGCTTTCGGGGGCGAGACGCGGCGCGATCGTCGCCCACATGCGCTCCAGCGCCGCCGTCACGGCACCGGCCGTGCGTCGCACATGATCGGACGCGATCACCGCGATGCGGGCGAACGGCTTTGCGCCGCGCGCGAGCGCGTGCGCCTTCTCCTCCAGCACCAGGAACGCGCCGATGGTGCCGATCTCCATGCCGCCGCCGGCGCGATCCCAGACCGACCGGGGTTCGCCTTTGGCAAGGGTCCGGCCGAGTGAGAATTGCAGGATCACCTCCCAGCGCTCCGCGTTGTACGCGCTGCCGACGAGGGCGAGATCGCTCTGGCCGGCGGCGATGCGCGCATGCGCGATGCGCATCGCGTCGACGCCCGCTGATTCCTCGCCCATGAAGGTGCGCGAGGAGCCGGTGACGCCGTGCACGATCGAGATGTTGCCGGCGAGCAGATTGGAGAGTTGCGCCAGAAACAAGGTCGGGCGCAGGTCGTTCATCAGCCGCTCGTTGACGAAGGCTTCTGCCTTGGCGGCCTTGGGCAAGCCGGTCAGCACGCCCACGTCGACCTGCGTGTCGCGCTCGCCGCCGCCGGCCGCGACGATCATGTCCATGTGGGACAGGAGCTCGGGCTTGCCTTTCACGCCGGCGCTGTCGAGCGCCAAGCCCGCCGCATAGGTGCCGATGCGCTGCCAAGCCTCCATCTGGCGCTGGTCGCCCTTCTTCGGGATCTGCTTGTCGAAGTCGAGCGGCACGATGCGGTGCATCACATAAGGCGCAAACGATGTCGTGTCCGCGCTCGCCGGCTCGCTTAAGGCCCGCCAATGCGCCTCCGGCCCTTCGCCCAAACAGGAAACGATGCCGATTCCCGTAATCCAGGTCTCGCGCTCAGCCATGGGCGAGCGCCTCCATCGGGAAAGCGATCTCGGCGGCGATCTTTTCCATGCTGGCGCGGAAATCGGGGCTCGGGAATTCGACCGTCCGGAATGTCAGCTCGGCATTGCACACGAGCTTGCCCTCATGGCGGATCTCGGCCTTGGTCATCGCATAGCCGGAGCCGTCATGGACCATCGCGGCCTTCACAGCGAGCACCTGCCCGGGCGTGACGAAGGTGCGCAGCTTTGCTTCCTTCACGGCGGCGAGGAACGGCATGCGGGTGAACTTGGTGAGCGCGATGATGAGCCAGCCCGAGGTCTGCGCCATCGTCTCGATCAGCAGCACGCCCGGCATCAGCGGGTGACCGGGAAAGTGCCCTTCGAAGATGGTGGAGGCGGTCGGGACGGTGGCCTCCGTGCGGATCGTCCGGTCGTCGAGGTTGAGGTCGACTATCCTGTCAAGGAGAAGAAAATATTCGAGCCGCATGCGATCCCGACTACGCGGGCGCGCCCTTGGCGGCGATCAGCTCGTCGATGCGCGCGCAGAGATTTTTCAAAACGAAGTATTGCTCCGTGGTCGCCTTGCCGTCGTTGACCTCCTGGGTCCACTGCTCCAGCGGCAGCTTGATCCCGAACGCCTTGTCGATCGCAAACGCGATGTCGAGGAAGTCGAGGCTGTCGATGCCGAGGTCGTCGATCGCGTGGCTTTCCGGCGTGATCTTGGCGCGCTCGATGTCGCACGTCTCGGCAATGATATTGGCCACGGTGTCGAACGTCGAAGACATCGGCAACCCTCTGAAATCAAGTCGATTTTGGGCAGCCGCGCCGTACAGCGCGAAGCCCCCCTCGGCCGGTCCCTGCGGCACCGCCCGCTCGTCTTAGCGTGCGGTGCCCCGTATAGCCAAGGCATGGGGGGAGTTCAATGGTAAGGGTTCCGCTGCCGTGGGTTTACGGCCGGTAGCCCTAACGACCGGGACGCCCGATTATTCGGTCTTCTCGACCGGTACCGAGACATTGGCGCAGTTGCGCCGTCCGGACAGCACGCAATCCTGGTTTCGGCGCATCTCGGCGATGGTGTTCGCGAGCCAGATGCCGACCGCGACCAGGAGAATGCAGAATCCGAACGCGAGGACGTTATTGGTCATGCGCTGGCGGTAGTTGTCGGGCTGGCCGCGCGCATATTTGCCGACGTCTTCGATCGCCTCGTCGCCGCTCGGCGCGTTGGTCGTCGTGCGCGGGCGTCCTTTGCCGCGCCGCGCGAAGGGCACAACGCGGCCCTTTTTGTCGTCCGGGCGAGGCGTGTCCGAGGTCATGGTTTCTCGATAGCGCGGCGACCGCTCCGTCCGCGCGCCGCCAGGCTATCCTATCACTTTGGCGGCGATTTGGCCCCCCGCGCGCGCATTGCGTGGTGTCGCAATTCGAATAGCGGTAAGCTAGGCGGGATAGTCCGATGTGGGGGTGAAGTCATGGCCGCGCGCTGGCAGCAATCTTTCGTATCAAGTCTCGCGTTCTTGTTGGTCGCGCTCGGTGGTGCCGCGGCGGAAGAATGGAAACAGCAGAGGTATCAAACCGACGGTTTCCAGGTTGAGTTCTCGGGCCCGGTCGACGTCCACGAACAGCAATTGGACGATGCAACGAAGAGCCGCATCGTCCGTTCGACCACTTATGTACAGGATGGCGGCAACGATTATGCGTATATCGCCATCGCCATGCTGGTGAAGGACAACGTAAATTTCGCCGCCGCCGTCAAAGCGGTGCGCGATTCATGCAAAAGCATCACGACCGATGAGCCGATCGATGTTCCGCAGGGTCTCGGCCGCGAGTTGAAGGGAACGAATTGCGGGGCTGACGCCGCTTGGCGGCTGGACGGCCACTACTTCAGCAAGGGACGTTGGTTCTATCAGGTCTTCACATTCGTCAAGATGAACGGGACCGACGCCGACAATGCGTCGGCTCATCATTTCGTCCAGTCGTTCAAGCTCATCCCGAACTGATCGCGCGGTCTTCGACGGGACCAGCGTCCCCGTCACGCAGCGCGCTCGTGGGCGAGCCGTCCCGCCACATAGGTCGCGCGCACCGCGCGGTCGTCGCCCATGATCATCAGCGCGAACAGCGTGTCCTCGACCGAATCCGCGCGCGCATTCCGCAGCGTTAGCAGCGGCGTCGCGTTGGGATCGAGCACGGTCAGATCGGCCTCGCGGCCGACCGCGAGCGAGCCGATCCGGTCATCGAGCGCCAGCGCGCGCGCGCCGCCGAGCGTCGCCAGGAAGAACGCCTCGACCGCGCTCAGCGCGCGCCCGCCGAGTTGCGCGATCTCGTAGGCGGCCCCCATCGTCGCCAGCAGCGAGAAGCTGGTGCCGCCGCCGATGTCGGTGCCGAGCCCGACATGGACCGGGCGTTTGGGGTCCTTCACGGCGCCGACGCGGAACAGGCCCGAGCCGAGAAACAGGTTCGAGGTCGGGCAGTGGGAGAGGGCGGTACCGCTCTCGTGGCAGCGGCAAAGCTCCTCCTCGCCGAGGTGGATGCCGTGCGCCAGCACGGCGCGCCGTCCGATCAGGCCATGTCGATCGTAGACGTCGAGATAGTTCTTGGCGGACGGAAACAGTTGCGCCGTCCACTCGATCTCGCGGCGGTTCTCGGCGATGTGGGTGTGCACGCAGACGTCCGGATGCTCGCGCCAGAGCGCGCCCGCGGCGTCGAGCTGCTCCGGCGTCGAGGTTCCGGCAAAGCGCGGCGTGATGGCGTAGAGGGAGCGCGCGTGCTTGTGCCAGCGGCCGATCAGCGCCTTGGAATCGTCGTAGCCTTTTTGCGGTGTATCGCGCAGCGCCTCGGGCGCGTTGCGGTCCATCAGCACCTTGCCGGCGACCAGGCGCATGCCGCGCCGTTCGGCTTCCGCGAACAGCGCATCGACCGACTGCGGATAGACCGCGCAGAACACCAGCGCGGTCGTGGTGCCGTTGCGCAAGAGCTCGTCGCAGAACGTCGCCGCCATCCGCGCCGCATGCGCCTCGTTGGCGAATTCGATCTCGGTCGGAAACGCATAACGATCGAGCCAGTCGAGCAACTGCTTGCCGTAGGAGGCGACCATGCCGGTCTGCACGTAATGCACATGCGTATCGATGAAGCCCGGTGCGATCAGGCAACCCGGATAGCTCGCGATCGGCGTGCCCGCCGGAACGGATGCGAGAAGCTCCGCCGCGGGACCGACGGCCTCGATCATGCCGTCGCGGCAGAGCACGATGCCGTCGCTCTCGACGCTGAACGCCTTGGCCGGATCGGTGAGGAAGGGATCGTCGTGACAGGTGATGAGAGTGCCGCGTAGAACGGTGAGGCCGTTCGAAACGCCCGTTGCCGCCATAATGCCCTCGCGTTCGATCCGGCGCTTCATTATGGCGGAGGAAACGGCGTACGTCAGCGCTCGTGTTCGGGCGACCGCGCCGTGGACGCAGGCGTCGACGCTCGATATGGTTCCGGTATGACGTCTCGTGTGCGCCTGCGCCGTTATGTCGGTCTCCTCGCCGCCTACGCGGTCGCGTTGCAGGCGCTCTTGTCGGCGTTCGTGACGCCGGCCGTTGCGGTTGCGGGTGGCGGCCCGATCCTGGTGATCTGCCGCACCGGCGCTTCCGATCCGGCCGGCGGTCCGGTGCCGTCCCCGCACCATGACGCCTGCGCTGCCTGCCTTGCGGGTCATTGTGCGGCGGCCTCGGGGTGCGAGCGCGCCGCGACCCTTGTGTCCTGGCCCCGTGCCGTGCCGGTGCAAGTTGCCGCCGCGCAGTCGGCGCCGCCGCCCGCGCGCCGCGAGCAACCGCATGGTCCACGCGCGCCGCCCGCGGCCTGACGTCAGCCATTCGACCGTTTTCCGCCTCGTCAGTCCGCGGCCGCGCCGCGCGACTCAATCGACATGGAGCTCCCGATGAAATTCCGCATTCTCGCTTCCGCGCTCGTGCTTGCGTGCATCGCAACCGGCGCGCTCGCCCACGGCTACAAGCTTGGATCGCTGGTCATCGGCCATCCCTGGTCGCGCGCGACCCCGAAAGGCGCCACCATCGCGACCGGCTATATGAAGCTGACCAACACCGGCACGACACCCGACCGCCTCATCAGCGGATCGAGCGATGTCGCGCCGAAATTCGAGATCCATGAAATGAGCATGGATGGCGGCGTGATGAAGATGCGCGAGCTTAAGGACGGGCTCGAGATCGCGCCGGGTGCGACCGTCGAGCTCAAGCCCGGCTCCTATCACGTGATGCTGGTTGGGCTGACCCATCCGCTTGCCAAGGGCGATCGCGTCAAGGGAACGCTGACATTCGAGAAAGCCGGCAAGGTCGACGTCGAGTTCGTGGTCGAGGATATCGGCGGGATGCCGAAGGAGCACATGCACACGGACGGCGACAAGATGAATATGAAATGACCGCATGATAGCGCGCCGCCATGGCATTGCTCGCGGCTGAGAACTGCCGTAGACCGCGCCTCGTCCGCATGGTCGCCCGCGTCGCGGGTGACAGGTTTCCGAGGCGAGAAAAGCCAGAGCATGCCGTCCGCGAACGATTCCCGCGTTTTGCTGCGCGTCTACGCGGCCACCATCTTTCTGAGCGCGGTGCTGCTGTTTGCCGTGCAGCCGATGTTCACCAAGATGGTGCTGCCGCGGCTCGGCGGCTCGCCCTCGGTGTGGTCGGTCGCGATGGTGTTCTTTCAGGGCGTGCTGCTCGCTGGCTACGCCTATGCGCACCTGATCACACGCTATCTCACGAGCCGCCGCGCGATCATCCTGCATCTCGTCGTGATGGTGGCGGCAGCCTTGACGCTGCCGCTCGCGATCAGGTCCGGGTGGGGCCATCCGCCGTCGGACGCGCGCGCCGCGATCTGGCTCATCGGCCTGTTCGCCGTCTCGATCGGCCTGCCGTTCTTCGCGCTCTCGGCCAATGGACCGCTGCTGCAGGCCTGGTTCTCGCGTACCGATCATCCGGCCGCGGCCGACCCGTATTTCCTCTATGCGGCCAGCAACGTGGGAAGCTTCCTGGCGCTGCTCTCCTATCCGTTCGTGGTCGAGCCGCTCACGCGTCTCGGCCAGCAGACCATCGCCTGGACCGTCCTGTTCATCGCGCTGATCGCGCTGATCGCCTGGTGTGGCCGGCTGATGCTGCGTTCTCCGCGCCAGGCCGAGGCGCCGGGCGCCGCCGTGGTGGATGCGCCAACGCCGACTTGGCGCGATGCCGCGATCTGGATAGGGCTCGCCGCCGTGCCTTCGGCGCTGTTGATCTCCGTGACCGCGCACATCACGACCGACATCGGATCGGCGCCGTTCCTGTGGGTGATCCCGCTCGCGCTCTATCTCCTCACCTTCGTGATCGTGTTCGCGCGGCGGCAGGTGCTGCCGCATTCATGGGTCGTGGCGATCGAGCCGGTGTTCATCGTCGGTTTGGTCGGCGTGATGGTGTTCGATATCCGCAACTACACGCTCTGGCTCCTCGCATTCAACGTCGTGGCGGTGTTCGTCATCACGCTGGTGTGCCATGGCGAACTCGCCCGCCGCCGCCCGCCGGCGCAGCATTTGACCGCGTTCTATATGTGGATGTCGGCCGGCGGTGTGATCGGCGGCATCTTCGCCGGGCTGATCGCGCCGAATGTCTTCACCTGGGTCGCCGAATATCCCATCCTGATCGTGCTCGCGGTCCTATGCCGGCCGGGCTTCGCGCTGCCGACCGACACCAAGATGCGGCTGCTCTGGCTTGTTGCCGTTGCCGTTGTGGCGGTCGCGGCCTATCCCGGCCTCGCCGAGCGCTACGTCACCGACGAGAAGGTGTTCAACTGGACCATCGGCGCGATGCTGGTGATCGCCGGCCTCGTCTCGCGCGAGCCTTTGCCGTTTGCCGCCGTGATCGCGGTCGCCCTGATCGTCGGCAATCTCTACAAGCCCGACAACGACGTGCGCGAGACGATGCGCAGCTTTTTCGGCGTGCACAAGATCACCGAGACCAGCGACGGGCAGTATCGCGTGTTCCTGCACGGCACCACGATCCACGGCGCCGAACGGCTGCGTGACGACAAGGGCAATCCGATCACCGGCAAGCCCCCGATGATCACCTATTATCATGCGAACTCGCCGATGGGCGTCACCGTGAAGGCGATGCGTGCGCGCGTCGGCGGGCCGATCAAGGTCGCGGTCGTCGGGCTGGGCACGGGCACCTTCGCCTGCCAGGCCGAGCCGGGCGACAGCTTCACCTTCTACGAGATCGACGCCAGCGTGAAGAAGATGGCGTTCGATCCCAACCACTTCAGCTACGTGACGAAGTGCTATCCCGATGTGCCGGTCGTGATGGGTGACGCGCGCCTCACGCTGGCGGAAGCGAAGGACAAATACGACCTGATCGTGGTCGACGGCTTCACCTCCGACGCGATCCCAATCCACCTGATGACGCAGGAAGCGATGGCGATCTACGCGGATCGGCTCAACGAGCACGGCATCGTGCTGATGCACATCTCCAACCGGCACCTGGAGCTGTCGTCCGTGGTCGCCGGCATCGCCAACGCGAACGGCCTCGTCAGCCTTCTCAACAACCGCGCCTCGCGCGACGACGAGGACGACGCCCACTACATCTTCACCTCGACGGTGGTGATCAGCGCGCGCCAGAAAGCGGATTTCGGGGCGCTGCTCGAAGACAAGGACTGGAGCGACATCGAGCCGACGCCGGGGCAGCGCGTCTGGACCGACGATTACTCCAACGTGATCGGCGCGGTGGTCCGGCAATATCGCATCGACCGCTCGGAGGACTCCGAGCCCGACACGCCGGAGCCTTCCGCGGAGCCTCCGGTGCCGGTACCCGCGCCCGCACCAGCGGCGGCGCCAGCGACCTCGGCCGAGCCGGAGAAGAAATAGGAGAGCACGATGCCGGCGGAACGCTTCGAGTTTCCCAATGCGCGCGGCGAGAAGCTCTCCGCGCTGCTCGACCGTCCCACCGGACAACCGGTCGCCTTCGCGCTGTTCGCGCACTGCTTCACTTGCGGCAAGGACATCCTGGCGGCCAAGCGCATCGCCGAGGGCCTGACCGAGCGCGGCATCGCGGTACTGCGCTTCGACTTCACCGGGCTCGGCGCGAGCGGCGGCGAGTTCGCCAATACGACGTTCTCTTCCAACGTCGCCGACCTGGTCGCGGCCGCGAGTCATTTGCGTCGCAAATATCAGGCGCCCGCGATCCTGATCGGGCACAGTCTCGGCGGCGCCGCGGTGCTGGCGGCCGCGGTGGACATTCCGGAAGCCCGCGCGGTCGCGACCATCGGCGCTCCGATCGATCCCAGCCACGTCACCGGGCTGTTCAAGGAGCACGTCGAGACAATCCAGCAGCAGGGCGAGGTCGAAGTCGCGCTCGCCGGCCGGCCGTTCCGCATCCGCAAGGAATTCCTGGACGATGTCGCCGAGCAGAAGCTGGAGGCCTGCCTCGCACGGCTGCGCAAGGCGCTGCTCGTGCTGCATTCGCCGACCGATGATATCGTCGGCATCGAGAACGCGAGCGCGATCTTTCTGGCCGCAAAGCACCCGAAAAGCTTCGTGTCGCTCGCCGGCGCCGACCATCTGCTGAGCCGCCGCAGCGATGCCGTCTATGTCGCCGAGGTGATCGCGGCCTGGTCCGAGCGTTATCTCGACATGGTGCCGGAGCCCGACCAGATGCCGCTCGACGGCGTGCTGGTCGGCGAGACCGGTAACGGCAAGTTCGAGCAGTCGATCGTCGCAGGCAAGCACCGCTATCTCGCCGACGAGCCGGTATCGGTTGGCGGCACCGGCAACGGGCCGAGTCCTTACGAATATCTGCTGGCCGGGCTTGGCGCCTGCACCTCGATGACGATCCGGCTCTATGCCGACCTGAAGAAGATTCCGCTGCGGCACGTGTCGGTGCGCTTGAAGCACGACAAGATCCACGCCGCCGACTGCGAGCATTGCGAGACCAAGGAAGGCAAGATCGACCGCATCGACCGGGAGATCACGCTCGACGGCGATCTCACTTCAGAACAACGCGCTAAGCTGCTGGAGATCGCCGACAAGTGCCCGGTCCATCGCACGCTCCACGGCGAGATCGACACCCGGACCAGGGAGCGCGCTGCCGGATGAGCGTGGTCATCATCGGGGCGGGGCAGGCCGCGGCGCAACTCGTTACGAGCTTGCGGCAGGGCGGCTTTGGCGGCGCCATCCACATGATCGGCGACGAGGCCTATGCGCCGTATCAGCGCCCACCGCTGTCGAAGAAATTTTTAAGCGAGCGGCCCGCCCCGGAGACGCTCTATTTTCGACCCGAAGCGTTGTGGCGCGAGCAGGGCGTCGTGCTCGACTTTGGAATCCCAGCCGCCGCGATCGATCGCGCCGCGCGCAGCGTGACGCTCGCCGACGGCCGCGCCGTGCCCTACGAGACGCTCGTGCTCGCGACCGGCACGCGTGCGCGCGACTTGGCCGTACCCGGCGCGCAGCTTCCCGGCGTGTTCTCGCTGCGCAAGATCGACGACGTGCGCCGCCTGCGCGCGCCTCTCGACGACGCGCGTCGCGTCGTCATCGTCGGTGGCGGCTATATCGGGCTCGAAGTCGCGGCCGTCGTGCGCGCGGAGGGCCGCGAAGTTACGGTGCTCGAAGCCGAGGAGCGCGTGATGAAGCGCGTGACCTCGCCGGTGATCTCGACCTTCATGCAGGATTTCCATCGCCGGCGCGGCGTCGATGTCCGCCTCGGCGCGCGGCTCGCCGCGGTCGAGGGGCAGGTGCGTGTCGCGCAAGTGCGCCTTGCGGACGGCGCCGTGCTGTCTGCTGACGTGGTGCTGATGGCGGTCGGCGCGCGGCCGAACGACGACCTCGCCGCCGCCGCCGGCCTCGCGACCCAAGATGGCGTGGTGGTGGATGAGCACGGCCGTACCGCCGATCCGGCGATCTCTGCGGCGGGCGACTGCACGCGCTTTCCGAGCAGGCGCTATGGCCGCGCGCTGCGGCTCGAATGCGTGCAGAACGCGATCGATCAGGCGAAGGCCGTGGCCGCCGCGATCCTCGGCAAGCCGCAGCGCTACGATCCGGTGCCGTGGTTCTGGTCGGACCAATATGAGTTGAAGCTGCAGATGGCGGGCCTGAGCGACGGCTACGGTGACGCGCTGACCGTCGGCGACGTCACGCAAGCGCGTTTCTCCGTCGAATACCGCAAAGACGGTCGCCTGATCGCGGTCGACGCCGTCAATGACGGACGCGCCTACATGGGCGGGCGCAGGAGGATCGCGCAGGAGACGGACATGGTGGTACAGTCTTCGCCCTGAGCATGAGGCTGCACAGCAATGGAGCATGCCATGACGATCATGTATCACGAGGGCAATCGCCGCCTGCAGGACGCGTTCGACAGCCGCCGCATCTCCGACCGCCTGGAAGAAAAGCTCACGCGCACCGCCTTCACGGCCGACGACAAGGCCTTCATCGAAAGCGCGATCTACTTCTTCATCGCGACCGCCGACGCGCAAGGCCGGCCCGACTGCTCGTTCAAGGGCGGGCCGCCCGGTTTCGTGCGCGTCACCGGCGAGGCCGAGCTCGCGTTCCCCGACTATGACGGCAACGGCATGTTCAAGAGCCTCGGCAACGCGCTGATCAATCCGAACGTCGGCATTCTCTTCATCGACCTGCACGAGCGCCCGCGCCGGCTGCGCGTCAATGGCACCGCAATGGTCTCGCGCGACGATCCGCTGCTTACGGGGACGATCGGCGCGCAGATGATCGTGCGGGTCGCGGCGCGCGCGATCTTTCCGAACTGTCCGCGCTATATCCCGAAGATGGCGCTGGTCGAGCCGTCGGCCTACGTGCCGCAGGCCGGCTGCGATCCGGTCGAGCCCGCCTGGAAGGGCTTCGACCTGTTCAAGGGCTACGTGCACCCGAGGCAGAAGACGGCGCGGGGCGATGAGCCGTAGCCCGGCTTGAGCGCAGCGAAAGCCGGGATGTCTCGTGAGACGAATTTCGCTGCGCGCTACGCGCTAAACGCAGAAGCGTGACGCGGAGATGAAATGCCGGGTGGCTTGCGTTTCGATAGGTCGCCGCTATGGCGGCCGGTTCACGGGAGCGCGCCCGCCGCCATGAGGACAGGCCGCAAAACGGGATTGCGGCTCACGATCGAGGCTTTGTAACCGGGCGGTGCGGTAAGCGGCGTCGCGTACCAGGCGTCCTTCGAGAAATCCGCCGGCGCCGACACAAGCCCGCCGCCGAGCGGCACCGCGATCGACGTGAGACGGTCGGTGAGCCCGACACCGATCGCCTTGAGATACGCTTCCTTGTGGGTCCAGAGCTGGAAGAACGCATCGAGCGCGGCCGCGCCCGAGCGCTGCTCAAGCACCGCGCGCTCGTCCGGATGAAAGTTCAGCCTGGCGAGTTCGCGCCACTCGAAGTCGGTCTGGATCGCCTCGATGTCGACGCCGACGGGCGTGGGCCCGACTGCGATCAGCGCAAAATCGCCGCTGTGCGAGAGGTTGAATTGCCACGACGGATGACCAATGAGCGCCGGCTTGCGTCCGTCGCCTTCCAAAAACGCGAGGCCGCGCGCGTCGCTCCCGGTGAGGTCGGCGAGAATGCGGCACAACGCCCCCCGGCTCTTCACGAAACGGTCGACGTCACCCTGCACCTTGAAGCGCGCAGCGCGCACCTGCTCGGCATCGCTGAGCAGCGCGCGCATCGGGTCGCGCGCGATCCGCGTCAGATCAAGGCACCAGATCGATATCTCGTCCACGCGCGCCTCGACGGTTGCCGAAGCGAAGGTAAGCATATCGGCGGTCATTCAGACATGGCCGGCGGCAAACCGGCGCCGTCACCGGCTGCGGAGGATGTCGGCGAGCTCTCGCGTATGAGTCCATACGAGGGTATGGCCGGCACGCTCGATCAAGCGGCCGGTCGCGCCAGGTATTCCATTCACGAGCGTATCGAAGTGATGTCGGGGGACGGCATCATCGTGCGTGCCGCCGATGACGAGAGTTGGCGCGCTGATGTCCTTGAGCCAGGGCCGGCTGTCGAACGTCATCAGCCCCCGCAGCGTGCCGCGCATGGCCGGCGCGCGGTTCGCGGCCATGATGGAGCGCATCCATTCGGCCTGCTCTCCGGTGAGTCCGACGGCGCCGCCCTGTTTATTTTTCGATGGCCGAAAGACAAGCTTCGCGATCGCGCCAGGACTCAAGACCCGCATGAGTGTCAGGAACACACCGCACTCGATCCGTTCTCTGAGCGTCGCGACATTGCAGGCGTAAGTGCAGGCCAATATCAGTTTGTTGATGGCCGCCGGACGCGTATGCGCGAACTGTTGCGCGACGGCCCCGCCATGCGAATAACCCATGACGGCGCATCGGCCGAAATCGGCTTTCGCCATCACGGCATCCAGATCGGCGGTAAGCGCCGGCACGTCGTAAGGTCCGGCGAGATCGCCGCTCTTGCCGTGGCCGCGCAAATCGGGAATGAGCATCCGGTAGCGGTCCCGGAGCAGTTCGATGAGCGGATCGAACATCGCGCCCGCAGCCATTGCGCCATGCAACAAGAGCAGCGGCTCGCCGTCGCCTTCGATTCGAAAGAAGATGCCGTTGGATGCGCGGTCGTCCTTCGCGGTTGATGAACCTGGCATCGTGACCTTGCGACGAACCTAGCCGACGAGCTGCCGTGACAGGCGGTTGTGCTGCTCGATCAGCGGTGGCAGGTCGAGCGTCGTGATCTTGCCCTCGCGCACGGTCACCTTGCCATTGATGACGCTGAGGCTCACCTGTGCCGAGGCACCGAAGATCAGCGCGGCGACCGGATCGTGCAGCGCGCCCGCATAGCCGATCCCGCGCATGTCGAACGCGACGAAATCCGCCGCCATGCCGGGTGCGAGCGCGCCGATATCGTCGCGGTTGAGCACCTTGGCGCCGCCGAGCGTCGCGATCTCGAGCACATCGCGTGCCGACATCGCGTCGGGACCGAGACCGACCCGCTGCAGCAGCATCGCCTGACGCGCTTCGCCGATCATGTTGCCGGTGTCGTTCGACGCCGAGCCGTCGACGCCCAAGCCCACCGGCACGCCGGCACGGCGCATCTTGCGGATCGGCGCGATGCCCGACGCGAGCCGCATGTTGGAGCAGGGACAGTGCGCGACGCCGGTGCCGGTACGGCCGAACAGCGCGATGCCGTGATCGTCGAGCTTGACGCAATGCGCGTGCCAGACATCATGCCCGACCCAGCCGAGATCCTCGGCGTATTGCGACGGCGTCTTGCCGTAGCGCTCGCGGCTGTAAGCGACGTCGTTGTCGTTCTCGGCGAGATGCGTATGCAGCGACACGCCGTAGGAGCGCGCGAGCGCAGCGGACTCACGCATGAGGTCGTCCGTCACCGAAAATGGCGAGCAGGGTGCCACCACGATGCGCAGCATCGAGAAGCGGCTGGCATCGTGGAACGTCTCGATCACGCGGCGCGTGTCGGTGAGGATCGCGGCCTCGTCCTCGACCGCCGCGTCGGGCGGCAGCCCGCCCTTGCTCTCGCCGACGCTCATTGAGCCGCGATTGGCGTGGAAGCGCATGCCGGTCGCTTGCGCCGCCTCGATCGCGTCGTCGAGGCGCACGCCATTCGCATAGAGATAGAAGTGGTCGCTCGACGTGGTGCAGCCCGACAGCATCAGCTCCGCCATCGCGGTGCGCACCGAGACGCGCACCATCTCGGGCGTGAGCCTGATCCAGATCGGATAGAGAACCTTCAACCACGCGAACAGTTCACAGTCCTGCGCGGCCGGCACCGCGCGCGTCAAGCTCTGGAACATGTGGTGATGCGTGTTGACGAGGCCTGGCAGGACCACGTGCCCTGCCATGTCGATCACCTCGTCGGCGGTCGCCGGCAACGTATCGCTCGGGCCGATCGAGACGACGTGATTGTCCTCGACGTAGAGGCCGCCGCCTTTGATCTCGCGCCGCTGCACGTCCATCGTGACGAGGACGTCGGCGTTTTTGACGAGGAGTGTCTTGGGCATCGACATGCTGTGCTCTCCGAGAGCGTCTGCCAAGCAAGCCGTGGGCCAGTGGGTCGCCTCGGAGCCTGACCCGCACCAATCTAGCAGAATCGCGGACTTATCCACGTCGTCATGCCCGGCCTTGTGCCGGGCGTCCACGTCTTAAGTACACAGCGTCAAGCCCGCCGCCTACTTGGGACTGCCTGCATACAGGCGGTCGATAAATCCGTCGCGCTCGAGTTCATCGATGAATGAAGAATCCGCGATATCTGAAGGATTCAGCGAGGCCGCTGCCGGATATCTTGCGACGAGCAGGTCCCGCAGCGTTTGCATCCCGGGAAACGACGGCCGCGGTCTCCTCTGAAATACCGGGACATGAAAGGCGTAGAGCTGCTCGGCGGCTATTCGATCCTCGATGCTCAAATAGCGTTGCAGCAACGGCACGACGACGTCGGGACGCGTCTTGAACAGGTGGATCGTCCTCGACGAAGCCCTGCATGACGTCCATCACCAGCGCGCGGTCCGACGCGATCAGCCTGCGCGTTGTCGCGAAGATCGACGGCGTGCCGAACTCGCTGATCGGGAAGGCGTTCCAGCCATAGCGGACCTCGCCGGTAAAGCGCAGATCGATCGGCAGTGCGCCGGCATCGATTTCGCCTGCTGCCAGCGCCGCATAGATGAGATCGAATCTGATCAAGGGCAGGTAGGTTGCCGTTGCGCCCGCCTTCTCGATCGTCAAGCGTGCCGCCACGCTGGTCTGGCCGGTCTCCGTCAGGACGCCGACCTTCCTGCCGTTCAACTGCGCGAGCTGCGTGATCTCCCGTCGCGTCATCACGAATGAGTTGGGAAATTCCGAAGTCGGCGTCGCGAGGATGACGATGTCGCGGCCCTTCAGGACCTCCTCGGCGACCGGCAGAGTGCCGGTATGCGCAAACTCCCAGTCGCCGCGGATGACGCCCGCTGCGGCCTGCGGCCTGCGGCCCGCCGACCGCGATCGCCGGCAGGCTCATCTCGATCCGCCGCTTCCTGAAGACACCGGCCTCGGCGCCGAGCCACGCCGTGTTTTGCCATGTCGCGAGCAAGCCCGTGGCCACCCGGACCTGCCGGGACGTGTCTTGCGCGGCGGCCGGGCGGAAGGCGACCGCCGCGGCCGCACCGGCTATGAATCGCAGGAACTCTCGTCGCAGCGGCGTTATGGTCTCCTCCGGATTCGCCTATACCATAGAAAGATCGCAGCCTTCGGCTTGGGCGCGGCGGGAGGGCGATGCGGACTGGGCGGGACTCCGCGCTGGTTGCTAGCCTGACAAGCACGACCCTGGCGGTCGCAGCATCGCGTCGATTGCGTTCGATGCGGGCTTTGGCGATCTGTCTTATTTCAATCGCAGCTTCAGGCGCCGCTACGACGTCACGCCATCGGAGATGCGCGACACGGCCAACGACCTGCCCTCCAAATGACACGCTGAAGTTCTGTCTCAACTCTTCCCATACGTCGCATCAAGCCGCTGACGCAGATAGTCAGCGGCGTTGATCGGCGGGTGCTTCGGCGGTTGCTCGGGCGTGGTGCATCCCGGCAGGCACGCGAGCGAGACTTCCGGATTGGGATCGAGGAAGAACGCGACCGAGTAGCGGTCGCGCCCCGGCGGGTTTTTCACGCGATGCGGCGTCGAGACATAGACGTCGTTGGTCCAGCGCATCAGGCTATCGCCGATATTGCACACGAACGCGCCTGGGATCGGCGGCGCCTCGATCCACGTGCCGTCGCGCCGTCGCACGTCGAGCCCGCCGGCATCGTCGGTGAGCAGCAGCGTGATGCTGCCGTAGTCCGTGTGCTCGCCCGCGCCGATCGCCTCGCCACCATTCGTCGGCCGCGGCGGATAGTGCAGCAGCCGCAGCGTCGCCATCGGGCGGTCGAGTTTGTCGGCGAAATAGCTGGGCGGGAGCTTCAGGTCGGCCGCGATCGCCTCGTGCAGGTCGCAGCCGAGCCGCCACACGGCGTTGAAATAGGCCAGGGTCATGTCGCGGAAGCCGGGCGTCGCCGGCCACACATTGACGCCGCGGAACGGCTTGCCGGCGACGACCTCCGGATCGTCGGGTGAAAGATCGAGGCCGACATTGAAGGCTTCCTTGTTGTCGGCGTGCACCTGATCGAGGCTCTCGCTCGAAAGTCCCGCATAGCCCCGATTGTGCTTCGAGCGCGCAATCGAGAGCTTGTCTTTTTCGGCGCGCGATGACGCGAAGAACGCCTGCGCGCTCTTGAAGATGCCCGAGAGCAGGGCGTCGGGAATGCCGTGATTGCGCACGTAGAAGAAGCCGACCTCGCGGCATGCGCGTCCGAGTTCGGCGCCGATGCGCGCGACCGCACGGGCATCGCCACTCTTTAATCCGCCGACGTCGATGATGTCGAGCATTGGCCCCCCGATTGCACGCCGCATTCCAAGCAAGCGCCGGACCAGCGTCAAGCCGGGGTCATGGCATGATGCTTGCTAACTCCCCGGCTTGACGAATTCCGCGTTCTTGCCGCCAAGGAGGGCAATATGGAGCTTTTGAGGATCAACCGTCGCACGTTTCTGCAGGGCAGCGCTGCTGCGCTGGTCGGGACCGGCGCAACCGTCGGCATCGCGCATGCGGCGGATGTCACGCTCGGTATCGTCTATGTCGGTCCGCGCGATGATTTCGGCTGGAATCAAGCACATGCAGTGGCCGTGAAGTCACTGAAGACCTTGCCCGGCGTGAAGACGGTCGAAGAGGAGAACGTTCCGGAGACCGACGCCTGCTCGAAGACCATGGAATCGATGGTCAACCTCGACGGCGCCAACATCATCCTCGGGACTTCGTTCGGCTATTTCGATCCTTTCATGGTCGATCTGGCTAAAAAATATGCAAAAGTTGAGTTCCGGCATGCAGCGCCGCTTTGGGATGCAAAGAAGCACCCGAAGAACCTCGGCAGCTATTTCGGCTACCTCAACCAGGCCCACTATGTGGACGGGGTCGCGGCCGGACTGTCGACCAAGTCGAACAAGCTCGGTTTCGTGGCGGCAAAGCCGATCGCGTCCGTGCTCAGCAACATCAACTCCTTCATGCTGGGCGCCAAGAAGACCAATCCGAAGGCGGTCGTGCAGGTGATCTTCACCGGCGACTGGTCGCTGCCTGTGCGCGAGGCCGAGGCGGCGAACGCGCTCGTCGACGCCGGCTGCGACGTCATCACCTGCCACGTGGACGGCCCGAAGGTCGTGATCGAGACCGCCGAGAAGCGCGGCGTGAAGACCTGCGGCCACAACGCCTCGCAGGCGCCGCTTGCGCCGAAAGGCTTCATCACCGGCGCCGAATACAAGTGGGAGACGATCTACAAGGGCTACGCGACCGATCTCGCCGCCGGCAAGGCGCTGCCAAACATGGTCTCGGGCGGCTACGAGGGCGACATGGTGCAGAACTCGCCGTTCGGCGCAGGCTGCACGCCGGAAGGCAAGAAGGCCGCGGAGGCCGCCATTGCCGACCTGAAGGCGAAGAAGCCGATCTATGTCGGCCCCTTGAAGGACAACAAGGGCAAGGTCGTCATCGACAAGACCTACGACAACCTCGATCCGTACCTCGACCAGATGAACTACCTGCTTGAAGGCGTCGTCGGCTCGATCACGTAACAGCAACGGTCCGGCAGTGGCTGACTTTCGCCGTCATCCTGAGGTGGCCGCGCGCAGCGCGGCCCTCGAAGGAGGTGCGGTCTCGGCCGTCGCCCTTCGAGGCTCGCTTTGCTCGCACCTCAGGGTGACGGCTCATGACTGATGTTGCCGAACCGCTGCGCGCGGGAGCGATCGGACCGAGTCATTGGGACGATCTCTCGATCCGCGTTCGGCGCAGCGCCGAATTCGTCGCGATCCCGCTGTTCGCGCTCGTGGTGTCGGCGCTGCTGTTCTCGGTATTCCTGTTCGCGCTCGGTAAGTCGCCGCTCGACTTCTACTCCCTCGTCTATCGCGGCGGATTCGGCACCGCGTTCTCGCTGCAGAACACGTTCCAGCGTTCCGCGCCGCTGATCCTCACCGCATTGGCGGTCGCCGTGCCGGCACGCATCGGGCTTGTCATCATCGGCGGGGAAGGGGCGCTCGTGCTCGGCGGCTTCGCCTCTGCGGCGATCGCGATCCCGCTCGTGCTCGGCAAGCTGCCTCCGATCCCGACGCTGCTGATCATGGCCGTGGTCGGCAGCTTCGTCGGCGCGGTCTGGATCGGCATCGTCGGCTATCTGCGCTACGCGCGCGGCGTCAACGAGACGATCTCGTCACTGCTGATGACGTACATCGGCATCGCCATCATGAATTTCTTCGTCGAGGGATCGCTGCGCGATCTCACCAATCCGAACAAGCCTTCGACCATGCCGATCGGCGACGCCTACATGATCGGTAAGATACCGGGCACCGACGTTCATTGGGGGCTCGCGGTCGGCATCGTACTGGCGATCCTGCTGCACATTTTGCTGACGCGCACCACGTTCGGTTTCGCGGTGCGCGTGTCGGGCGGCAATCCACGCGCGGCACTGGCGCAAGGGCTGCCGGTCGGCAAGCTGATCGTGATCTGCTGCATGATCGCGGGCGCGTGCGCGGGATTGGCCGGCTTCTTCGAGGTCGCGGCGATCCAGGGCCGCGCCAACGCCTCGCTCGCCGCCGGCTACGGCTTCACCGGAATTCTCGTGGCGTTCCTCGCGCGCCATAACCCGGTCGCCATCATCCCGGTCGCGATCCTGTTCGGCGGCATCGTCGCCTCCGGCGGCCTGATCCAGCGCCGCATGGACCTTCCCGACGCGACCGTGCTGGTGCTCCAGGGATTGACCTTCGTGGTGCTGCTGATGTCCGAGACACTTTACGGCCGCTTCAAGATTTTCCAGGTCAAGGCAGCGGCGGACCGCACATGACCGAGGGCGCCGGACTGATCGTTTTCGTCGCCATCATCGGCGGCGCGTTGCGCGTCTCGACGCCGTTCATGTTCGTCGCGCTCGGCGAATGCCTGACGGAGAAATCCGGCCGGGTGAATCTCGGTCTCGAGGGCACGCTCGTGCTCGGCGCCATGACGGCCTATGCGATCTCGTTTCACTCCGGCTCGCCCTGGCTCGGCGTGTTCGCGGCCGGCTGCGCCGGCGCCGCGCTCGGCGCCATGCACGGCTACATCTGCAAGCTGCCGAAGGTAAACGACATCGCGGTCGGCATCGCCATGATGCTGTTCGGCACCGGCTTGGCGTTCTTTTTCGGCAAGGCCTACATCCAGCCGTCCGCGCCGCGGCTCGGCTCGTTCTCGCTTGGCGAATGGACCGGCAGCCAGCAGATCGCGACCGCGCTGCAGATCAATCCGCTGCTGTTGGTCGGCATCGTCGTGGCGATCGTGATGGCCTGGGCCTTCGCCAACACCAAATGGGGCTTGATCGTGCGCATGACCGGCGACTCGGCGCCGTCCGCGAAGGCGATGGGCGTGTCGGTCGACCTGGTGCGCTTCCTGGCGACGACGATCGGCGGCTTCTTGGCGGGTGTCGGCGGCTCTTTCCTTTCGTTGTTTTATCCGGGCTCCTGGAACCAGGGCCTCTCGTCCGGCCAGGGCCTGATGGCGGTTGCGCTCGTGATCTTTGCGCGCTGGAGCCCGATCCGCTGCGTCATCGCTGCGCTCCTGTTCGGCGCCGCCGGCGCAATCGGCCCCGCGCTGCAATCGGTCGGCATCACGCAGGGCTATTACTTTTTCAACGCCGCGCCCTACATCCTCACGCTCTTCATCATGATCGCGTCCGCCGGCTCGAAACAGGCGATGCGCGACGTGCCGGGCGAGCTCAGCATCACCAAGTAGGCGAGGCGGTCTCATGAGCGCACTCGGTGGACTGAACAAGACGCCCAACGGCGTGGTGATCGGGCTGGTGCAGCTTCAGCTTCCCGTGGTCAAGACGACGGACGACCTCGCCGCGCAGACGCAGCGCATCGTCGCGATGGTTGGGAAGGCGCGCCGCAACCTGCCCACCATGGACCTCGTCGTGTTTCCCGAATACGCGCTGCACGGCCTCTCGATGGACACCAACCCGGCCATCATGTGCGCGCTCGACGGACCGGAAGTCGCGGCGTTCAAACGTGCCTGCGCCGAGAACAAGATTTGGGGCTGCTTCTCGATCATGGAGCAAAATCCCGGCGCCTATCCGTTCAACTCCGGCCTCATCATCGACGATACCGGCGCGCTCAAGCTCTATTACCGCAAGATGCATCCCTGGGTGCCGGTCGAGCCGTGGGAGCCGGGCGACATCGGCATCCCGGTGATCGACGGGCCGAAGGGCGCCAGGATCGCGCTCATCATCTGCCACGACGGCATGTTCCCCGAGATGGCGCGCGAGTGCGCCTACAAGGGCGCCGAGATCATGATCCGGACAGCCGGCTACACCGCGCCGATCCGCGACTCCTGGCGCTTCACCAACCAGTCGAACGCGTTCTGCAACCTGATGGTCACGGCGAATGTGTGCATGTGCGGCTCGGACGGCACGTTCGACTCGATGGGCGAGGGGATGATCGTCAATTTCGACGACACGATCATCGCGCACGGGACATCCGGCCGCGCCGACGAGATCGTCACCGCCGAAGTGCGCCCCGATCTCGTGCGCGAGGCGCGTAAGCGTTGGTCGGTCGAGAACAACATCTATCAGTTCGGCCATCGCGGCTTCACTGCGGTCGCGGGCGGCGCACAGGACTGCCCGTACACCTACATGCAGGACCTCGTCGCCGGCCGCTATCGGCTGCCGTGGGAAGCCGAGGTCGTTCACACCGACGGCACGTCGTGCGGCTTCCCGGTGCCGGCGCGGCGCTTCGGCGAACGGCTCGATCGGGCCGCGGAGTAGATCATGTCCACGATTCCCGGCGATCCCTATGCGTGGCCCTTCGACGGCGATTTGAAGCCGGAGAACACCGCGCTCATCATCATCGACATGCAGACCGACTTCTGCGCGCCCGGCGGCTATGTCGACAAGATGGGCTATGATCTCTCGCTCACCCGAGGTCCGATCGAGCCGATCCGCCATGTGCTGGACGCGATGCGCGCCAAGGGCTATGGCGTGATCCACACCCGCGAAGGCCATCGCCCCGACCTCGCCGACCTGCCGGCCAACAAGCGCTGGCGCTCGCGCCAGATGGGCGCCGGCATCGGCGATCCAGGGCCGTGCGGAAAAATCCTGATCCGCGGCGAGCCGGGCTGGGAGATCATTCCCGAGCTCAAGCCCGCCGCGAGCGAGCCGATCATCGACAAGCCCGGCAAGGGCTCGTTCTGCGCAACCGATCTTGAGCTGCTGCTGCGCACCAAGGGCTGGCGCAACATCGTGCTCTCGGGGGTCACGACCGACGTCTGCGTGCATACGACGATGCGCGAGGCGAACGATCGCGGCTTCGAATGCCTGCTGCTGGAGGATTGCTGCGCCGCGACCGATCGCGGCAATCACCTCGCGGCGATCAAGATGGTCAAGATGCAGGGCGGCGTGTTCGGCTCGGTGTCGGATTCCAAGAGCTTCGTGGAGAACCTGCCATGAGTGTCGCGCAAGCGTCCGCGCCTGCCGCTGCCGTCGCGCCGATGCGCGCGCTGTCGATCGAGACGATCGGCATGACCAAGATCTTCGGATCGCTGGTCGCGCTCGAAGATGTCTCCATCAAGGTCGAGCCGGGCACCTTCCACGCGCTGCTCGGTGAGAACGGCGCCGGCAAGTCGACGCTCGTCAAATGCATCATGGGCTTCTACTCCGCCGACAAGGGTCAGGTGCTGCTCAACGGCCAGGAGGTTCCGATCCACAATCCGCGCGACGCGCGCGCGCATGGCATCGGCATGGTCTATCAACATTTCACGCTGGTTCCTTCGCTCACCGGCGCGGAAAATCTCGTCATCAGCCGCGCCGACGCGCCCGCGATCATCGACTGGAAGAAGGAGATGGCCTCGCTCGAGACTTTCCTTCAGCGCATGCCGTTCCGCGTGCCGCTCGACGTTCCGGTCTCCGCGATGGCGGCGGGCGAGAAGCAGAAGCTCGAAATCCTGAAACTGCTCTATCTCGACCAGCATCTGCTCATCCTCGACGAACCGACCTCGGTGCTCACTCCCGACGAGGCCGACGAGATGCTCGGCCTGTTGCGCGGCATGGCGAAGCGCAAGGACATCACCGTCATCATGATCACGCACAAGTTCCGTGAAGTGACGAGCTTCTGCGATTCGGTGAGCGTGCTGCGGCGCGGCCGCCTGATCGGCGGCGGCAAGGTCTCGGATCTTTCGACCGAGCAGATGGCGCGCATGATGATCGGCGATACGCAGATCCGCGAAGGCGCCGTGCGCGCCGCGCGCCCGCCGGGCGAAACCGTGATGGAACTCGCCGCGCTTTATGCGGATGACGACGAGGGGCTGCCGGCGCTGGAGCAGGTGAACCTGAAGGTCCATGCCGGCGAGATCGTCGGTATCGCCGGCGTTTCGGGCAACGGCCAATCCGAATTGGTCGAAGTGCTGTCCGGACAGCGCGAACTGACCGACGGGCGCATCCTCATCAAGCAGAAGCCGTTCGAGCCGAAGCGCGACTCGTTCTATCGCCTGAAGATCTTCGGACTGCCCGAGGAGCCGCTCAAGAACGCGACCGTGCCGCGCATGACGGTCGCCGAGAACATGGCATTCCGCACTTTCGACAAGCCGCCCGCCGCAAAGCTCGGCTGGTGGCTCTCGCCCGGCCCGATGCGTGCCAAGGCGCGCGAGCTGATCGCGCGCTATCGCGTCAAGACGCCGTCACCCGAGACCGCGATTTCCGATCTCTCCGGCGGCAACGTGCAGCGCGCGGTTCTGGCGCGCGAACTGTCCGGCGACGTCGACGTGCTGATCGTCGCGAACCCGTGTTTCGGGCTCGACTTCGCCTCGGTCGCCGAAATCCGTGCGCAGATCATGGAGCAGCGCAACCACGGCGCCGCCGTGCTGCTGGTCTCCGAGGATCTCGACGAGATCCTCGAACTTGCGGACCGCATCGCCGTGATGTCCGGCGGCACGATCAATTATGTGGCGCCCGTCGGCGAGACCGATCGCGCGACCATCGGCAAGCACATGGCGGGGCATTAGGCCGCGGCGGATCTCTCCTTCGTTCCCTCTCCCTGCTCTTGCGGGGAGAGGGTGCCGAGCGAAGCGAGGCGGGTGAGGGCTTCTGCGTGTCACTCACGCGCCCCTCACCCGGCTCACCGTCTTCGCAACGCTCGACGGTTCGCCACCCTCTCCCCGCTTCGCGGGGCGAGGGAAAGAACAACGTGTCCCTGAACCGAGCGCGCGCGCGTTCTGCGACCTCGGCGGTTTTTCAAGCCGGTTCGCAACTGTTCGCGGCAGCGTTTTGCCGATGCTCGGGCTGTTCGTGCGCGTATGGGGCGCGTTGACACCCGCATGCATTTGCGCAAGTGTCGACACAACTCAAAAGAACCAATCCCGGGAGAAAGCCATGACCGAATCCGCCTTCACCGCGCGCGCGACGCGCCGTCACCTCATCAAGCTCGGACTGGCCGCGACCGCGTCGTCGCTCGCTGCGCCCGCCGTTCTGGCGCAAACCAAGGCGACCGTGCTGCGCTTCGGCGGCCCGCTGCCGCTGACCACGAACTACGGCCAGGCCATGATCAAGTTCAGCGAGGAGGTGGCCAAGCGCACCGACAAGCGCATCGACGTGCAGCTCTTTCCGAGCGGCCAGCTCGGCGGCCTGAAGGACATGGCGACCGCGGTGCAGCTCGGCACGCAGTCGATGGTGATGTTCACGCCGAGCTGGATCGGCAACTACGCCAAGCCGGTCGATGTCCTGAGCCTGCTTTATCTGCCGAAATCGCAGGAGCGGATGTTCGCATCGCTCGACGGACCGTTCGGTAAGAAGCTCGAAGGCTTCGCGGAAGGCGTCGGCTTCAAGATCCTCGCCTGGTGGAACGGCGGCCCGCGCCACATGCTCAACAACGTCCGCCCGCTGAACACGCCCGACGACTTGAAGGGCCTCAAGATGCGGACGCAGACGAGCCAGGTCTGGCTGCAGGGCATGCGCGCGCTCGGCGCCAACACCGTCAGCCTCGATTTCCCCGAAGTCTATCTCGCGCTGCAGCAGCACACGGTCGACGGCTACGAGAACCCAGCACCCGACGTCGTCGGCGGTAAGTTCTACGAGGTCGTCAAGTACATGTCGCTGACCGGGCACCTGCTGGATATCTTCGTGGTCGCGATGAACAAGAAACTCTGGGACGGCTTCTCGGCCGCCGACAAGACGGTGCTTCAGGAGTCCGCCGCCGCCGCGACCGTCTTCCAGCGCGCCGCGGAAGCCGTCGAGGTCGGCCAGGCGCTCGAATTCCTGCGCGGGAAGATTGAGGTCAACGACGTGTCGGAGGCCAATCGCGCGCTGTTCGCCGAGAAGATGCGCCCGGTCTATGCACAGTTCGAGTCCGCGATCGGCAAGGACATTATCGACCAGGCGATCAAGGAGTTCGGCTGACGCGATGGCGACGCCGGCCGCCGGAACGGACCCGTCTTCGGCGACCGCGCCCGCTGCCGGCCGCGTCGTGCACGCGCCGACGCCCGACAACGCGACGCTGCTGAGCCGGATCGCGGCGCCGCTGGCCTTTGTGGCGGAGAATCTTGTGGTCGTCGCGATGTTCGCCGACCTCGCGGTGACCTTCGTCAACACGATCGGCCGCTACGCCTTCCACACCGGCATCGAATGGTCGCAGGACCTCTCCAGCATTGCGATGCCGATCATCACTTTCATCGGCAGCGCGGCCTATTTCCGCCGCGGCTGGGGCATGGCCTATACGGCGGTCGCCGAGCGCACGCGCGGGCTTACCCATGAAACGCTGATGGCGACCGGCCTGTGGATCACGATCGCGGTTTCGGCGGCCGTGCTCTACGCGCTGCCGACGTTTCTGGCTGGCCTCGCCATACAATGGCTGCCCGTGCTCGGCTATCCAGAGACAGTCGTCGGCGTGTGGATGCTGGTCGGCTTTGCGCTATTCGTGCTGTTCGCGCTGGAGAAGCTGACGCGTTTGCGCTTTGCCGCCCAGGCGCTCGGGCTCTGCGTCGTCGGCGTTCTGGCGTTGTATCTCTACGGGCTGCGCGTCGCGATCGACGCCGGCGCGTTGCCGGTCGATCCGCTGGTCGCGCTGCTCCTCGTCCTGGTCGTCGGCTTCGTCTGCGCCGTGCCGATGGCGCTGGTGCTCGCGGTCGGCGGACTGTCGTTCCTGCTGGTGACCGACAGCGCGCCGATCGTCGCCGCGCCAGCGATCTTCCAGGCGGGCATCGGCAGCTTCCTGCTCGTCGCGATCCCGTTCTTCCTGCTCGCCGGCGTGCTGATGGAGATTACCGGCATGGCGCGCCGCCTGATCGACATGGTGCAGGAATGGGTCGGCCATTGGCGCGGCGGCCTGCTGCTGGCCCAGATCGTGTCGATGTATGTGTTCTCCGGCATGAGCGGATCGAAGGCGGCCGACGTCGCGGCGGTCGGCAACGTCATGAAAGGCCCGCTGCGCGCGCGCGGCTATCCGCCGAGCGAATCCGTCGCGGTGCTCGCCGCGGCAGCGGCCATGGGTGAGGTCATCCCGCCGTCGGTCGCGCTCCTGATCCTCGGCTCGATCACGACGCTGTCGGTCGGCACCTTGTTCATTGCCGGCATCATGCCGGCCGCGCTGCTTGCCGTCACGCTCATGATCGGCGTGCTGATCCGGGCGCATCGCTATGATTTTCCAAAAGGGCCGGCGTTCAACCTCAAGCGCGCGCTGCGCAGCATCCCGCCCGCGCTTCCCGCGCTGCTCGTCCCGATCATCGTACTCGGCGGCATCGTCGGCGGCGTCGCGTCCGCGACCGAATCCTCGTCATTCGCGGTGGTCTACGGCGTGCTCGTCGCGATCCTCGTCTATCACGCGCTCGACGCCAGAACCGCGTGGATCGGGTTTCGCGACGCCGCCGTGACGTCGGGCATGGTGCTGCTGATGCTCTCGACGGCGAATCTGCTGTCGCAGGCGATCCTGATCGATGGATTGGGCGTCAAGCTCGGGTCGCTGCTGAACGCGCTGACCGATGCGCGCTCGTTCCTGTTCGTCAGCATGGCGGCGATCATCGTGCTCGGCTTCGTGCTGGAGGGATTTCCCGCGATCCTGATCACGGCGCCGCTTCTCATCCCGATCGCGCAGCGCCACGGCATCGATCCGCTCTACTACGGCATCCTGCTCACGATGGCGGTCGGGATCGGCGTGTTCATGCCGCCGGTCGGCATCGGCTACTACATGGCCTGCGCGGTCGGCGAGGCCTCGCCGCACGAGACCATGAAGCCGAGCCTGATCTACAACATCTTCCTGATCGCCGGCCTGATCATCTGCATCCTCTATCCGCCGATCATCCTGGCGCTGCCCCACGCGCTCGGCTTTTAAGGTGATTTCCCGGCGCCAATAACTGTCGACACTTTGAGATCACCGCCGGAACGGCGGTATAAGGCGATCAGGGGAGATCGTCATGGCCGCTGCGGACCGAACTGAACCTGCGGGCACGCTACGCCAAGTCGAGCGGCGCGACTTTTCCGCCATCGGCTACGACGAGGCGATGCGCCGCGCGCGCGAGATCGTGCCGGTACTGCGCGAGCGCGCGCAACGCACCGAAGACGCGCGCATGCTGCTGCGCGAGAACGAGCAACTGCTGCACGAGACCGGGCTGTTCCGCTTTCACCAGCCCAAGATATTCGGCGGCATGGAGCTTCCCTTCGTGGCGATCTTCGACATTCCGGCGGAGCTTGCGCGCGGCTGCCCGTCGACAGCATGGAACGTCGGCAATCTCGCGACCCATCACTGGATGCTCGGCTACTGGGAGCCGGAAACCCAGCATGAGGTCTGGGATGCGAACCCGGACGCGCTGATCGCCTCCTCAATCGCGCTCGCCGCCGGCCGCGGCCGCAAGGTGGATGGCGGCTTCGTCGTCAGCGGGCGCTGGCCATTCTCCTCAGGCGTCGACAATGCCGACTGGAACATGCTCGCCGTCACGGTCTACGAGGACGACAAGGCAGTCGACTGGCGGCTCTGCATGGTGCCGAAGTCGGACTACGTGATCATCGACACCTGGTACGCGATGGGCATGGCCGGGACGGGCAGCAAGGACATCGCCGTCAAGGAGTTGTTCGTCCCTGAGCGCCGCGCGCTCGAACTCGCGCGCACGCGCGGCGGCTACGAGCATCCGGGCGCGGCGATCCATCGCGGCGCGCTGTTCGGTATCCCGATCATCGGTGCCGCCGGCATTCCGCTCTCGCCCGCCTCGATCGGCGCGGCGGAGGGCGCCTACGAGCATTTCGTCGCCGCGATGCAGAAGCGCGTCGGCACCTATACGGGCGCCAAGGTCGCGGACTTTCAAGCCGTGCAGATCAAGCTCGCCCGCGCACGAGTCTTGATCGACTCCGGCCGCGCGCTGTCGCGCAATGCCTCGATCGCGCTGCAGGAGATTTCCGCGCGAGGAGACGTGCCTGACCTGGCAACCAAGCTGCGCTGGCGCGCGCAGTCGGCGTTCGCCGTGAATCAGGCGCGCGAGGCGGTGGAGACGCTGTGGTCCTGCTACGGCGCGCAGGGGATTTACCTGCGCGATCTGCTGCAGCGCCACCTGCGCGACGTCGTGGCGATGAACCAGCATTTCGCGTTCAACTTCGACATAGCGGGCTCGGCCTTCGGGCTGCATGCGCTCGGCGGCCCATACGCCAATCCGGCGATGTAAGGCGGCTCCGCGAGCCGCTGACGCCGGCTTGCTCCCAGTGCGGGCAATTCCACCGCAACTGCACAGATTCCGGGCATCAGTCGCATTGAACGGCTGCGGCGGACCCCTTCGGGCATGGCACCGACCTTGCAACCGGCCTCTCCAGATCGGTCCCTCACGGAGAGTTCCGGATGCGCGTCTTTGCCGTCATTGCGTCTTTCGTGCTGGCCCTGTGGTCGGTCGCCGCCGATGCCGAAAGCGTTGTGCGCTATGGGATTTCGCTCGCCGACATCCCGCTCACGACCGGCCAGCCGGATCGCGGCGCGGGCGCTTATCAATTTACCGGCTACACCATCTACGACCCGCTGGTCGCGTGGGAGATGGATGTCGCCGACCGGCCCGGGAAACTCATCCCGGGGCTTGCCACCGAATGGAAGGTCGATGCGGCGGACCCGAAGAAATGGCTCTTCACGCTGCGCCATGACGTGAAATTCCACGACGGCAGCACCTTCAACGCCGACGCGGTGATCTGGAATCTCGAAAAAGTCCTCGACGACAAATCGCCGCAATACGACAAACGCCAGGCCTCGCAGGTCAAGCCGCGGCTTCCCTCTGTGGCGAGCTATCGCAAGGTCGACGACTACACCGTCGAGATCACCACGAAGGATATCGACTCCTTCTTCCCGTATCAGATGCTGTGGTTCCTGGTGTCGAGCCCGGCGCAATATGAGAAGGTCGGCAAGGATTGGGACAAGTTCGCCAGCAATCCTTCCGGCACCGGGCCGTTCAAACTCGACAAGCTCCTGCCGCGCGAGCGCGTCGAGCTCGTCAAGAACGCCGACTATTGGGACAAGCACCGCATCCCAAAGGTGGATCGGCTGATCCTCATCCCGATGCCGGAGGCGTTGACGCGTTCCAACGCGCTGCTCGCCGGCCAGGTCGATCTGATCGAGACGCCGGCGCCGGACGTGCTGCCGCGCCTGAAGCAGGCCGGCATGAAGATCGTCACCAACGTCACGCCGCACGTGTGGAATTATCACCTCAGCGTACTGCCGGGTTCGCCGTGGACTGATGTGCGGCTGCGCAAGGCGCTCAATCTCGCGATCGATCGCGACGCGATCCTTCAATTGCTCAACGGTCTCGGCAAGCCGGCGGTCGGGCAGGTCGATCCGGCGAGCCCGTGGTTCGGCAACCCGACCTTCAAGATCAAGTACGACCTCGCCGAAGCCAAGCGCCTCGTGAAGGAAGCCGGCTATTCGCCCGAGAAGCCGCTGAAGGCGACCTTCGTGATCGCGCAGGGCGGCACCGGGCAGATGCTGTCGCTGCCGATGAACGAGTTCCTGCAGCAGAGCTTCAAGGAGATCGGCATCGACATCGAGTTCAAGGTGGTCGAGCTCGAAGCGCTCTACACCTATTGGCGCAAGGGCGCGAAGGATGAGTCGATGGCCGGCATCACGGCGAACAACATCGCCTATGTCACCTCCGATCCGCTGCTTGCGATCATCCGCTTTTTCGATTCACGGCAGGGAGCGCCTGTCGGCGTCAACTGGGGCTACTACGCCAACCCGAAGGTCGACGCTCTGATCGACGAGGCCAAGCGCACGTTCGATGTGAAGAAGCAGGATGAGCTGATCGGGCAGGCGCATGCGCTGGTGGTCGACGATGCGGTGCTGGTCTGGGTCGTGCACGACACCAACCCGCATGCGCTCTCGCCGAAGATCAAATCCTTCGTGCAGGCGCAGCACTGGTTCCAGGACCTGACGACGATCGGAGTGGAGTGACCGTTATGGCGAGACGGCACACTCTTCGTCATGGCCGGGCTTGTCCCACGTCTTTCTTGTCGCGAGATCGTGAAAACGTGGATGCCCGGGCCAAGCCCGGGCATGACGGGTGATAGACCGAGGGACAAGAACAGATGAAAACAACCAGACTCACGGCCGCTCTCGCGGTGCTCGCGTTTGCGCTCGCGGGTAGCGCCGCTCACGCGCAAGGCACGCTGCGCATCGGCATGACGGCATCCGACATTCCGCTGACCACCGGCCAGGCCGACAATGGCGGCGAGGGCATGCGGTTCATGGGCTACACCGTCTACGACGGCCTCATCAATTGGGACCTGAGCTCGGCCACCAAGCCCTCCGATCTCGTGCCCGGGCTCGCCGTCTCGTGGTCGGTCGACGAAGCCGATAAGACCAAGTGGATTTTCAAGCTGCGCGAGGGCGTGAAATTCCACGACGGCAGCGACTTCACCGCCGAGTCCGCGGTCTGGAATCTCGAGAAGCTCCTGAACGACAAGTCGCCGCAATACGATCCGCGCCAGTCGGCGCAGGGCCGCACGCGCATTCCGGCGGTCGCGAGCTTCAAGGCGATCGACAAATACACGCTCGAGATCACCACCAAGGTGCCGGACGCGACGCTGCCGTACCAGATCGCCTGGATCATGATGTCGTCGCCGACGCAGTTCGAGAAGGTCGGCAAGACCTGGGAGGCTTTCGCCAAGACGCCGTCCGGCACCGGCCCGTGGAAGCTGACACTATTCATTCCGCGCGAGCGCGCCGAGATGGTACCCAACGCCGACTATTGGGACAAGGCGCGCGTGCCGAAGCTCGACAAGCTCGTGCTCGTGCCGCTGCCGGAGGCGAATGCGCGCGTCGCGGCGCTGCGTTCCGGCCAGGTCGATTGGATCGAGGCGCCGCCGCCTGATGCCGTGCCGTCGCTCACGCAGGCCGGCTTCAAGATCGTCACCAATGCCTATCCGCACAACTGGACCTGGCACCTCTCACGCGTCGAGGGATCGCCCTGGAACGACATCCGCGTGCGCAAGGCGGCGAACCTCGCGATCGACCGCGAAGACATGAAAGAGCTGCTGTCGGGCCTGATGATTCCGGCCGAAGGCTTCTTCCCGCCCGGCCATCAGTGGTTCGGCCATCCGACCTTCAAGCTCAAGCATGATGTCGAGGAGGCGAAGAAGCTGCTGGCCGAAGCCGGCTACGGCCCGGGTAAGCCGCTCAAAACGAAGATTTTGATCTCGGCCTCCGGCTCGGGACAGATGCAGCCGCTGCCGATGAACGAGTTCGTGCAGCAGAACCTGGCCGAGGTGGGCATCCAGGTCGAGTTCGAGGTGGTCGACTGGAACACGCTGATCAACATCTGGCGCGCGGGGGCGAAGCATGACTCGGCGCGCGGCGCCACGGGCATGAACTACACGTATTTCATCCAGGACCCGTTCACCGGCTTCATCCGCCACCTGCAATGCAACCTCGCGCCGCCGGCCGGCACCAACTGGGGCTATTACTGCGATCCCGAGATGGACAAACTGTTCGACCAGGTGCGTAACACCTTCGACAAGGAGAAGCAGACGGCGATCCTGCAGAAGATCCACGAGAAGTACGTGGACGACGCGCTGTTCCTGATGGTGACGCACGACGTCAATCCGCGCGCCATGAGCGCCAAGGTGAAAGGCTTCGTGCAGGCGCAGAACTGGTTCCAGGACTTCTCGCCGATCACGATGAGCAAGTGAGGGTGCGACCAACATGACGCGCCTGCTCCGCCCTCATCCTGAGGAGGGCCGAAGGCCCGTCTCGAAGGACGAGGGCGGCCCGATGGTTCGAGACGGCGCTTCGCGCCTCCTCACCATGAGGCCGAAGGAGCGCGGCCCATGCTGATCTACATCCTCAAGCGCCTCGTCTACGTCACGCCGGTCGCGATCGGGGTGAGCATCGTGTGCTTCCTGCTCGTCCACATCACGCCAGGCGATCCGTTGAGCGCGATCCTGCCCTCGGACGCGACGTTGGAGCTGCAAGAGCAGATGCGCGCGGCTTACGGCTTCGACAAGCCGCTGCCGGTACAGTACGCGCTCTGGTTCTGGAAGGTGATCCACGGCGACCTCGGCACCTCGCTTGCGACCGGCCGCCCGGTCGCGAGCGAAGTCGGGCGCGCGGTCAGCAACACCTTCATCCTGTCCACGACCGCAACTTTGATCGGCTTCACGTTCGGTACGTTCTTCGGCTTCGTCGCCGGATACTTCCGCGACTCCTGGCTCGATAAGCTCGCCTCGGGCATATCCGTGCTCGGCGTGAGCGTGCCGCACTACTGGCTCGGCATGGTGCTGGTCATCATCTTCTCGGCGCAGCTCGGCTGGCTGCCGCCGACCGGCGCGGGACCGGACGGCTCCGGCGGGTGGCGGCCCGATCTGGAGCACCTGCGCTACATCATCCTTCCCGCGATCACCATGTCGGTGATCCCCATGGGCGTGATCTCGCGCACCGTGCGCGCGCTGGTCGGCGACATCCTTAATCAGGAATTCGTGCAGGCGCTGCGCGCCAAGGGCCTCGGCGAATACGGCGTCTTCAAGCATGTCGTCACCAACGCGGCGCCGACCGCGCTTGCCATCATGGGTCTGCAACTGGGTTACCTGCTCGGCGGCTCGATCCTGATCGAGACGGTCTTCTCCTGGCCGGGGACCGGCTTCCTCCTCAACGCGGCGATCTTCCAACGCGACCTTCCATTGCTCCAGGGCACGATCCTGGTGCTCGCGATGTTCTTCGTGGCGCTCAACCTCATCGTCGACGTGGTTCAGACCGCGCTCGACCCGCGCATCCAGCGGGGCTGAGCATGGCGATCGCGACCGCCGATATCGCGCTGCCGGCCACCAAGCGGGTAAGCCGCGGTTATTGGACGGACGTCGGGCGGCGCCTCTCGCGCGATCCCGTCGCGATGACGGCGGCATGTATCGTGTTGCTGATTGTGCTGGCGGCGATCTTTGCGCCTTATGTCGCGCCGGCAGACCCTTACAAGGGTTCGATGATCCGGCGCTTGAAGCCGATCTGGGACGCAAATTACATTCTCGGCTCCGACGAGCTCGGCCGCGACATGCTGACCCGCCTGATCTACGGCGGACGGCTGTCACTGTTCATGGGCGGATTACCGGTCGCACTCGCCTTCGTGATCGGCTCCAGCGTCGGCATCTTCGCCGGCTATGTCGGCGGATGGGCGAACACGCTGATCATGCGCACGATCGACGTGTTCTACGCGTTCCCGTCCGTTCTGCTTGCGATCGCGCTCTCGGGCGCGCTCGGCGCCGGCATCCTCAACGCCATCGTCTCGCTCACCATCGTGTTCATCCCGCAGATCACGCGCGTTGCCGAAGCCGTGACGACGCAGATCCGCACGCGCGACTATGTCGAAGCCGCGCGTGTAAGCGGGGCAGGGCCTTTGACGATCATCCGCGTGCATGTGCTCGGCAACGTGCTCGGGCCGATCTTCGTCTATGCGACCAGCCTGATCAGCGTCTCGATGATCCTCGCCTCCGGCCTGTCGTTTCTCGGTCTCGGCTCGAAGCCGCCCGAGCCCGAGTGGGGCCTGATGCTCAACACGCTGCGCACCGCGATCTACGTGCAGCCGCTCGTCGCGGCGCTTCCGGGCGCCATGATCTTCATCACCTCGATCTCGTTCAATTTGTTCTCGGATGGATTGCGATCGGCGATGGAGGTCAAGCAGTGACCCTCGCCGTGGACCTCGACGACAAGGACCGTGGCGGCCCCGCGCAACCGCTGCTGTCGGTAGCGGGATTGGTGAAGCATTTCCCGGTCAACAGGGGCCTGATGGGCGGCGCGCGCAGCGTCGTGCGCGCGGTCGACGGGGTGGCATTCGAGGTCGCCAAGCGCGAGACGCTCGGCATCGTCGGCGAGTCGGGCTGCGGCAAGTCGACGACCGCGCGGCTCCTCATGCACATCATCGCGCCCGACGCGGGCGAGATTCTGTTCGACGGTGAGAAGGTCGGTACCGCGGCGCTCGACCTCGCGGGCTATCGCCGCCAGGTGCAGATGGTGTTCCAGGACAGCCACGCCTCGCTCAACCCGCGCCTCACCATGGAGGAGACGGTTGCGTTCGGGCCGCGCGTGCACGGATTTTCGCGGGCGGCCGCGCTCTCGCGCGCGCACGACCTGCTGCATCGCGTCGGCCTCGATCCCTCGCGCTTTGCCGGCCGCTATCCGCACGAGATCTCTGGCGGGCAGCGCCAGCGCGTGAATATCGCGCGCGCGCTCGCGCTGCGGCCGCGGCTGCTCATTCTGGATGAACCGGTGTCGGCGCTCGACAAGTCGGTCGAGGCGCAGGTGCTCAACCTGCTGCTCGACCTCAAGGATGAGTCCGGCCTCACTTACGTGTTCATCTCGCACGACCTCAACGTGGTCCGCTTCATGTCCGACCGCGTGATGGTGATGTATCTCGGCAAGATCGCTGAGCTCGGTCCCGCCGAAACCATTTTGCAGAACCCGCGGCACCCCTACACGGCGGCGCTGCTCGCCTCGATGCCGTCGATGGACCCGAACAACCGTACGCAGGAGGCGCCGCTGATGGGCGATCCTCCGAACCCGATCGATCCGCCGCCCGGCTGCCGCTTCCATACGCGCTGCAAGTTCGCCGCGCCGGTCTGCTCGGCGAAGGAGGCGCCGCTCGGTGCGGTCGGGCTGGACCACGCGGTCGCGTGCCTGATGGCGATCCCAGGCTCCGGTCATCCGCTCGCGCCCGCGCTTGCAAGCGAGGCCGCATGAGCGCCGCGCCCCTCGTCGACGTGAAAGGGCTGACGGTCGATTTCGCCGGCAGCGCCAAGCCGGTGCGCGCCGTCTCGGGCGTCGATCTGACATTGGCCAAGGGCGAGGTGCTGGCACTGCTCGGCGAATCGGGCTCCGGCAAGACCGTGACCATGCGGGCGCTCATGCGCCTGCTGCCCAAGAGCGCCCGGATCGGCGGACAGGTGCGCGTTGCTGGTCGCGACGTCTTGGCTCTCGCGCCGGACGAACTTGCTGCGATGCGCGGTCCGGTCGTCTCGATGGTGTTCCAGGAGCCCGGGATCGCGCTCGATCCGGTCTATCGACTCGGCGACCAGATTGCCGAAGCCGTGATGCGTCATGAAGGCGCGTCGCGCTCGCAAGGACGCGCACGTGCGCTCGAGCTGTTCGAGCGCGTGCGCATCCCGTCCGCAGCGCGGCGCCTCGACAATTATCCGCACGAGATGTCGGGTGGGATGCGCCAGCGCGCGATGATCGCGCTCGCGCTCTCGTGCCATCCGAAGGTCCTGCTCGCCGACGAGCCGACCACCGCGCTCGACGCGACGGTGCAGATCCAGATCCTGCTGTTGCTGCGCGAGCTTCAGCGCGAGCTCGGCCTTGCGGTCATGTTCGTGACCCACGACATCGGCGTCGCGGTTGAAGTCGCCGATCGCATCGCCGTCATGTATGCGGGCCGGATCGTCGAGACCGGATCGTGCGCCCGTGTCGTGCAGGCGCCGCAGCATCCCTATACGCAGGGCCTGCTCGCCTCGCGCGCGGGCCACGTCTTCGCCAAGGGGGAGCGGCTCGGCACCATTCCGGGATCGCCGCCCGATCTCGCCAATCCGCCGCCGGGCTGCGCCTTCGCGCCGCGCTGCAAGGTGGCCGAGGCGATCTGCACCAAGGACCTGCCGCGCGAGTATCAAGCCGAGCCCGGCCATGTCGCGCGCTGTGTTCGCCTCGCGCCGGCGCCCGCGACGGTCGCAGCCTGACGCGACGCGGATGGACATCACCTACATCCCGATGGCGCGTGGCGTCGTCTATCTGGCTGTCGTGCTCGATTGGTTCAGCCGCCGCGTGCTGTCGTGGCGGCTGTCGATCACGATG
>PLJS01000052.1 GCA_003140315.1 Hyphomicrobiales bacterium
CCAGGTGAACGGCACCGGATCGACATCGAGCCAGTCGGTGATGGCGCCGACGAAATAGCGCAGGATCACGCCGACCAAGAGGTTGACGATGGCAAGGATGATCAGCGCCGTGACCGTCAATTTCGGGACGGCTGAGAGGATACGCAGCATGCGGGACGGATTCCGGTGACTCAAGCGGCGGACAACGGAGGGCCGAAGCTTTTGGTTTCGGCCCCGCTTCAAATCAGGCCTTGAAGCCCTCGATCTGGTCCCACAAGGCGCCGTATTGGGCCTTGTAGGCCGGCCATATCTTCTGCTGCGCCACTTTGCGGAATTCCTCGACGTTGGCTTCCACCACGGTCATGCCGAGCGGCTCCAGCTCCGACTTGGCCTTGGTGAAATTGTCGACCGATTCGGTGGCCTCGCGGATCTTCTCCTGCGCGGCGCGCGACAGATCCATGATCAGCTTCTGCTGCTCGGGCGTCAGTCCGTTCCAGACATCGAGGTTCATCACCGCGTTGGTCGGGCCGTAATTGTGATAGGTCATCGAGGCGTATTTCGACACCTCGTAGATCTTCAGCGCCTTCATGTTGACGATCGGCAGGTCGCCGCCATCGATCACGCCAGACTTCGCCGCCGTGATGACTTCGCCCCAGGCCATCGGCACCGCATTGCCGCCAAGCCCGTTGATCGTGTCGCCGAACACCTTGGCCTGCTGCACGCGGATTTTCGCGCCGCGCAGATCGCGCGGCTCGACGATCGGCTTCTTGCTGGTCCAGAAATGGCGGAAGCCGTAGTCGTAGTAGCAGAGGACTTTCAGCTTGTACTTGTCCTCGATTTCCTTGTTGAGCTTGTCGCCGATCGCGCCGTTGAACATCTTGTAGGCGGCCGCGTAGTCCTTCACGAGATACGGCACCAGGAACAGGCCCATCTCGGGGAACACAGTCGCGGCCGCGCCGGCGGGGCTCCCCATCGCGATCGACCCGGACTTCACGGCGTTCATGATCTCCAGCTCTTGCGGGATCAGCGTCTTGCCGAAGAACTGCATGTCGAGCGCCCCCTTGGAGCGCTCGGTCACGGCCTTGGCCATCCAGTCGAATGCGACCGCGGCCGATTCCGGCACCGCGTTGATGTGCGCGAACACGAGCTTCTTCGGCGCCGTCTGCGCAAACGCAGGTGCGCGGCCGGTCGCCAGGATGCCGGCCATGCCGGCGCCCGCGCGCAACAGCGTGCGGCGATTGAGAGGGGCTTTCGACGTCAGGGTCATGGGAGTCCTCCAAATTCGGTTTTGTTATCGGTTGTTATTGGGCCGCGAGCGCGCGGGCGCGCCACAAGCCTTGCGCGAAGGATACAGGATAGTGACAGCGGCGCCAGAGGCTTGGCGTGCTTTCAGGTGTTGCCCGGCCTGCTGTCAATCCTCCGCGGCGCGCATCAGCAGGTCCTTGAGCCCGTCTTTCTCCTTGTCATCCGCTCCGCGGATGTCGTCGATGACCCAGCGGCCGTTCTCGCGGATGAAGTGATAGCGCACGATGTTCTCGTCCGGCGACTTGCGCAGCCAGGGAGTCTTGGCGGTGAGCGTGACGATCAGGCTCACGCTCGCGGCATGGCGCTGCGCGACTTTCACCTTGTAGGAGCGGACTTCCATCCCTTGCGAGTTGGTCGTCACGTCCCAGTCGATCGGGCCGGCATCGCCATTCGGGACCTTCGCGTCCGCCTTGGCCCACAGATCGATCAGGATTTTGGACAGNNAGGGCGAGAACCGCGCGCCCGAGTATCTGGCGATCAACCCGATGGGCAAGGTGCCGGCGCTCCGCCATGGCGACACGGTGATCACCGAGGTTGCGGCGATCTGCACGTATCTGGCGGACGAATTCCCCAACGCGAAGCTCAACGTGCCCATCGGCACGCCGCAGCGCGGCGTCTATCTCAAATGGCTGTTCTCCGGGCCCGGCTGCCTCGAGGCCGCCGTGATCGATCGCGCGGCCCCGCGCAAGGACGAGCCGCGCCGCGCGATGCTCGGCTATGGCGATTTCGACACCACGATGGATGTCGTGGCTGCGGCGATCGCGAAGGGGCCGTATCTGATGGGCGAGCAGTTCACCGCCGCCGACGTCGTGATCGGGGCGAACATTCGCTGGGGCATGATGTTCAAGATGGTCCCGGAGCGGCCGGAATTCGTAGCCTATGCGGCGCGGCTCGCGGCGCGCCCGGCCGCGCAGCGCGCGGACGCGAAAGACTAGCAACTGGCGGGACAGTAGGGCGGCGGTGTAATCTACCGCTCCCGCCCGGAATCACACGCAAACACATCGCCAAAGGACATCGCTGATGAAAGCCATCTTGTATCTGCTCGGCATCGTTCTGATCGCTCTCGCGGCGGTCTATCTGCTGATGCCGGCGGACTCGCTGCCATCCTTCCTTCCCGGGCACGAGGCGGGCCTGATGCGGCCGCGCATGAAGCATGGCTACATCGCCGGCGGCGCCGGAATCGTGCTGTTCCTGCTGGGCTGGTTCGTCGGCCGGAGAAGCTGAGCGCCGCGCTCAGCGCGGCGGAAGCCGAGCCGAACGATCGCTGACGGTCGCTTTCACCGGCAGGTCTTGGCGTAGTACGCCACGCCGGGATCGCCCGCCAGGTTGTAGGTGCAGTTGCCGCGCACAAACGTGTCGGGCAAGCGACCGTCGCGCCGCATCTTGGCAAGCCGTTTGACGCCCGTGATCGGGTGTTCCTCGCTTGGAATCTCACCGCGAAAGCGCGCCTCCACGGTCTGGATCAGAAGCAAGGTGGAGGCTTCAGCCGGCGCGATCGGCATCGCGGAAGACGGTCCAACCGTTGCCGGGAGACCCGCGAAGACAGACAAGACACACGCGGAGAAGAGCCTGAACAGAGGTGCATTGAGATTCATGGTCGTCTTTCCTGTTAAATCGGATGGGCCCGTCGCGGCCGCTCTTCGCAGACCTGAAAGGTGCCCGGGACTTCACCGTCGACCGGACAAATGATGCCGCCCTAATGGTAGCCGACGCGGCCGCGGAACGAGATCTTGAACCAAGGGCGATTTCCGGAGATGTAATCACGTCATCTTGATTGACATGTTCCTCTTATCCCGTGAACGCCCAATAAACAATAAAGACCACTGCAACAATCGCGATTTTTGCGACAACTTTCGTCCTCAACAATACACGCCGCGACACGCTTATAGTCCGCCGGCGTCGATATCAGCGGTGTAACAAGGTGTGCAATCCGCGTCGGCGCCTTGACGGTCTCCTCGGCGTGAGCGGCCCGAGAGAGGACCGAAACATCCAAAATCGGGAGGCCGGACACGGCCAGGAAAAGTAAAATGGACGAAGAGACTCTACGAACCCGAGACATTATCGCTCTGCCTTCAGTCGCCAACATGAGATCATCCCCCTCAGTCTTTCGAATTGCATTTCACTCGTAAGATGGCGGTCAGGCCGCGCAGGCCTATTTGCAATAGGTAGTCTTCGGGACTCCCGAGCAGTGCGGCCTCTCGTTTCCCGTACAATCCAACTCCTCCAGGCACTGACCGGAGCAACAGTCTTTGTCCTCGTGACAATCCTGCGGGCCGGATGGGAGGCAGGCCGCGGCGAGGCGCGCGGTTCCGGTTTGCCGGAATCCCGACAACAATGTGCGGCGGGCGAACTTGGGATTCGGCGGGGCGTTGACCGGCGTCGAGGCGGAAAGGCCCGCAGCCGGCTCGGCCGCGGATGCTGTCGCCAACCCCAGACATAAACCGCCCGCCAGACAGACAACGAATGCGAGAGCTAGAGTTCGTGGTGATATCTGGATGCCTCGTTCCTCGGTAATGTTGTGATGAGAATGCCGCGGATCGATGCGCGATCGGCCGGCGCTGAAGGAAGGCAAAAACCGCCAGCCCCGCCGCCAAGCGCGCGACTGCCGCTCATTTGCAGACCTGAAAGGTGCCCGGGACTTCACCGTCGACCGGACAAATGATGCCGCCCCAATGGTAGCCGACGCGGCCGCGGAACGAGATCTTGAACCAGGGGAGGTCCTGATAATAGGGAGCGTCCGCTCGCTCCAGCACCGTGATCGGCTCGCGCTCATTGAGGGTTGCGATCTGCGAACGGTCGGCGCCCGGTCCGGAACGGACCGCGCCACCCCATGATTTTGCTTCGAACGGAAATGAAATTCCCGCGCTCGTTTGGCTGGAAACGTCGGCGGGCGGAGGCGAGCCAGGCTGGTTGACCGCCTGGTCGGTGGAGGTCAAGAGCCAGAGCTGACCGCTGAGGTTTCCGCAGGGGGCGAGGTGGGGCTGGCCGTCATCCGGTCCGCCGTTGAAAATATCGAGGCACATGGATTTGCCCCGAAACACGGTTTTCAATCGCACCCACTCGTTTTCTTCGACGATCATCCAGAACTGGCCGGTCACATCGGCGCAATCGGTCAGATGCGGCTGATCGTTGTTCGGCCCGCCGTTGAAGATGTCGAGGCACATTCCGGGTCCGCGGAATTGCGTCGTCAGCCGGTAGGTCCCATCGCCGATCGGCGCAAAGCTCCAGAACTGACCGGTGACATTCTTTCGGCGAGCAAGGTGAGTGAGATTGTCCTTATCCCCACCGTTGAACACGTCCAACGCCTGGTCGGCGCCCCGAAACGACGTGCTCAGCCGATAGTAGACGTCCGGCCCCGGCATCTCGGCAGAAGCGGCGAAACACATCGCCCAAAGCGTCGCGGTGAATGCCATGGCGAACGCCATGGGCTTGTGCAACCTCGTAGACATGCTCTCTCTCCGTCGAGGGCGCCGCGCGCTCGCAGCGTCTGCGATAAAGGACGCCGGAACGGCCGGCGGGATCGCCGCACAGCGTTCACGGGTTCATTCGCAAAGTTGGATGTGCCGCCGATGGCAAGAGAGGCTGCCGCGTTTGGTAGGAGGCGAATTCGGTGCTCGCCATCTTATGGGCAGCCGATAGTTCCCTCAGACTGCACGTCGCGTCCGGCGAATGCAAGATGCAGCGCGCGTACGATCATCCGGCGACGGTGCGCGGCAGGCTGCCACCTCACGCGCCGCGCGCCTGCGACGGTTGGCAAGGCCATCGGAATGGTGCGAACATTGGACTGTCTTCCGCGGTTAAAACGAGACGCCACAGCATGCAAATCGATCGCCGCGCCGTTACCGCTGGTCTCGGCGGCCTTGCGCTGTCCGCGGTCATGCCTGGAATGGCCCGATCGCAGCAGCTTGAAAAGCCGTCGATCGCCCTTGCGGTCGCCAACAAGGCGCATCTCTATTACCTGCCTCTGACGCTGGCGGAGCGCCGCGGCTACTTCAAGGATTATAGACTGAACGTCGCGATCGCCGACTTCGAAGGCGGCGGCCAATCGCTTGACGCCTTGCTCGCGGGCGCGGCTGACGTCGTGACCGGCGCTTATGAGCACACATTGCACATGCAGGCCAAAGGCCAGGACATCCGTGCGCTCATCGAGCTCGGCCGCTTTCCCGGGATCGTGCTCGCGGTCCGCAAGGACGCAGCGTTCAATTCGCACGCCGACCTCAAAGGCATGAAGATCGGCGTGACGGCGCCGGGATCCTCCACGCATTTCTTCGTCCTCTACCTCATGGCAAAGGCCGGCCTCGGTCCGGCGGACGCGACGTTCGTCGGGGTCGGAGGTGGGCCGGCGGCCGTCGCCGCGATGACGAACGGCGAGATCGACGCGATCTCGAATCTCGATCCGGTGATCACCAGGCTGCAGGAGGACGGGGTTATCCGGATCGTGACGGATAGCCGCTTTCCGCGCGTGAACTATCAGATTTTCGGCGGTACCAACCCGGCCGCGGTGCTCTATGCCAAGCAGGAGTTCATCGCCGCGAACCCGAATACGATCCAGGCGCTGGTGGGTGCGTTTTACAAGACGCTGAAATGGATCGCGACGGCGACGACCGATGAGATCGTCAACAGTGTTCCCGACGACTACTTCCTCGGCGACCGCGCGATCTACCTCAAGGCGCTGAGGTCGAACCTGCTCGTCTATTCCAAGACCGGCTTGATCACGCGTCAGGGAATGAACAGCGCGCTCAACATGCTTGCGACCTTCGATCCGGAGCTCAAGGGCGCCACGATCGACCTGCCAAAGACCTTCGACGACCGGTTTGTGAAGCGAGCGGCGGTTCTTCTCGACGATCCGAACAATGCCGACCTGGAACGAGACGACCGGCGGCCCGAAATCGATCTTGATACAATTCGAGACTGATGGGCGAGACGACGCCCGAGACGACCGACAGCGGCGCGCAGCGTAAAAACGAAAAACCGACCCGGAGGAAACCATGCAGCAGAGTATCTCCGCCCCGGCGTCGCCGGCGTCCTTGCCTCGCGCCGAATCGTGGTGGCCTCAAGGATGGTGGAAGATCGTGGACACGCGGATCGGGATCATCCCGGTCCCGCTCTACGTCATTCTTTGCGCGCTGCTGGCGGGCTTCACTTACACCGGCGACATCAAGGGCGAAGTCTCGGTGATGATCGCGGTTCTGGTCATCGGAGGTTTCACCTGCGCCGAGATCGGCAAGCGGTTGCCGATCTTGCGCAACATCGGGGCCGGCGCGATCTTTGCGACCTTCGTTCCCTCGGCGCTTGCCTATTACAAATTGCTGCCGCCGCAGATCGAGAAGTCGGTCGTCGAATTCACGAAATACACGAATTTTCTCTATCTGTTCATCGCCTGCATCATCGTCGGAAGCATTCTGGGAATGGACCGGCAGGTCCTGGTGAAGGGCTTCTTGAAGATATTCGTGCCGCTCGCGGCAGGTTCCGTGGCCGCGGGAATTGTCGGCACGCTCGTCGGCACGTTGCTCGGCCTTGGGGCCTACCACACGTTCTTTTTCGTCGTGGTGCCGATCATGGCGGGTGGCATCGGCGAGGGCGCGATACCGCTGTCAGTCGGCTATTCGGAAATCCTGAACCAGCCGCAGGGCGACGTGTTCGCTCTGGTTCTGCCGCCGGTGATGCTGGGCAGCCTCACCGCGATCATACTGGCGGGGACGCTGAATTTCGTCGGAAAGCGCTATCCGAATCTGACCGGCGAAGGACGCCTCCAGCCCGGCGAGCGCGACGACATGGATGCCGGCGACGAAAAGATCGTCGACGAAAAGGGCGCTCCCATCGACGTGAGCACCGTCGCGGCAGCCGGCCTCGCCGCGATCACGCTGTACCTCATGGGCGTCATGTGCCACCGCCTGTTCGGGCTGCCGGCGCCGGTGGCGATGTTGTTCCTCGCCGTGGTCGCGAAACTGACGAGCGCGGTGTCGCCGCATCTGCAGAAGGGCGGGCTCGTGGTCTACAAATTCTTTTCCACCGCCGTGACCTATCCGCTGCTGTTCGCCATCGGGGTATCGATGACGCCTTGGGACAAGCTGATGGCGGCATTCAATATTGCGAACATGATCACGATCTTCTGCACCGTGGCGACGTTGATGACCGTCGGCGCGTTCGTCGGCCGACTGCTCGGCATGTATCCGATCGAGGCGGCGATCATCAACGCATGCCACAGCGGGCAGGGCGGCACCGGCGACGTCGCCATTCTGACCGCCGCCAACCGCATGCAACTCATGCCGTTCGCCCAGATTGCGACTCGGATCGGAGGCGCCGTCACTGTCACGTCGGTGCTGGTTCTGCTGTCGCGTCTCGTCTAGCGGCGTGTACTCGAGATATACGTTAGGCCGTGGTCGTCGCGGTAAACGATCGCCATCGAAGTGGGGACATTCATGCAATGGACAATTTTGGCTAAAGTGACAGGGGCCATCGGCGCGCTGGCCATCGTATTCTCGATCTACCCATCTCATGTTGGATGGTTACGCGTTCTGAGGTTTGACAACGTCCCCGATCGTTCCGCGATGGAAATCGTGCTGACGATCTCTCGTCCGATCATGTTCAGAGTTGGAATGGTGTTATTGGCTGTTGGCGCCATTGCAGGGCTGTGAAATTGATTTCAGGTCAATCATCGGGCGAGCAGTATGCGCTCTGCCGCGAACGGCAGAGAAGGGCCACGAGCAGACATACATCTCGAAGAAAAACGCGCTCGAAGCTTGCTTTCGAGCGCCCCGAACGCAGGGTCGACTGTCACTTCGCCCGCTTAAATACGATCTCCAGTGTCACGCCGGCAGGCGTGCGGGGGTTCGTGAACTTGATTTCGTCGGCGGTAATGGACGTAATAATCCAGCGCTGATTAGGCGCTCCGACGAGATTTGGAAACGTGCTCGTCTCGATGTTTGCATGAATTGTTTTTGTGTTTTCGTTCAGCGTGTACGTGCCCGTATAGGCAATCGATCCTGAGGCAGTGGCCATGGCCTCATCCGGAGAAGGGCGGGCAGGGTCGCTCGATGCATACTTAGGCGAGTCGGTGCGCGTCGTTATGAACTGGAAGTGGCCATCAGCCGTGTAGGTCACTGCGCCCTGCAAGCTCGGTCGTTGCACGGCGCTGCCATCTTCGCGTTTACCCGTGCTCGAAACGTAAATCGACGTTCCGACCAGTTGATCCTTGAGTGACTTTCCCTCGGCCACGCTGCTGCTTGGGAAAGCAAGGACTGCGATCAACGCTGTCGCACAAACAGCGAGTGCACTGCGCCTATTCATGAGAGGTCCCTCAATATTGCCAAAAGTCGATCCATTGACGCTATGCGGCGTCCTCATTGTCCGCAACGCGTCAAAAAGCGACGTAACCGCATCTTCGGCGACGTCTGCTTTACCCCCCGAAAGCGGACGTTCCCGCGTGTTTAAGAGTTCACGCCCTAGACCCTATGATTGCTGGGCCTGAAGGTGGCCCGTCTCCTATGCATGAGGCTCTGTACCGGCTAGCCGGTTTAATCCTCGTACCGTTGCATATCGGATGACGGGCCNNCCCAGCAATCATAGGGTCTAGCAGCCTTGATGGCGGCGAGGGCCCCCCGCCGCGCCCATTGAACGCGCCCCCGGCTTGGGCGCATGATTGAGTCCTCTTCAGCCCGGGAGAGTTTCATGCACGACATCGTCATACGCGGCGGCACCATCGTCGATGGTACCGGCAAGGCCTCGTTCTCCGGCGACGTGGCGATCGCGGGCGGCCGGATCGCCGCGGTCGGCGGCAAGCAGGGTCCGGCCCGGCGCGATATCGACGCCGACGGCCTTCTCGTGACGCCCGGCTGGGTCGACGTGCACACCCATTACGACGGACAGGCGATGTGGGACCCGCTACTCGCGCCGTCGTGCTGGCATGGCGTCACCACGGTGATGTTCGGCAATTGCGGCGTCGGTTTTGCGCCGGTGAAGAAGCATCATCGCGGCGCGCTGATGGACCTGATGGAGGGCGTCGAGGAAATCCCCAACCCGGTGCTTGCTGCCGGCCTGACCTGGGAATGGGAGACGTTTCCGGAATTCATGGATGCGCTGGATCGCCGCGAGCGCGCGATCGACATCGCCGCGCAGGCCGCGCACCTGCCGATGCGCGTCTACGTGATGGGCGACCGCGCGGTGCGGCGCGAGCCTGCGACGCCCGACGACATCGCCGAGATGCGCAGGCTGACGATCGAGGCGCTGCGCTGCGGCGCGTTCGGCTTCACCACCTCGCGCACCGACTCGCACAAGACGCCGGACGGCGAACTCGTCGCGTCGCGCGACGCCGACGACCACGAACTCCTCGGCATCGGCTCTGCACTGGGCGTGACCGGCACCGGCGCGTTCGGCATGAACTCGGATTTCGACGACGAGGAGTATGAGTTGCGCTGGATGCGCAAGCTCGCCAAGGAGACCGGACGGCCGGTGTGGTTCCTGCTCACCGACCGCTATGAGGATCCGGAGCGCTGGCGCCGGCTGCTCAAGGCCGTGCACGAGGCCCGACGCGACGGATTGCGGCTCTCGGCGCAGATGGCCGGCCGGCCGATCGGCGTGATGATGGGGATCGGCACCGCGCTCAATCCGTTCACGGTGCGGCCGACCTACAAGGCGCTCGAAAGCCTGCCGATCGAAGAGCAGCGCCGCAGGCTGCGCGATCCGAAGATGCGGCGAAAAATCCTGGCCGAGAAGCCGTCCGACACCGAAGTCGCCAAGCTCGCGCAGTTCCGCCAGCTCGTCACCCGGCGTTTCGACAAGTTCTTCACCATGGGCAACCCGCCGGATTACGAGCCGGGCCCGGAGAAGAGCGTCGCGGCGATCGCACAGCGCGAGGGCCGCACGCCCGACGAGGTCGCCTACGACTACATGCTCGAGGACGGCCAGTATCTCTATTTCCCGGTGGTGAACTACGTCACCGGCGATCACGGGCCGATCCTGGAGATGCTCAACGATCCGGCTTGTTTGCTGGGGCTCTCCGACGGCGGCGCGCATTGCACCTCGATCGTCGACGCCGGCGTGCCGACCTTCATGCTGACGCATTGGGCGCGCGACCGGCAGCGCGGGCCGAAGCTGCCGATCGAGATGCTGGTCAAGCGCCAGACCAGCGAGACGGCGGACTTCTTCGGATTGAGCGATCGCGGTCGGCTGGCGCCGGGCTTGCGCGCTGACGTCAACCTGATCGACTTCGACGGCTTGCGGGTGCAGAAGCCCGAGATCGTGCACGACATGCCGGCGAACGGCCGGCGCTTCATCCAGAAGGTCGACGGCTATCGCGCGACCATCGTGGCGGGTCAGCCGATCTTCGAGCAGGGCGAGCACACCGGCGCGCTGCCGGGCAAGCTTGTGCGCGCCGGCCGGAATGGCCGGGTCTCGGAGGCGGCGTAAGCGGCATCGGCTTAAACGCCGCGCTTTAACGTTCACCGGAAGGGAGGGAAACAATGAACCGGACACTAACCATTCTCGCTGTCGGCGCCTTTGCGCTCGCCAGTCTCGCGGCGCCTGCGCAAGCGGCGCCGGACATGTCACTCACGCGCCTCGACTGCGGCACGCCCCAGGCGCCCACACCCGTCAATCAGCGTTTCTCGGACACCTATGCCTACGGCGATCTGAAGCTTCAGTTCGTCTTCAGTTGCTATCTCATCAAGCATGGCGACGACTACATGCTGTGGGACACGGGCCACGCCATGACGGCGCCCAATGTCGCGCCGAAGGTGAGCCTGGTCGATCAGCTCGCGAAGGTCGGCGTCAAGCCTGAGCAGATCAAATATGTCGGCATCAGCCACTATCACGCCGATCACACCGGCCAGGTGGACTCGTTTCCGAACGCGACGGTGCTGATCGGCAAGGGCGACTGGGACGCGATCATGAGCCCGAAGCCGGCCACGGGCGTGAACTTCAAGCCGTTCGAGCACTGGATCAAGGGCGAAGGCAAGGTCGAACCGCTCGCGATCGACAAGGATGTGTTCGAGGACGGCACCGTCATCGTCCTGCGCACGCCCGGGCACACGCCCGGCCATTCCAGCCTGCTCGTGAAGCTGCCGCAGATGGGTGCCGTGGTGCTCAGCGGCGATGCGATGCATTTCCACGAAAACTTCGACGCCTTCGGGGTGCCGTGGTTCAACTTCGACCGCGCCCAGACGGTGGCGTCGATGGAGCGGATCAAGAAGCTCGCGGCGAATCTCAAGGCGACGGTCATTATCCAGCACGATGCGCGCGACGTCGAAAAATTGCCGGCGTTTCCCGCGTCCGCGAAGTAGTGACCGCGTGGAATTAGGGGGCGAACGCGATCGCTCGAAAAAGCAGAGCGGCTTCCCGCGCGAACCGAGGCTGGTCTCGTCCTAATTCTTCTCCCACGGCTGTTTCAGTTCCGGGGCGAACCAGCGTTTCGGCGCCTCTTTCATCGACGCAACCTTGCAGCGTCCCGTCTCGGGTGCCTCGCCTTTGCTGTTGAGCGTCACGGTGTGAAAGTCAGCCGAAAGCACGATGCTGTCGCCGTCCTCCACGCTGGTTGTAATCTTGGGCTTGGAATAGTCGATGTCGGTCCATTCGCGGCCGCCGCCGTCGCCGTACCAGACGCGCAGCTTCCTCAGCCGCCGCAACACGACGATGCCGCCGATGCTCCGGCCGTCGCGAAGGTGCAGGAGAGGAACGTCGGATCGGTCGCGGCGGAAGCCGACGGAATGAGCGCAAGCAGGCCGAGCATAATGATGGCCGAATGTCTCAGTGTCCGACTCAAAATGATT
>PLJS01000194.1 GCA_003140315.1 Hyphomicrobiales bacterium
GAGCTCTTCAATGGCACGTCGGCGAAGGCGCTCGCGGACGTGACCCAGGCAGCCGAGCTTGATCCGGCGAGCGCCTACAGCGCGCTTTGGCTCGACGTCATTGGGGAGCGCAACGGCGTGCAGAGCCGTCTTTCCGATGCATCCAAGAAGATCGACATGACCTCCTGGCCGGGACCGGTCGTGCGTCTGTTCCTGGGCCAATCGACCGTCGATGCGACAATCGAGGCGGCGGACAACCCGCGAGCCAAGACCAAGAAGGACAGGACCTGCGACGCCCTGTTCTTCGGCGGCGAGCTTGCGCTGCGCACGAAGCAGCGGGACGACGCTGTCCGCCTGTTCCGCCGCGCCGCGAACGAATGCGCGCACGCCTCGGTCGGCTACGGCGTTGCCAACGCGGAACTCAAGGTGCTCGGCGAAAAGCCCTGAAACGGCTCATCGGCCCTCGGCCGCGCGGCGCTTGACTTCGCCGCGCGTGGCGGCGTTTGTGGCGCCGGCATGACCACGTTGAGCCACCGCTTCTGCGTCGCGCCGATGATGGAGTGGACCGACCGCCATTGCCGGTCGTTCCACCGTCTGCTCACGCGCCGTGCGCTGCTCTACACCGAGATGATCACCGCCGCGGCGGTTCTGCGCGGCGACCGGGCGCGCCTGCTTGCGTTCGAGGCGGCCGAGCATCCGCTCGCACTGCAACTCGGCGGGTCCGATCCGCGCGCGCTCAGCGAGGCCGCACGTATCTGTGCCGATCGCGGCTTTGACGAAATCAATCTCAATGTCGGCTGCCCATCGGACCGCGTGCAGGAGGGCCGCTTCGGTGCGTGCCTGATGGCCGAACCCCGCCTGGTCGCCGACTGTGTCGCCGCCATGAAGGCCGCGGTCGAGGTGCCGGTCACCGTCAAGTGCCGGATCGGCATCGACGAGCAGGACGCCGAGGAGGCGCTCGACACCCTTACGCGGCTTGTCGTGTCGGCCGGCGCGGACGCATTGATCGTGCATGCGCGCAAGGCCTGGCTCGACGGTCTTTCGCCGAAGGAGAACCGCGACATCCCGCCGCTCGACTACGATCGGGTCTATCGCCTCAAGCGCGCACATCCGCGCGTCGAGATCGCCATCAATGGCGGGATCGCGAGCGTCGAACAGGCGGCCGGCCACCTCGCGCATGTGGACGGCGTCATGATGGGCCGCGCCGCCTACCAGGAATCCTGGCGGCTGCTCGGCGTCGACCCGCTGATCTTCGGTGCGCCTGCGCCGTTTGCCTCGCCGAAGGACGCGGCCGAGGCCTTCCTGCCTTACATCGCGCGTGAACTTGCGCGCGGCACGCGGCTCTCCGCGATGACGCGGCATCTGCTCGGCCTGTTCCACGCGGTGCCCGGCGCGCGCGCATTCCGCCGCCATCTTGCGACGCACGCGGTCAAGCCCGGCGCCGGCATTGCGGTTCTGCGCGAGGCGATTGACCTCGTGCTGGACGCGCGTCCCGATCTGGCGCACATCGCGGCGTGATCTTGCGACGCTCGGGCCGGGGCTTTCGATGATGTCAGGCGTTCCGTTTAACGAGCTTGCCTGGCTCGCGGCGGCGATCGTGGCGGGCGGCGTGATCGCGGGGTTTCTCGCCGGCCTGTTCGGCATCGGCGGCGGCGCCATCATCGTGCCAGTGCTGTACGAGGTGTTCCGCGTCATCGGCGTGCCGGAAGAGGTGCGCATGCAGCTCTGCATTGGGACCTCGCTCGCGATCATCGTTCCGACCACGATCCGCTCCTACGTGGCGCATCGCGCGCGTGGGGCCGTGATGGCGGATGTGCTGCGCATCTGGATGGTGCCGATGGTCGTTGGCGTGGTTGCCGGATCCGGGCTCGCCGCCTTCGCGCCGCCCGCCGTATTCAAGATCGCGTTCGTCGTGCTGGCCGCCATCATCGCGGTGCGGCTGCTGTTCGGCGACGAGAGCTGGCGCCTCGGCGCCGATCTGCCGGGCCGCGCCGGGATGATCGCCTACGGCCTCGGCATCGGCCTTGCGTCGTCGCTGATGGGAGTGAGCGGAGGCTCGATGTCCACCATGGTGCTGACCCTCTACGGCAAGCCGATCCATGCCGCGGTCGGTACCGCCGCCGGGCTCGGCGTGCCGCTCACGATCGCGGGCACGATCGGCTACGTGCTGGCCGGCCTGCCGCATCAGGCACAGATGCCGCCGTTCTCGCTCGGCTTTGTCTCGCTTATCGGGGTGGTGCTGATGGCGCCGGTCGCGAGCTTCGTCGCGATCTTCGGCGTGAAGGCCGCGCACGCGCTGCCGCGCCGCCGGCTCGAGATCGCGTTCGGGCTGTTCCTGCTGGCGGTCTCGGTACGGTTCGTCGCCAGTCTGGTCTGACGCTACCGGTTCCCGCGCAGGACCAGCCGGTCGCCGCGCACTTCCCAGCGCTCGAGCCGGGTGAGGAAGCTCATCCCGAGCAGGCTGGTTTTCAATTGTCCAGCCTGCGCAATAAGCGCCGGCACCGCGCGCTCGGTGATCGAGCCGACGGTGACGCGGTCGAGCGTCACGGAGGCGGCTCGCGCGCGACCATTGGCGGTATCGACATTGACGTTGTAGCTCAGCATGTCGAGCGGCAGCCCTGCGGCCTTGGCGGCTTCATTCGTCAGCACCACGGAGGTCGCGCCGGTATCGAGCACCATCGCGACGCGCGCGCCGTTGATATCGGTGAAGACTTGGAATTCGCCGCCGCGCCCGCGCGAAAACTCGACTGTCGAGCCGCGCGAGACCGCGCGCCCGGGTATGAGCTCGGCCAACACGCGCTCGCCGACGTCGCGCAGGTCGTAGCGGTAGGTGTAGCCGATCAGCAGCGCGAGCGCGACCGCGATCCAGAACAACGCGGCCCGAAATGCGTCCGAGAGGCGCTGGCGGAACAGCGCCAGCACTGCGCCGCCTATGAACACGAGAAGCGCGATCTTCACCACCAGCGCGGCGAAATCGCCGGTGTCGAGACCGCCGATCGTGCCTTGATCATGGCGCAGAACCACGACCAGCAGGCCGACGCCGAGGATGGTCAGGAGGAACCAGAGGACACGGGTGCCCATGGCGCTCCTTCAGGCCGATCGCTTATCGGCGACGGGCCGCAGTCCGGACGCAGCGAGACGGCGCGGCAGCTCGGTCATGATGCGCGCCCGCTCGCTTTCGCCAAGCGACATCCAGCGCGCGATCTCATCCAGGCTGCGGCCGCAGCCGTGGCAGAGGCCGCTGGCCGGATCGATGGTACAGACCTTTGTGCACGGCGAGGCGATCGGCATGGCGCATTCTGATGGTTCACCGGCGAAGATAGGGGCCGGGCGCCGTAATGCAAATCTTGCATTTTCGGTCTGCGTCAGCGCAGCGCCCGCCGCCGGATCGAGGGCGGGGGAGGGGCCGGCGGTGGCGGCAGGTAGGGCAGCGGCGGAAGCGATGAATGCTGCTGGACCGGCCGCACCGGCTCGATCGGGCCGAGCGCCGACATCACGCGCTCGGGCGGGAAGGTGACGATCACCTCGGTGCCCTCGCGCAGCTTGGATTTCAGCGTGAACGTGCCGCCGTGCAGGTCGATCAGGTTCTTGGCGATCGGCAGGCCAAGGCCGGTGCCTTGTTCGGCGGATTTGATCGCATTGGTGCCCTGGCCGAACGAGGCGAGCACGATCGGGATCTCGTCGTCGGGAATGCCGGGTCCGTTGTCGCGCACGCTCATGTATTGCCCGCCCGACGCGGTCCAGCCGACCTTGAGCCAGACCTCACCGCCCTGCGGCGTGAACTTGATCGCATTGGACAGGAGGTTGAGGCAGATCTGGCGCACGGCGCGCTCGTCCACCCACAGCCGCGGCAGGTCGGGCTCGAACACCTCGTGAATCTCGATGCCGCGGTTGCGCGCGCGCAGCTTCAGGAGATGGTGACAGTCCCCGACCATCTCGGCGAGCCCCACGGCCTCCTCGTTGAGCTCGTAGCGGCCGGCCTCGATGCGCGAGAGATCGAGAATCTCGTTGATCAGATTGAGCAGGTGTACGCCGGAATTATGGATGTCGGCGGCGTATTCCTTGTAGGTCGGCACCGCGTGCGGCCCGAACACTTCGCTCTTCATCACCTCGGAAAATCCCAGGATCGCGTTCAGCGGCGTGCGCAGCTCATGGCTCATCTGCGCGAGGAAACGCGATTTCGAGATGTTGGCGGTCTCCGCGCGCCGCCGCGCCTCGTCGGAACCGGCCTTGGCCTGCTCCAGCTCGACGATCAGCGCGTCCTTCTCGGCGCGTGCCTCGATGGTCGCCAGCATCGTCGAATAGAGCCGGTGCGACAGCATGGTGAAATAGGCCTGCGCCGTCACCGTCAGTGCCGCCAGCACGTAATTGTGCATGCCGCCCGCGAACAGAAAGTTGAGCGCCACCGCTATGGTCACGGGCGCTGTCGCGACGAACATCGCGATCGGCAGGCTCGAGGCCAGCATGCTCGACACCGCGACGACGAGCAGCATCACGAACAGCATGAACGTGCTGGCGCCTTCGTCGGCACGCACCACGTTGACGACGTTCGACATCCAGGCGATGCCAAAGAACAGGTCGAGCAGCACGAAGCGCATGCGCCAGCGCATGATCGGCACGGTGCTGGGCGCTTCGGTCAGGAACCTGCGGCATTGCATCTTGATGATGGCGTGGATGGCAAACATCGCCAGCGTCCACGCGCTCGCCAGGAACGGCCCGCTCCACACGCCCGACAGGAAGCCGACCGTCGCGATCAGCAGCGTGCTCGCAAGCGAGGCGGACAGGCGGTTCTGGGCGAACTGGCGCAGCAGTTCGTAGTCGAAGGCGGGCCGGGTGCCGCTGGTCGAGGTGAGGCGATCGCGAATCCAGCGCACGCGCTTGGTGGCGTCGCGCCGCCGCGCCGCCGCGGCTTTCTCGGCCGGAGAAGTAATGCCGAGCTCTTCGCTCGTCATCGCCGTCATGCGCGAAGGTCCGATTACAGGAAGACCGGACGTTTCTCCCTTATAAACCTTAAGGGGGGGCTGAAGGACTTGGTTAACGCCGCGTCGCCACGAGACCGGCGACCGTGGCTGTCGTGACTCAGGAACAGGTGCAAGAGCGGTGGCCGTCGCAGCTAAAAACATGGCCCGGCTCGCACGTGTGGCGATTGGAGACCGCCGCACGCGTGGTCGGCGTCACATTCTGCGCCGCGTTCGCGACGCCGCTCATCATGGAGAGCGCGATCGTGATCATGACGATGAAGCGAACCATTGTAGCCTCCCATCCGGCGGGACCCTCCCGCGATGGGTTCAGTTGTATTCCCGCAGGGCCATCCCGGCTGTGATGAGGATCACGAAAAGGACGTGGCCTGAGCCGGCGCCCGGCGTCGCCAGACCGCGTTCAGGACGCTCGATTTATGGCGACGTCCCCTGATAACGTGCGTTCGAGCTTCAAATCCGGCGCACCAGGGTTTCGGCGCTTCCAAGGGGCCTCGACGATGAAATTGTATGACGGCGGCCGGGCTCCGAATCCGCGGCGCGTGCGCATCTTCCTGGCCGAGAAGGGCCTCTCGATTCCGATCGAGAAGATCGACCTCGGCGCCCTGCAGCACAAGTCGGCCGAATTCACCGCGATCAACCCGCTCCAGCGCGTGCCGGTGCTCGTGCTCGACGATGGCACCGTGATCACGGAGTCGATCGCGATCTGCCGCTACTTCGAGGCCCTGCGGCCGCAACCGCCGCTGTTCGGGCGCGGGGCCGTGGAGGAGGCGCTGGTCGAGATGTGGAACCGGCGCGTCGAGCTGAATTTTTATTCCGCCGTGTCGGCGGTCTTTCGCCATACCCATCCTTCGATGAAGGAGATGGAGAGCCAGATCCCGGAATGGGGCGAGGCCAACAAGCCGCGCGTGCTCGACTTCCTCGCGCTGCTCAACCGCGAGCTCAAGGATCGCCTGTTCATCGCCGGCGACCATTACAGCATTGCCGACATCACGGCGCTCGTTGCCGTGGACTTCATGCGGCCGGCGAAGCTCCCGATGCCCGAGGAATTCATCAACATCCGCCGCTGGTACGCCCAGATGTCGGAACGCGCGAGCGCGACGGCCTGACATGCGCCTGACCATCATCGGCTCGGGCGATGCGTTCGGCTCGGGTGGGCGCTTCAACACCTGCTTTCATGTCGCGACGGCCACCTCGACGATCCTGATCGACTGCGGCGCCTCCTCGATGGTCGCGCTGCATGCCGCCGGCGTCGATCCCAACGGCATCGATGGGATCGTCCTCAGCCATCTCCACGGCGACCATTTCGGCGGGCTGCCGTTCTTCCTGCTCGATGGTCAATATGCGAGCCGCCGCGAAAAGCCGCTCGCGATCGCCGGCCCGCCGGGCACGCGTGAACGCGTCGCGGCTCTGCTCGAAGTGACATTCCCCGGCTCGACGGCAAGCAAATGGCGCTTTCCCTGGGAGGTGACCGACATCGAGGTCGGCCGCCCGACGGAATTTCTCGGCTTCACCGTCACCTCGACTGCGGTGATCCATTTCTCCGGCGCGCCCTCGACCGCGTTGCGCGTGACCGATGGCCGCAGGCTGCTCGCCTATTCGGGTGACACGCAGTGGACCGACGCGCTGCTTGGCGTCGCGCGTGACGCCGACCTGTTCATCGTCGAGTGCTACGAATACGAGCGCGAACTGACGGGCCACATGACCTGGACGATGCTGAAGCGGCGCATGCCCGAGTTCTGGGCGCGGCGCGTCATGGTCACGCACATGAATGCGACCGTACTAGCGCACCTCGACGAGATCGCGGCGACCGGCGCGCTCGTTGCCGCCGACCGGCTGGTGCTCGACGTGTGAACGGCGGATGAACGTGGCCGTGGCCGATCGTTGGGGATTCCGCCCTGAAACAGCTACAGTCGGCGCGTAAGGCACCGAGTCGGGGTTCATTCATTCGCGAGAACACACATGTTGCGCCGGATCATTTCTGGCGTCGCCGCGGCCGCGGCGATGCTCTTCCTGTTCGCGCTGCCGGCACAAGCCCAGCAGCGCATCGCGCTGGTCATCGGCAATGCCGCCTATGCCAAGGGTCCACTCAAGACCTCGCTCGCCGACGGCGGGCTCGTCGCCGAAGCGCTGACCAGCATCGGCTTCGAGATTGTCGAGGGCGCGGACGTCAATCAGACCGACCTGCGCGGCCTGTTCCGCGATTTCATCGCCAAGGTCGAAGCGGCCGGTCCGGACACGATCGCGGTTGTCTATTTCTCCGGTTATGGCCTGGAGTTCGAAGGTGACAATTACCTGATCCCGACCGATGCGCGGCTCGACCGCGACAGCGATATTCCGATCGACGCGGTGCGGCTGTTCGACCTGTTGCGCCCGCTGGCTGACCTGCCGGCGGCCGCGAAAGTCGTGATCCTCGACGCGACGCGGCCGCTGCCGTTCCAGATACAGGGTGGGCGCCTTGCGCCCGGTCTCGGCGCGATCGCAACCGTGCCCGGCTTGCTGGTCGCGTTTTCCTCCGCGCCCGGCATGGCGGCCGAGGATGGCCCGGGTCCCTATGGCGCCTACGCGACCGCGATCGCCGAGATGGTGCGCGAGCCGGGACTGAATCTGGATACCATGTTCGCCCGCATCCGCCTGCGCACCAACGAGGCGACCAACGGGATGCAGACGCCGTGGAACGTGTCGCAGGACATCAATCCTCAACTCTTCCTGGTGCCAGGCGCTCCGGCCGCGACGCCTGCGCCCGTTGCACGCGCGCCGCGCCCGATGCGCGATGTCGGACCCGATGAAGCCTATGCGTTGGCGATCCAGGACGACAATCTCGACGGCTATGCGGAATATGTGCGGACCTACCCCAACAGTCCTTATGCGCCGCGCATCTGGGCGATCATCCGCGAGCGCCGCGAGGCGCTCGTCTGGCGGCGCGCGCTTCTGATCAACACGCCGGAAGCCTACTGGACCTATTTGCAGCGCTATCCCGGCGGCATGTACGGGTTCGACGCCGAGCGCCGCCTGCGCCGTTTGTCGGCGGGTGACCGGCCGCCGTCCGGCTTCCGCATGCTCGACTTCGACGACGTGCCGATGCCGCTGCCGGACGAGCCCGCGCGGCTGTTCGACGTCTTTCCGGGCGGCCCACCCCCGCCGCGCTTCCTCGGCCCGCGGCCGTCCTTCATCGTCGGCCTGCCGCCGCCCGCGCGCGTGCCCGGTCGCGGCCTGCTATTCCGGCAGCAGACGTTCCCGGTGCTGATCGCGCCGCGGCCCGGAGGCCCGCTGCCGGGTGGCCCGAAGACCTTCCAGAAGGGTCCGACGATTGTGACGCAGCCGCCTCCTGGAGCGCCGCTCCCCGGCCCGAAGGATTTCAAGAAGGTCGAGCCTCTCACGCCCGGCGGGCCGAACCCGGGTCCGAAGGGCTTCAAGAAGGTCGAGCCTCTCACGCCCGGAGGGCCGAACCCAGGCCCGAAAGGCTTCAAGAAGGTCGAGCCCCTCGTCACCCAGCCGGGGCCCGGAGGGCCGAACCCAGGCCCGAAGAGCTTCCAAAAGGTGTCTCCGACGATCACCCAAACGCCATCGACTGGTACGCCTCCGTCGAAGGGGCCGTCTCAGTTGCAGCAGCAGCAATTCCAAAAAGGCCCGACGGTGCAGCAAATCCAAGGCCCGAAGCCGCCGACGCCGCCTCCTCCGCCAAAGGGGCCGCCCCCGCCGCCGCCACCAAAGGGACCGCCGCCGGGGTCGACTAAGGGTGCACCCCCGTGTCCGCAGGGTCAGCCGAACTGCAAAGGGCCATAGCCTTCGTGCGTGTCTTGTGATCCGTGGTGAACCGGTTCCCACATCGCTCGAAAACGCTCTAACCTCCGGGTACAAGATCCGGAGGGATCCCATGGCATTTACGGCGATCCGCGCGACGGTGGACGAGGGCGTGCTGACGATCGCGCTCGCGCGGCCCGACAAGCTCAACGCGTTCACCAGCGTGATGCATGCCGAGCTGCGCGCCGCGCTTTCGGAGGCTGAGACCGACGCGGCGATCCGCTGCGTTGTTCTCACCGGGGCGGGGCGCGCCTTCTCGGCCGGGCAGGATCTGACCGAAGAGCGCATGCGCGGCGCCGACGGGCAGTTCGACTTCGGGGCACGGCTCGAGCAGGACTACAATCCCCTGGTCGAGCGGCTCTACGCCTTTCCGAAGGTGACAGTCGCGGCGCTCAACGGGCCGGCGGTCGGAGCCGCGGCCAATATCGCGCTGGCCTGCGACGTCGTGGTCGCGGCGCGCTCAGCCTATCTGCAGGAGGCCTTCGCCAAGATCGCGCTGGTGCCCGATGCCGGCGGCACCTGGTCGTTGCCGCGCATCGTCGGGGCAAAGCGCGCGCTCGCCCTGATGCTCACGGCGGACCAGATTCCGGCGGAAGAGCTTTGCCGCATGGGCCTCGTCTACAAGGTGTTCGACGACGCGGCCTTTGCCGGCGAGGTCGCGGCGCTCGCCCGGCGCTTCGCGGCGGGCCCCGCCATGACCTATCGGCTCATCAAGGAGGCCGCGCGGGCAAGCGAGCGCAACGACCTCAGCACCCAGCTCGCCCTCGAAGCCAATCTGCAACGCAACGCCGGCACCAGCGAGGATGCCGCCGAAGGCGTCACCGCGTTCCGCGAGAAGCGGCCGCCGAAATACAAAGGAAGATGAGTGCGGGCTTACTTCTTGCCGAAGGCGGGCTTGCCCGGACCGCCGGCCGTGGCCATGCCCTTTTCCTTCTTGTTCTTGTCGGCCTTCGGTTTCTTCTTTTCCTTGTTGCTACGTGCCTGTCCCTTGGCCATGACCATTCTCCTCCGCTCGATCTTTCTGCGACGGGATAAATCCTAACACGTCTTTGGGTCGATTCGCTCGGCCGGGACAGTCGTCGCCGCGGCCACCATCACGCCACCCGGACGACGACCGACGTGTCGTCATGGCCGCCATGTCCGCGCTCGGTGAGCTCGATGCGATTGCGGCCCTTCGCCTTGGCGCGATAGAGCGCGGCATCGGCGGCGGACAGCAACTGCTCCAGCGTCGCTCCCGCTTCCGCGGCCGCGATGCCGCCGCTCACCGTCGTGCGAACGCTTTGATCGCCGGTCGCGAGCGTGCTTTCGACGAATGCGCGCCGGATGCGGTCGGCGATGTGGCCGGCCACCCGTGCACTCGTTCCCGGCATGACGACGGCGAACTCCTCGCCTCCGAGGCGCCCGATGAAATCGCTCGCGCGCAGGCGCCCGCGCGCGATCCGCGCGAAGGTCTGCAGCACCCGGTCGCCGGCCGCGTGCCCGTAGCTGTCGTTGATGCGCTTGAAGTGATCGAGATCGAACATGATCAGCGCCAGCGGCGCGGCGCGGTCGGCACAGGACACCAGATTCCGTTGCGCCCTCTCCATGAACGCGCGCCGTGTGGCGAGACCGGTCAGCGTATCGATCGCGGCGGCGGTCTTGTGGCGCAATTCGCTGCGCTCGCGCACCAGCGCGACCAGGAAGATCGACGAGCCCATCGCGAACAGCAACTGCTCGAAATGGATCACGCTGAACAGGACCTCGAAGCCGACGAAGCCACGCTGCGGCAGGAGATCGAACAGCGCCTCGACGAGGCCGACCGCGAACACTGCGGCATGCAGTCCGATGAAGGCCCAGGCCGTGTGAAAACATT
>PLJS01000220.1 GCA_003140315.1 Hyphomicrobiales bacterium
ATTTTGAGTCGGACACTGAGACACTACCGATCACGCGCTATTGACATTCTATCCTATATTGGATTATATTCCTCTTCTCCATCCATCGAGGGGCATTTTCATGAGGTGCCGTGAAGGTGGGATGGAGGTGGCTCCCTGCGGGCGCGTTACACCGGCGCGTCCTCGGGCGGCTCGGGGCTCCACTCGGGGGATACTACGAACCCCCCCCCGCCAGGAGCTGGCTGACCGTGACGGGCAACCGTCATCGCAAAAGCGTGGCCCGGGATCGGAAAAATAGCCGCAGTGGAGCGCCGCGAGGCGAGCGCCTCATCGCCTGAGGCGCCCACGCTCGCCAAGCGTGGACGTTGCAAGGTGCGCCTCGCGGCGCTCCACCCCCTCGGCTTGGCCGGGGGACAAGAAAACCGGGCAAAGCTCCGGCGGCCAAGGCCGCGCGGAGCCTGCGGTCTATTGCCGGCGCGCACCCAGCGCATTGATTTCATTTGCTTTTTCTCCCCAGACAAATCCCCGGATTTCGCCGCGGCGCCGAACCGAACGTTAAGCAGCGTTTGGTAGATTTCGCCCTCGTGGGGACTGACAGGAGAGCGGGTGTGGCCTTGAGTGAGAGCACCGATCGCGGCGCAGGCCGCCTGCTGCTCGATCGCCTGACCAGTCCGTTGCGAGCCTGGCTCGCCGACGGCAGCGACCATTCGCGCGCGCAGCGGGCGGCCGGCAGCGCGTTCCTGATCCGCGTCGCGAGTGCGGCGCTCGTGTATCTGACGCAGGTGATGCTCGCGCGCTGGATGGGCTCGTTCGAGTTCGGCGTCTACGTCTATGTCTGGACCTGGGTGCTGCTGCTTGGCGGCGTGGTCGATCTCGGGCTCGCGTCTTCGACGCAGCGCTTCATTCCCGAATACACCGGCCGCAAGCAGCTCGCGCTATTGCGCGGCTTCCTCTCCGGCAGCCGCTGGCTGAGCATGGCGCTGGCGACCGCGATCGCGCTGATCGGCGCGCTCGGCGTCTGGCTGCTCGAGCCGTGGCTGAAATCCTACGAGGTGATCCCGCTCTATCTCGCCTGCGTGGCGCTGCCGGTCTTCGTGTTGAGCCGCGTGCAGGACGGCATCGCGCGCTCCTATGACTGGATCAATCTCGCACTGATGCCGGCCTATGTGCTGCGATCGCTGCTGCTGGTCGGCGTGATGGCGGCGGCCTATGCGGCGGGCCTGCCGACGACGGCGGCGACCGCGATGATCGCCGCGATCGCCACCACCTGGCTGACGACGCTCGGCCAGCTCTTCGTCATGAACCGCCGGCTCGCGCGTCAGGTCGAGCCCGGACCGAAGGCCTACGAGGCCGGTATCTGGCTCAAGGTCTCGGTGCCGATCTTCATGGTCGAGGGCTTCTACCTGCTGCTGACCTACACCGACGTGCTGATGCTGCAGCAATACCGCTCGCCCGACGAGATCGCAGTCTACTACGCCGCCGCCAAGACGCTCGCGCTCGTCGCCTTCGTGTATTTCTCGGTCTCGGCCGCGACCGCGCACCGCTTCAGCGAGTACCATATCGCGGGCGACCGCGAGGGGCTCTCGGCCTTCTTCCGTGAAGCGATCCGCTGGACGTTCTGGCCTTCGCTTGCCGCCACGCTGATCATTCTCGGGCTCGGCAGGCCGTTCCTCTGGCTGTTCGGCCCGCAATTCGTCGACGGCTACTACCTGATGTTCATCCTGGCGATCGGCCCGCTCGCGCGCGCGACCGTCGGGCCGGCGGAACGGCTGCTCAACATGGTCGGCGAGCAGCGCGCCTGCGCGGTCGTCTATTTCTCGGCCTTCGTCGCCAATATCGCACTGTGCGTCGTGCTGATCCCGATCTTCGGCGTCGCCGGCGCCGCGATCGCGATCTCGGCCGCGATGATCCTGGAAGCCGTGCTGCTGTTCGCCGTCACCAAGGAGCGCCTCGGCCTGCACGTCTTCATCTGGCGGCCGAAGGGCGGTTGAGGCCGCGAATGGCAAACGACACCATCGCGGGACCGGTCCCGCTCCGGCGTGAGCGCCTGAGCGATGCGGTGCCGCGCCGCGCCGTAACGCAAACTGAATGGCGGCCATTGTCCGCGCTCGGAACGAGCGCGGCAGAATGGCGCGACCTCGCCGGCCGCGCGATCGAGCCGAACGTATTCTACGATCCGGCCTTCGCGCTGGCGGCCGCGCCGGTGTTCGGCCGCAACGTCGGCGCCGTGCTGGTGCGCCAGCAGGGCCGGCTCATCGGCCTGTTTCCGCTGCGCTCCGAGCGCCGCTATGGCTTTCTCTCCGCGCTCGTCGGCTGGACGCATCCTTACGCGCCGCTCGGCGTGCCGCTGGTCGATCGCGACGCCGCGGAAGCCGCGATCGAGGCGTTCCTCGACGAGATCTGCGCCGACGGGCCACACGTCGTGCTGTTGCCCATGCTGACACGCGAAGGTTCGTTCGCGGCCGCGCTCGCCCGCGTGCTCGCACGGCGCGGCGCCGAGACCAAAGGCTTCGGCGATCATGCGCGCGCGCTACTCGCACCCACGCAGGAGCGGGCGGGTTATCTGGATCGCACGCTCGGCCACAAGAAGCTGAAAGAGCTGCGCCGTCAGCGGCGCCGCCTCGCCGACAGCGGCGCGATCGAGCTCGTCACCGCGCGCGCGCCGGCCGAGGTCGCGGCGGCACTCGGCGATTTTCTCACGCTCGAAGCCGCCGGCTGGAAAGGCCGCGCCGGCAGCGCTGCCAACGCGCATGCGCCGATCCGCGGGTTCATGGAACAGGCCCTCACGGGCCTTGCGGCCAACGGCCATGCGCGCATCGACCGGCTCTTACACGGAGGCCGCCCGCTCGCCGCCGCCATCACGCTGCGCAGCGGCGCCACGAGCTGGTTCTGGAAGATCGCCTATGACGAGACGCAGGCGCGCGCATCACCTGGCGTGCAGATCACGCTCGATCTGACCGGAGCGCTTCTCGCCGATGAGAGTGTCGCTCGCGTCGACTCCTGCGCAATCGCCGATCACCCGATGATCGATCATCTCTGGCACGAGCGGCTCGCACTCACGGATCTGCTGATCGCGCCTGATGCGGACGCGCAGGCGTCGTTCCGTGTCGCGTGCCGCCTCGAAGCAATGCGGCGTGCCGCGTTCGCGACCGCCAAGCGCATGCGCGACGCGCTCCGGCGCTAATCCTTCTCGCGCAGGAGGCGCCGGATGATCTTGCCGGTCGTGGTCATCGGCAATTCGTGGATGAAGGCGACCTCGCGCGGATATTCATGCGCGGCGAGCCGCGTGCGCACGAAGCTCTGGACTTCGCTCGCAAGCGCGTCCGATGCGATGACGCCGGGCTTGAGCACGATGAACGCCTTGACGATCTCGGTGCGNNCAGGCAATCCTCGATCTCGCCCGGCCCGATGCGATAACCCGACGACGTGATGACGTCGTCGTCACGCCCGATGAAGGTGATGTAGCCCTGGTCGTCGACCGTGCCCTGGTCGCCGGTCGTCATCCAGTCGCCGATGAATTTCTGCGCGGTCGCTTCCGGCCGTCCCCAGTATTCGAGGAACATCACGGGATCCGGGCGCCGCACGGCAATCTGGCCGAGCTCGCCGGGCGAAGCGCACGAGCCGTCCTCACGGATGATCGCGACGTCATGGCCGGGTACCGGCTTTCCGATCGCGCCCGGCTTCGACACGCCCATCATGTGGCACGAGGAGAGCACCAGATTGCATTCGGTCTGGCCGTAGAACTCGTTGATGGTGAGGCCAAAAGTCTCGCGGCCCCATTCGTAGGTCTCGGCGCCGAGCGCTTCGCCGCCCGAGCCGAGCGTGCGCAGTCGCAGGTCGTGCCTCCCGCGCGGGCTTGCCGCCGAGCGCAGCATGCGCAGCGCGGTCGGCGGGATGAAGGCGTTGCGCACCTCGTAGGTCGCCATCAGGGCGAAGGCCTCTTCCGGATCGAACTTCTCGACCTTGCGCGCCACGACCGGCACGCCGTGATGCAGGCAGGGTAGCAGGGCATCGAGCAATCCGCCGGCCCAAGCCCAATCGGCCGGCGTCCAGAAGCGGTCGCCCGGCTGCGGCAGGAAATCATGCGGCATCTCGACGCCCGGCAGATGCCCGAGCACCACACGATGGCCGTGCAGCGCGCCTTTCGGCTGGCCGGTGGTGCCCGACGTGTAGATCATCATCGCGGGATCGTCCGGCGTGGTCGCGGCCGGCTCGAATTCGTCGCGCGCGCCCGCGATCGTCTCGTGGAATCCAAGCGCGCCGTCGCCGGATCCATCGGTAGACAGCACGAAGGCCAAATCCGGGACTTCGCCGCGCACCGCCGCAAGTTTGCCAAGTCCCTGCGCGTTGGTGATCAGCGCTCGCGCGCCGGAATTTGCCAATCGGTAGGCAAGCGCGTCCGGACCAAACAAGGCCGCGATCGGCAGCGCGACCGCGCCGAGCTTATAGATCGCCACATGGGCGGCGGCGACTTCCGGCGCCTGCGGCAGCAGCACCGCGACGCGATCGCCCCGCTTGATGCCGTGCGCGACCAGCGTATTGGCGAGCCGATTGGAGGTCTCGCGCAGCCAGCCGAAGCTGATCTCGTCGAGGCGGCCATCGGCCCGCACATGCAGGATCGCGAGCCGGCCGGGATCGGCCGCGGCCCATTTGTCGCACACATCGACGCCGATGTTGTAGTGCGGCGGAATCCGCCAGCGGAACTGGCGATAGAGCGCCTCATAGTCGCGAACGGAGGGAAGCATTTCGGAGCCCCGGCGAGCTGTGCCGAAGCTAGCGCATGATCCCGAAAAGTGGGACCCGGTTTTTCGGCTATCCGTGCTTGTCGTCCGGCGCCGCCATGATCAGCGACCAGAACACCTTGTATTTCGACTTCGGCGAGTAGACCGCCGCGATGCCCATGCGGGTCACGCCCTTGTTGAGCATGTTGGCGCGGTGCGGCGGCGAATCGCGCCAGCCCGAGAACGCTTCGGCCAGCGTGTGGTAGCCGGCCGAGATGTTCTCGACCGCGACTCTCGCATCGAAGCCGGAGCTCGCGATGCGCTGCTCGAACGAGCGCCCGACATTGTGGTCGAGCTTGTCGCGCGCCGCCATGGCGCGCGCCTGCTCCTCGGCAAGCCGCATCAGCGTCGGATCGAGCGTCACGGCGCCGAGGCCGTTGTTCGACCGATAGCCGGTGATCATCGATTGCGCCGCGGCGGGATCGAGGACGCCGCCGCCGGTGAGATTGCGATAAAAGCTCGGCTCGCCGGCTGGCGGGGCATTGTCGGCCGCGCATGCCGCGAGGGCCAGCAGCGCGCACGCCGCAATCATCCGCGGCACGGATATGGCCGAAAGCAGCCCTGTCATCGCTTACGTCCCCGCATCCCCAAAAGTCATATCGGCACGCAAATGGTGACTGAAAGATGAATGCGGCAAAGATTGGCCGCAACCTGAAATCAGGTCGGTTTGGTATCCGGCTCGTCCGCTGCATCGCGCACGATCCTTATCTCACTCTGCGGGAACGGAATCTCGATGCCAGCCGCGCGGAACCGCTTCAGCACCGCGAAATAAAGGTCGCTCCTGATCCCACCGCGGTTCGCGACGTCCGCGACGATGCAATAGACCTCGAACTGCAACGCGCTGTCGCCGAGCGCGGCGAGCTGGACCGCCGGGGCCGGGTTCTGCAGCACCTGGGGATGCGCCTTGGCGCATTCGGCGAGGATGTCGCGCACCTGCTCGGGATCGCTGTCATACGCCACGCCGACCTTCAGCACGATGCGGCCGAGCGTGTTGGCATGGGTCCAGTTCTTGACCACGCCGGTGATCAGGTCCGAGTTCGGGATGATGACGCTCGCGCGTTCGAACGTCTCGATCTCGGTCGAGCGCACGCTGATGTGGCGCACGATGCCTTCTTCATCCTTTACGGCGATCTGGTCGCCGACGCGGATCGGCCGCTCCACCAGCAGGATCAGCCCCGAGACGAAGTTGGAGACGATCGATTGCAGCCCGAACCCGATGCCGACCGAGAGCGCACCGGCAATCAGGGCGATCTTCTGCAGATCGAGGCCGAGCTCGGCGAGGCCGAGCATGAATGCGATGATGAAGCCGAAATAGCCGAAGACCGTCGCGATCGACAGGCGCAGGCTTGGCTCGATCGCGGTATGGAGCAGCACGTCGCGCTCAAGCCAGCGCTGCACCACACGGGTGATTACGAGCGCGAGCGCGAACAGCAGGACCGCGCCCAGCACGGCGCCGACCGAGATCGTGATGTCACCGATCCTGAAACCGAACGTCGCACCACGCATCGCCTCGAAGAAATCCGAGGCTGCAATCTCCCACCGACCGATCGCGAGCGCGAGCACGACGAGGACGAACAGCGCCCGAAGGACGCCCGAAATGAGCGCTCCCAGCAAACCGACTTGGCGCGGATCGACACCAAGCTGTCCCGCCACCACGCGGCCGCGTAACGAGGCCGGCGACAGCGTGGTGGCGACGACCGCGTCGGTCACCGCGAGCAGGAGATAAAGCGCAACGATCAGCGAAACCGTGAACACCGCGCGGCCCGCGATGAAGGATGCAAGTCCCGCATACCCGGTCAGCAGCGAGATCGCGATGGCGGTAGCGACGACCCAGGCGACCAGCCGGACGCCGGGTATGTGACGAACGGGTATGTTGGGTTCGTCAGTCCCGCCACGATGGCGGCCGACGAGGAGGTGAACCAGCAGCGCACAGATGGCCAGCGCAAACACCATCTGCATCGCATCGGCGATGGGCTCCGGTCCACCAAGCTCGCGCTGGGCGGTACGCGCGACGATCAACGCGCCGAGCAACCGTCCGCTCCAGGCCAGATGCCGATAGAGCCAAGCGGCGGTGTCATCGTCGAAACCGACAAGCCGCCGCCCTTGCTCGTCGGGTGCAAGCACGCTGAGAGCAGCGGCCCGCGTGAGTGCCGCAATGGTGACTCCGAAAACCAGGCCGCTTGCGAGGCCGGCGGCGTCCGGAAACAGCAGATCGAACTGATCGAGCAACTCCAGCACCACCATGACGATGGCCGGAGCGACGAAAAAGACGCGAGCAAACACCAGGAATCCGGCGATCGCCTTGCCGAAGCGCGTCTCGATACGGCTGACGAGCGCAATACCGCGCCACCAGCGCGCCAGCCCGAACGCCGCCACGGCCAGTCCGAGCAGCGCGAGCCCGGCGAACGCTATGCGGGTCGTGCCGCCCTTCTCGACCGCGTAGGTCCAGTCGTCGCGTACGAGTGCGGCGAACCGGCCCGCTTCGTCGGGCAACGCCCTGACCACCTGGGCCCAGAAGAACGGGTCGAGCACGTTCGGGGTACGCTTGAGCAGGCGCTCCGCATAGATGGCGCGATCGCGCTCGCTGAGCGTCGCCGCAAGCTGATCCGCGCGCGTCTGAAGCAATTGCGCCTGCTTCACCGCCGCGTCGAGCTCGGTGCGGCTTTGCGTCAGCCGCGTCCGTTCGGTCGCGATCGCGGCATCCTCCGGCGGCGCCCCCTCAGCGGGCGCGGGACCGAGTTGCTTCAACCGCGCGTCGATGTCCGCAAGGCGCGGCTGAAGACCGGCGATCTTGGCCCGCAGATCGTCACGCAGCGGCGCCAATTGCTCCGCCAAATCGGACAACGCGCGAGCCGAGAGTCCGCCGCGTCGTGTGGCCGTCTCGATATCGCCGATCGCGGTCCGGATCGGCTCGATGCCGACCAGCGGCGCCTGCTGCTGCGCATGGGAAACATGCGCCAGCGCGACGAGCGCCAACGCCGCGAGGACGAGGCGTATCGTGTGCAGCAAGGCCGCGAATCGGAACAACAGTTGCCCCTCCAGAAGGCGCGATCTTTCGTGCATGGCGGACAGTGTCAAGCGCAGTCGCCTGTTGCCCTGCGGCGCGGTTCAACTATGTCTAGCAAGACTGGAGGGACCTATTTATGTTCACCACGCCGCGTCTCGTTGCGATAGCGCTGTGCGCGGCGCTGAATTTCTCCATCGGCAACATCATCTATCTGATCAAGTTGCCGGTCTATCTCGACTCCGTCGGCACGATCCTGTGCGCCCTGCTGCTGTTTCCCGATCGCGGCGCCGCGATCGTCTGCGCGTTCGTCGCAGGGCTGATCGGCGTGAACCTGACCGGACTGGTGATCAACCCGTTCCTGCCCTGGTTCACGCTGACCGTGCTGGCGATCGCGCTTGTGTCCGCGCTCTTGACCGCACGCGCGACCGACACATTTCGCGCGCGGCCGCTGCCGAAGGGCGCGTTCGTCACCAAGATCGTGATCTTCGGCGTCATCACGGGCATTGTGTCGGCGGTCACGGCGGCGCCGGTCGTCGCCTACCTGTTCGGCGGCGTCACCGGCAGCGGCAGCGCGCTCGTGGTCGCCTATTTCATGAAGTCCGGCAATTTTCTTTGGGACGCGACGCTGCGATCGGGCCTGATCATCGAGCCGATCGACAAGACCCTGCAGGTCCTGCTCGCGGCGCTCCTCTACCGCGCGACGCCGCGGGATTTCATCGCGATGATACGGCCGGCCGCGCAGCCGTCGGCGACATGAGCGAATGACGCCCAACGGCGCGATCGTGTTCGGCCTCGTGGTGATCGGCGCCGCTTTCGTCGCGCGCGATCTGACAGGTCTCGCGGTGGCGTTCGCGGTCGCACTCGTCTTCGCGCTCGGCAGCGGCAAGCGCATCGTTACGGCGCTCGCGTGGTCCGCCGCGATCGTGCTTCCGCTTGTGGCATTCATGGGGCTTGTCTGGATCGTCATCGTCGGACGCGCGCCCGCCGAGATCGCCGCCGGCGTCGAGGGCTCGCGCGTCAGCGCAGCGGCCTACGTCGCCGTGATCGCGCTGAGGCTGTTCGTCATCGCTTTCGTCATCCAGGCGATCGCGCTTCGCTTCGCCGGTTCGACGCCGCTGCAGTTCGTGCGCCGGCTTTCCGCGCCCCCTATCGCCAAGAAGCTCACGGTGCTGACGCTCTCGCTCATCGAGACGATCCTGCATGCCATCGACCGTGCGCGCACCGCGCTGATCGCCGCCGGCACGATCACGCGACGGCCCTCATGGAGCAACCTGCGCAATGGCTGGCTGCTGGTGCAGACCGTATGGCTCACCGTCATCACCATCGCGATCAGCCGCACGCGCGACAAATGGCCGATCGAGGACACGCTCTCCCTGATCGACGGCGCGATCGTCGAGACAGCGCCGCGACGATTCACGCTGGCCGACGGCGCATGGTCGCTGCTGGCGCTTGCGGGCCTGGGGCTCGCCTGGGAAATGCGCTGAATGAACCGCGAGCTCATCACCGGGCCGAATTTCTCCGGCCGCAGCGCGCACCTGATCGCGCGCCTGCGCGAGGAGGCGCCTGGTGCCGCGTTTTTTATCGGCCCCTATGCAGAAGCGGCACTGTCGGGCCTCTCCAGCACGGTCGCGGATGAGATCGACATCTATCGCGCGCGGCCGAAACCCGCGTGGCCGGCATTTTCGGCGATCGATTTTTCGGCCTACGCAGGACGCAAGCCGCCGACGCTGTCCGGCGGCGAGCAGGTGCTGCTCGCGCTGCATTGCTTTTCGCTGTCGCGCTACCGCGCGATCGGCATCGACACCGCGCTGGAGCAGCTCGATCCGGCAAATCGGACGGACGCGCTCGCGTATCTGGCGCAAGACGACGCGCAGGAATTCGACGTCACGCTGATCGACAATCGTCTGGACCAGGCAGAAGGCTGGTCGCGAACCGCCATGTCGGGCGCTGCCGACTTCGCCTGCGATCCGGTTGCGGCGACAGCGGGCCTCACACATTGCACCGCGCCCGTCATCGCGATCGAGCGCCTCTCATTCGGCTACCCGAAGGGCCGGGCGATCTTCGAGGCAGTCGACCTGACGCTGAAACCGGGGCGCGCCTACCGGCTCACCGGAGCAAACGGCGCCGGCAAGACGACGCTGTTCAAGCTGCTGGCCGGCGTGCTCGCGCCGTCGGCCGGCACGATCTCGCTCGACGGCGCACCCTACGCACCGTGGCGCAGCGGCAATCGCCTGTTCGCGCTCGCAACGCAGAACCCCGATCACCAGTGGTGCGGGGCGACGCTGGCCGAAGATGCGGCGCGGCGGCGCGCGGCATTGGCGCGACATGGCATCGTTGCGCCGACGGATACCGCGGTCGCCGCGCTCGCGGCCCTGCTCGGCGTGCCCTCGCTCGATGCTCATCTCTACGAACTGCCGCTCGCGGCACGCAAGCGGCTGAGCTGGCTCTGGCCGCTCTCGGGCACGCTACCCTGGATCATGCTGGACGAGCCGACCGTCGGCCAGGACGAGGCGACGCGTGCGGCGCTTGCCACGGCGGTCGCGCGGCTCTGCGCGCACGGACATGGCGTCATGTTCATCACCCATGACGAGGAATTCACCCGCCTGATCGATCACCAATCGTTGCGGCTGGAGCACGGATCGATCGCGGCCTGACCCACAGCGCCGCCCATGCGCTTTACAAAGGCGGCGCGTCCCCGCAAACGTTGCAGGACAAAAGGAATCGGTTCGCCCTCATGGAACGGCTCTGGAATTTCGTTCATCAGCACGTGCTCTTCCCGCTCGCCGAACCGATGGTGCCATGGAAGAAGGAGACCTATGTCGGGCTCGACGTCTTCTACAAGGAATACATCGAGGTCGGCGGGAGAAGCTTCGGCCAGAATTTCATCCCCTTCCTGCAGGGCCTCGGCATGCCGAAGCAGCCGCGCGCCTTCGAATGGTGCGCGGGCGCAGGCTTCGTCGGTTTCTCGGCGCTGGCGCATGGACTGTGCGAGAACCTCGCGCTCGCCGACATCAGCAAGGAAGCCATGAAGGCGTGCCGGCGCACGATCGCCAAGAACAGACTGGGCCAGCGTTGCGTTGCCTATGTCTCCGACAATTTGAAGGACATTCCGCAATCCGAGAAATGGGATCTCGTGCTCGGCAATCCGCCGCACCATGCCGACGAATACGCTGGCGACCGGCGCGGTTATGACGACAAATGGGGTATCCGGCGCGGCTTCTATACGAGCGTACGGCCGTTCCTGAATCCGGGCGCCGTGATCGTCGTGCTGGAGAACAATCGCGCCTCGACGCTCGACGGCTTCCGCGGAATGATCGAAGACGGCGGCCTCAAGATCGTGCTGACCCAGAACGACGTGCCGGAGCGCACGTCCGAAGACCGCTTCTATTTCATCGTGACCATGCGCCGCGAGGACACGCCGCCCGCTTGGCTCACCGGCGGCTGACTTTGGCGCGAAGTACGACGTGGCGGTGGAACAAGTCTACTGCGAACTCGTCTCCGCGGACTTAGTCGCGTCCGTTTTCGCGCTCTCGCGAATCTTGCCGTGAAAACCTCTAATCCTACTGTGTCAGAAAAA
>PLJS01000187.1 GCA_003140315.1 Hyphomicrobiales bacterium
ATGGTGCTGCTCGGCGTGCTGCTGCTCTATTTCGATGTCGCGACCGGCATGGTGGTGTTCTCCATCATCCAGTTCGTGTCGAACGGCTGGCGTGCCGCGCTGTGGTGGCGCTTCGTCATCTGGCGCATCTTTTTCGTCTATGTGAGCGGCGCGGTGCTGTCGTTCGCGCTGATGCTTTATATCGCGATCGTGCCGAGCAAGGCCGCGGTCTATCTCTCGCTCGGGCTGCTGCCGTTCGCGATCGAGATGCTACCGGCGAGCGCGCGGCCGAACATCGAATGGCGCGGCGTGCCGTTCATCACCGGCGTGCTCACCACGATCATCCAGCTCCTCACCGGCGTCGGCGGGCTGTTCCTCGATATCTTCTTCCAGAAGAGCATGCTCGACCGCAAGCGCACGATCGCCACCAAGGCGGTGACGCAGACTTTCAGCCATGTCGTGCGCGTCGCCTATTTCGGATCGCTCGCGGGCTTCACCGACGCGGTGCCGCTGTGGAGTTATGTGCCGGCGGTCGCGCTCTCGATCGGCGGCACCTCGCTCGCCGCGATGGTGCTGGAGCGCATGACCGACGTCGGGTTCCGTCAGTGGACTCGCCGCGTCATCTTCACGGTCAGCGCAGTCTATCTTGCGCGCGGTGCGTGGCTGGTGTGGGGCGGGTAAATCCCTCCCCGCGAAGCGGGGAGGGTGGACGCGCGAAGCGCGCGGACGGATGGGGGCCTACACGGCAAGAATGACCCCACCCCGGCGCTTCGCGCCGACCCTCCCCTTTCAGGGGAGGGATAAAGAAGTCATTGGCTCGCCCAAACGATGCGGGCGATCCATAGAACGTCGTTGGTCGAGAGAGTCCGCTCCGGGTGCGCCGGGTTGAGCGACCTCAGCTCGATCGCCTTGCCGGTGCGCCGCTTGAGTTCCTTCGCCATCACCTCGCCGTCCTTGGTCTTGACCACGACGCGGTCGCCGCGGCGGATCGGCGAAGAGGGCGACACGATGATCACGGTGCCGTCGCGATAGGCCGGCTGCATCGACTCGCCGGAAATTTCCAGCGCATAGGCGTGCTCGTCATTGACCGCCGGGAAGGCGATCTCGTCCCAGCCCTTGCCGACCGGGAAACCGCCGTCGTCGAAGAAGCCGCCGGCGCCGGCCTCCGCGAGTCCGATCAGCGGCACCTGCTGCACCGCGCCGCCGCGCTCGGTGATGAGCGCGACGAAAGCATCGACCGTGACGCCGGTCGCGGCCAGCGATTTCGCGATTGACTCGGTCGAGGGCCAGCGCGGCCGGCCTTCCGGCGTGATGCGCTTGGATTTGTTGAACGTGGTCGGGTCGAGCCCCGCAGCCTTCGCGAGCCCCGAAGCCGATTTCCCCGACCGCGCGGCGAGCCGGTCGATGGCATTCCAGATATCCGAATGGGTCAGCATCGAGCGCTGCGGCACGGCCGTCCTCCGCTCCCGGTCAGAGTGACACGTCTTTCCGCTATATAGGAATAAAAACTCGCGCTTGTCCATATCCTGCTTGAAGGGGCCGCGATGCGCCGATAGGGAGAGGCGTGGCCACCATCTACAAGATCTGCGAAGCGGCGCTCTGGCGCGCGGCGGAGAACGCGGGCGAATTCCGCGGCGCGCCCATCGATCTGACCGACGGCTACATTCATTTCTCGAGCCGCCAGCAGGTCGCCGAGACGGCCGCCCGGCATTTCGCGGGCGCCGCCGATCTGGTTCTGGTCGCCGTCGACGCGGATGCGCTTGGGCCCGCGCTGCGCCACGAGCCCTCGCGCGGTGGGGCGCTGTTCCCGCACCTTTATGGCGTGCTGCCGCTGTCCGCCGTCTTGTGGGTCAAGCCGCTGCCGCTCGGGCCCGACGGGAGTCACATGTTTCCGGAACTCGCATGATCGCGCTGTTCGATCGGTTGTTCGCGCCGTTCCTGCGCACGCTCGACCCCGAGTACGCGCATGCTCTGGCGCTCGCGGCGCTTAAACGCGCGCCGTTGCCGCGTGCCGCGATCGACGACGAGAAACTGCGCGTACACGCTTTCGGCTTCACATTCCCCAACCCGGTCGGGCTCGCGGCCGGCTTCGACAAGCATGCCGAGGTCCCGGACCAGCTCCTGCGGCTCGGCTTCGGCTTCATCGAGGTCGGCGGCGTGACGCCGCGTCCGCAGCCTGGGAATCCGCGGCCGCGCCTGTTCCGGCTTACCGCCGATGCCGCGGTGATCAACCGGCTCGGGCTCAACAGCGAGGGCGCTGAGGCGGTGGCGCGACGCCTCGGCGAGCGCGGACCCGCACCGGGCATCGTCGGCGTCAACATCGGCGCCAACAAGGACAGTGCCGACCGCACCGCGGATTACGTGGCTTGTATCGAGCGGCTCGCGCCGGTCGCGAACTTCCTGACCGTGAACGTCTCCTCGCCGAATACGCCGGGCCTGCGCAATTTGCAGCAGGCGGCCGCCCTCGACGATCTCTTGTCGCGCGTGATCGACGCACGCGAGCGCGCAGCCGAGACCGCGCCGCGCCGCCCGGTACTGCTCAAGATCGCGCCCGACCTGACGCTCGGCGATCTCGACGACGTGGTCGGCATTGCGCGCCGTCACGGCATCGACGGCATGATCGTTGGCAACACGACGATTGGCCGGCCGCCCGGGCTGCGCGAGAACGCAACAGCAAAAGAGCAGGGCGGGCTTTCGGGCCGTCCGCTGTTTGCGCTCTCGACCCGCATGCTGGCGGAAAGCTATGTGCGCGCCGAGGGTGCGTTCCCGCTGATCGGCGCCGGCGGCATCGATTCCGGGGCTGCGGCCTTCGCCAAGATCATGGCCGGTGCGAGCCTGATCCAGCTCTACACCGGGCTGATCTTCCGCGGTGTTGGCCTCGTCGGTGCGATCAAGCGCGACTTGATCGACATGCTGCGCGTCGGCCGCTTCGACACGCTGGCCGACGTCGTCGGCCACGACGCCGCCGAGGTCACGGCGCAGCCGTGGCCGGGTTGAAGGTCGCTCTGGCGAGCGCCGGATACCTTGCCGCCTGCAAGGCGCCGCGCGAGCCGAGGAAGACCAGAATCGCGAGCCAAAGCCCCGTATTGCCGAGCGGGCGCGTGAGCCACCACGCGCCGAAATACAGCACGATCGTCACGATCATCAGGTTGCGCATGTCGCGCGTCCAGGTCGCCCCGATATAGATGCCGTCATAGGTGAACGCGAACGTACCGATGACCGAGGCGAGCGCCGCGTAGACGAGATAGCCGCGCGCCACGATGCGCACGTCGGCGCTTGCCGTCATCACGTCGATCAGCCACGGCCCGATCGCCAGGAAGCCGAGCGTCGCCGCGACGCCGAAGCCGAATCCCCAGGACAGCGACAGCCGCACCGAGCGCCGGAATGTGGCGCCGTCATGCGCGCCGATCGCGCGGCCGCAAAGCTGCTCGGCCGCCGACGCGAAGCCGTCGAGGAAGAATGCGCCGATCATCACGAAGTTATTCAGCACCGAGTTCGCCGCGAGCACGACGTCGCCCGCGCGCGCGCCTTGCGCGGCGAAAAACCCCCACGCGGTGATCAGCGCCGCGGTGCGGATCATGATGTCGCGGTTGATCACGAACATGCGCAACAGCTTGGCGCGATCGAAGATGCGTCCCGTATCCGGTACCCGTGCGCCGACGATCCGCAGCGCGATCGTCAGCCCCGCCACCGTGCCGACCGCTTCGGCCGCGACCGCCCCGAACGCCGCACCGGCAACGCCATAGCCGAAACCGAGCACCAGCACGGCGATCGTGACGATGTTGATGAGATTGATCGCGACCTGCAGCGCGAGCGCGGTTCTGGCGCGCGCCAGGCCGACGAACCAGCCGAGCATCACGTAGTTCGCGAGCGCAAACGGCGCCGACCAGATGCGTACGCAAAAATAGATCTCGGCCGCGCGCGTGACCTCGCCGCTCGCGCCCATCAGCCGATAGATGGCGCCGGCGAGCGGCGCCTGCAACGCGATCAGCGCGAGCCCGATCGCCGCCGCCAGCACCAGTGCGCGAAGGAGGGTGGTGCGTTCCTCGGCGACATCGCCGCGGCCCAGCGCCTGGGCGGTCAGCGCGACCGTGCCCATGCGCAGGAATGCGAACAGCCAGAACAGGCAGTCGAACACGACCGACGACATCGCGACCGCGCCGAGCGTATGCGCCTCGCCGAGCCGTCCGATCATGCCGGTCGCGACCACGCCAAGCAGCGGCGTCGTCGCGCTCGCGAGCGTCATCGGCACCGCGATGGCGAGCACGCGGCGGTTCGTGACGATGTAGGTTTGCGGAGGCTCGATGGCGTTCATATGCTCAGGGACTTCTTTCGTCATGCCCGGCCTTGTGCCGGGCATCCACGTCTTGTTTCGCGTCGCCGCAAAGACGTGGATGGCCGGGACAAGCCCGGCCATGACGGAGTTACATCCAATGGTATCAGGCAGATGTCGGCGCGCGCCAATCGATTTCCCGAATGGCCGTCACGCGTTTGAGTGATCAGTGACCGCTGGGCGCGCGGACGAAACGCACGATCAGCCAGATCGGAATGACCACGATCGCGCCGAGCAGGAAATAGCGCCAGGCCCAGCGAACGGCGTCGAAGCCCATGTTCCAGATGCTCTCCACCACGCGGCGGATGCTTTCGACGATATTGCCGGGGTCGAATCCGAGCGCCGCCAGGATCACGCCGACGAGGACGCACAGCAGGATGAGACGCGCCGCGACCGCGAGCGGCGGCCCGCCGAGAAAGCGGTTGACGACGGCGTTCGGCATTGCGGGTGGCCTCGGAAGCTCTTTCGTCTGACCTTGTTCCATGCGTCACACTATCACGAATCGGTCGCGGCTGAACCGGGGCGATTCNNGGGTAGCTTCCTGCATTACAAAGACCCCTCACCCGGCTCGCTTCGCTCGCCACCCTCTCCCTCAAGGGGAGAGGGTTGCACCGAGCCCAGGGCGCGGCCATTTAGCACCTTCTCCAGCGTTTCCAGCCGGTCCGCCTCGCGGGGCGGCTTGTCCCAGCGCAGCCGGCTGATGCGCGGGAAGCGCATGGCGACACCCGATTTGTGCCGCGTCGAGCGCTGCAGGCCCTCGAACGCCACTTCCAGCACCAGTCCCTTGTCGGCTTCGTGCGTCACTTCGCGCACCGGGCCGAAGCGGTTGACGGTGTTGTTGCGCACGAACTTGTCGATCTGGGCCAATTCCTCATCGGTGAAGCCGAAATAGGCCTTGCCGACTGGGACCAACTCGTCGCCGTTCTCCCCCGCCGTCCAGACGCCGAACGTATAGTCCGAATAAAACGACGAGCGCTTGCCATGACCGCGCTGCGCATACATCAGCACGGCGTCCACGACATGCGGATCGCGCTTCCACTTCCACCACAGCCCCTTCGGACGCCCGGGCAGGTAGGCGGCATCTCGGCGCTTGAGCATCACGCCTTCGACAGCCCCGGCATCCGCGCCGGCACCGGCTGAGGCCGGATCGGCGCGCGGGGCGGTGAGATCGGCCCAAATGGCGAAGGGGACGAGCGGCGAGATATCGATGCGCGGCTCGGCCAGCTTCGCGATCAGGGCTTCGAGCCGCGTCCGGCGCGCCGCGAACGGCTGCTCGCGCAGGTCGTCGGCTCCGTCGACCAGCAGGTCATAGGCGCGCAGGTGCGCGGGGAATTCGGCCAACAGCTTGGCGTTGACCGTCTTCCGGTTCAGCCGCTGTTGCAGCACATTGAACGACTGTACGCGCCCCTCGCGCAGGATCAGCAACTCGCCGTCGATCGCGCCCTCGAAATCCAAGGCGTCCGTCAAATCCGGAAATGCGCCGGAAATGTCTTCGCCGGTGCGCGAATAAAGCCGCGTCACGCGTTTGCCGTCTGCTTCACCCGCGACGGCCTGCACGCGGATGCCGTCCCATTTCCATTCCGCCACGAAATCTGCCGGATCGAGCGAGGCGAAATCGCTCTCCTCGATCGCGTGGCTCAGCATCACCGGTCGGAACGGCGCCGGATCGCGCGTGATGGGCTTCTCGGCGCGGCCTTCAAGCCAGGCGAACAGTTCCGTGTAGGGCGGCACGAGGCCCGGCCACACCAGCTCGATCTCGTCCGGCTCCTTGTCGCCAAGCGCCGCGACCGCGGTCTTGGCGAGCCGCGCCGACACGCCGATGCGCAACGCGCCGGTGACCAGCTTCAGCAGCGCCCAGCGTCCGGTCTCGTTGAGCGCATCGAGCCAGGCGGCGAGCTGCGCCGGGAGCTCGGATTTGCCGAGTGCGGCGAGCGTGGTGACGACGGAGGTGAGGGTGGGCGCGCTTATCCCTCCGCCGCAAGCAGGGGAGGGAACAGAGCGAGCGGGGGGGGGAGGGATGACCGGCCACATCAACGCCACCGTCTCCGACAAATCCCCCACATAATCGTAGGACAGCTCGAACAGCATCGGGTCGGTGCGCTCCGCGATCAGCGCGCGGATGATGCCGGCCTTGGCGTGGCGGAACGACAGCGCGCCGGTGATCGCCGCGAGCGCGTAGCCGCGGTCAGGATCGGCGACGCTGCCGAAATAGTCGGTGAGCAGCCGCAGCTTGGCATTGCGGCTCGGCTCGTAGGCGAGGCGGTCGAGCAATTGGGCAAAGCGGTTCATGGCTTGCTTTCTTCACCTCTCCCCCGAGGGGAGAGGGAGCCCACCGGTGTTCGCCTCGCTGCCGTCGCTCACATCGCCGTCCGGCGTTTCATCTTCCTCCCCATATCCCACCAGCCCGAGCGGCCGCGCTTCCAGCCCGCGCAAGGTGCACCAGTGCACCAGTGCCTCTTCGGCGCCGTGGGTCACCCAGATCTGCGAGGCGCCAGTCACTGCGACCGTCGCGGTGAGCCCGTCCCAGTCGGCGTGATCGGAGATCACGAGTGGTAACTCCACTCCGCGTTGACGCGCCCGCGCACGCACCCGCATCCAACCGCTGGCGAAGGCCGAGACCGGATCGGGGAACCGCCGCGTCCAGCGGTCCTGCAGCGCGGAGGGCGGACAGAGCGCGATCGTGCCGGCGAGCTCGGCTTTGCTGGCGTCGCGCACGGCGCGCAGTTCGCCCAAGTTAATTCCGCGCGAGACGTAATAGCGCGTGATCGTCTCCATCGCGCCATGCAGGTAGATCGGCGCGTCGTAACCGGCGGCCCGGATCATCGCGATCACGCGCTGCGCCTTGCCGAGCGAATAGGCGCCGACCAGATGCGCGCGCTCGGGAAACAGCGCAACCGAACGCAGGAGCTTGCCGATCTCGGCGTTCGGATCGCCGTGTCGAAACACCGGCAGCCCGAACGTCGCCTCGGTGATGAAAGCGTCGCACTTCACCAATTCGAACGCCACGCAGGTCGGGTCGGCCACGTCCTTGTAGTCGCCGGAGGCGACCACGCGCGTGCCGCCGGCTTCCACGCAGATCTGCGCTGAGCCGAGCACATGCCCGGCCGGATGGAACGTGACCTCGGCGCCGCCAAGGCGAAGCGTCTCGCCATAGCGGATCGCCTGCGTCGTGCCGGCGAAGTTCTCGCCGTAGCGCAGTCGCATCAGGTCGAGCGTCTCCTGCGTCGCCAGCACCGCGCCATGGCCGGGCCGCGCGTGATCGGAGTGGCCGTGCGTGATCAGCGCCTTGTCGACCGCGCGCGTCGGGTCGACATGGAAGCCGCCGACGGGGCTGCATAGCCCGCCCGGCATGGGTTTGAGCAAGTCCTCGGGGCGCATCGCCTTCAGATATGTCATATCGGCCTCATTGCGAATCCCGTGAGGCGCGCGTGACGTTGTTCCGATCATCCGGCGACATTCTGGCGGACCGCCGCTACGACCTCGGGCGCGGCTACGCGGCCGATGGCGATGTCGCGGCTGCTGCCGACCTGTATTTACAGGCGACGGAACTTGCGCCGGGCTTTGCGTCGGCCTGGTACGCGCTCGGCGAGGCGCGCGAGGCGCTCGGCGACCGCGACGGCGCGCGCGCGGCATTCGGGAAGGTGCGCGAGGCCGATCCGGAGGACCGCCACGGCGCCGCATTGGCGCTTGCGCGACTTGGTGGTGCCGATCCGGCGAGCGCGGCGGTGCATACCTACGTGCGCACGCTGTTCGATCAGTACGCGCCGCGCTTCGACCGCGCGCTTGAAGACCTGTCCTATCGGGCGCCGGCTCTGCTGCATGAGGCGGTCGTGGCGCTATGCCGGGAGGTCGCCCGACCGCTTCGTTTCGGCACGATGCTCGATCTCGGCTGCGGCACGGGGCTGGCGGGCGCTGCGTTCCGGCCTCACGTCGACTGGCTCGTCGGCATGGACCTTTCGCCGAAGATGATCGAGGCGGCGCGCCGCAAGGGGCTGTACGACCGCTTGGTGGTCGGCGAGATCGAGGAATTCCTTGCGGGCGAGGCCGCCGCCAACGGCCGGTTCCATCTCGTCATCGCGGCGGACGTGTTTGCCTATGTGCCGGACCTCCCCGCCGTCTGCGCGGCGGTCGCGCGCGTGCTCGGGCCCGACGGCGTGTTCGGCTTCACGGTCGAGACGCATGATGGGGAGGGCGCGATCGTCGGCGCCAAGATGCGCTACCAGCATGGGGCGGCGTTCGTCCGCGCGGCTGTTGGCGAGGCCGGTCTGATACTCCGCCAGATCAGGCCGGCATCCTCGCGCACCGAGAACCGGCGGCCGGTGGCGGGGCTGCTGGTGATCGCCGGCAGGCGATGACAAGCCGGCAGCGCGGCACTACCTAAAGCGAGTGCTGAGCCTCGAACGTCCACTGACCACAGAGCTTCCCGAGATCTTCACGCGCTGGTTCGCGCAGCGCGGCTGGACGCCGCGCGCGCATCAGCTCGAGCTGCTCGACGTGGCGCAAGCCGGCCGCTCCGCGCTGCTGATCGCCCCGACCGGCGCCGGCAAGACGCTCGCGGGGTTTCTGCCGAGCCTCGTGGAGCTGAGCTCTCACCCCGCGCTCCTCTTACCCTCTCCCCTTGAGGGAGAGGGTGGGCCGAGCAGCCGTAAGCTGCGAGGACCGGGTGAGGGGGTCTCTTCGCAAGAGTCGAACGAAGATACCCCCTCACCCGGCTCGCTCCGCTCGCCCTCTCCCTCAAGGGGAGAGGGTAAGAGGAGCCTGCGGCCCGCGCAGAGCGCACGCCGCCTCATCTCCACCGGCCGCGGCATCCGCCGCGTGGGCGGGCTGCACACCCTCTACATCTCGCCGCTCAAGGCGCTCGCGGTCGACATCGCCCGCAACCTCGAAGCGCCCGTCGCCGAGATGGCACTGCCGATCCGCATCGAGACGCGCACCGGCGATACGCCGACCTCGAAACGGGCGCGCCAGCGCCGCGATCCGCCCGACATCCTCCTGACGACGCCTGAACAGCTCGCGCTATTGCTCGCCTCGGCGGACGCGCCGTATCTGTTCGGCTCGCTCCGCCGCATGATCCTCGACGAACTCCACTCGCTCGTCATCTCCAAGCGCGGCGATCTGCTCTCGCTCGGCTTGGCGCGCCTGTTCACCATCGCGCCAGACCTCACGACCATCGGCCTGTCAGCGACCGTCGCCGAGCCGGACGACCTGCGCCGTTATCTGGTGCCGCAGCCGCGCGGCGGACAGGCGAAAGCCGATCTGGTGCTCGCCGAAGCGGGCGCTGCGCCGCATGTCAGCATGCTCGACACCGCCGAGCATCTCCCCTGGGCCGGTCACACGGCGCGCCACGCGCTCAAGGAAATCTACGACCTCCTCAAGCGCCACAAGACCACGCTCGTGTTCGTCAACACGCGCAGCCAGGCCGAGATGATCTTTCAGCAGCTCTGGGGCATGAATGACGACAATTTGGCGATCGCGCTGCATCACGGCTCTCTTGACGTGGCACAGCGCCGCAAGGTCGAGGACGCGATGGCGGCGGGGCGGCTCCGCGCCGTTGTCGCGACCTCCTCGCTCGATCTCGGCATCGANNTCAATGTCGGCGCGCCGAAGGGCGCCTCAAGGCTCCTGCAGCGCATCGGCCGCGCCAATCACCGCATGGACGAGCCCTCGCGCGGCGTGCTGGTGCCGGCCAACCGCTTCGAAGTGCTCGAATGCCGCGCCGCGATCGACGCCATCGCGGTGAACGCGCAGGACACGCCGCCATTGCGCACCGGCGCGCTCGATGTGCTGGCCCAGCACGTGCTCGGCTTTGCCTGCGGCGTACCGTTCCGTGCCGACGATCTCTATGCCGAGGTCACGACGGCCGCGCCGTACACGGGTCTGACGCGCGCGGACTTCGACGCCACGGTCGATTTCGTCGCGACCGGCGGCTATGCGCTCAAATCCTATGAACGCTTCGCCAAGATCAGGCAGACCGCGGACTGCACATGGCGCATCGCGAACCCGCGCGTCGCGCAGATGTACCGGATGAACGTCGGCACGATCGTGGAAGCCGACATGCTGAAAGTCAGGCTGGTGCGTTCGCGTGCCTCCAAGGTGATCCCGCGCGGTGGGCGGGTGCTGGGCGAGGTCGAGGAATATTTCATCGAGACGCTGACGCCCGGTGACACCTTCGTGTTCGCCGGCGAGGTCCTCAAATACGAAGCGTTGGTCGAGGACGAGGTCTATGTTTCGCGCTCGCACGACCCCGATCCGAAGGTGCCGTCCTATGACGGCGGCAAGTTCCCGCTCTCGACGTACCTCGCCGCCCGCGTGCGCGGCATTCTCGCCGACCATGACGCCTGGCGCGCGCTGCCCGATCAGGTGCGCGAATGGCTGGAGATCCAGGAATGGCGCTCGCGGCTGCCGGGCGCGCGCGAGCTATTGGTCGAGACCTTCCCGCGCGGCGATCAGTATTATCTCGTCTGCTATCCGTTCGAGGGCCGTCTTGCGCATCAAACTCTCGGAATGCTGCTGACGCGGCGGCTCGAGCGCGCTCGTATGCGTCCGCTCGGTTTCGTGGCGAACGAATACGCGCTCGCCGTCTGGGGTCTGCGCGATCCCGCCTTCGCAGTCGAGCGCGGCGAACTTTCGCTCGACGCGCTGTTCGACGCCGACATGCTCGGCGACGATCTCGAAGCCTGGCTCGCCGAGTCCGCGCTGATGAAGCGCACGTTCCGCAACTGCGCGATCATCGCCGGCCTGATCGAGCGCCGCTATCCGGGCGAAGAGAAGAGCCGGCGCCAGATGACGATCTCGACCGACCTCGTCTACGACGTGCTGCGCAAGCATCAGCCCGACCATCTGCTGCTGCGCGCCGCGCATGCCGACGCCGCGTCAGGCCTGCTCGACATCCGCCGCCTCTCCGAGATGCTCGCCCGCATCAAGGGCCGCATCGTGCACCAGCCGCTCGATCATGTGTCGCCACTCGCCGTGCCGGCGCTGCTCGAGATCGGGCGCGAGATGGTCTACGGCGAGGCCTCCGACGCGCTCTTGGCGGAGGCGGCGGACGAGCTCGTCAAGGAGGCGATGAATTAAAGCGATCTACAACCAAAATACATATTCTGGTTGTCATTATTATAGTTGTATAGTCTAACGTCAACAATCTCCCGCCTTTTCGGCAAATTGGAGAAGACGTCATGAGAAAACTAAGCGCATTCGCCGCCGTATTCACGCTCAGCCTCCTTGCCGCGCGCGGCGTCAGCGCAGCAAAAGCCGCCCGGCTTTGCCTGCGGCGGCAGCCCGCCGCAAATGGTCACCGTCGCGCCGATCCCGAGATACACCGTTATCGACTTCGACAACCGCGGCGCCGACTGCGCGTTGTGGCAGACCTTCTTCTATCTCAATTGGCCGGCGATCCCCGGCAACAGGCGCGGCCTGCCGAACCCGACCGCGAAGTTCGGCGGACCGGGTGCGACGGTGTGGGAGACCTTCAAAACGGTCGAGGAGCTCTTCCTCGCCGGCGGGACCAAGCCGCCGCCCTGGGACCCGGCCCTGCAAATGACTGCGCTGGCGCCCGGCCTCGCCGCCGAGATCGCCTCCGGCAAGGTGCGCCTGCTCAAGCGGACCTCGAAAATCTCGCGCACCGTGATCGAGAACATCGCCCGCAATCCGCAGGCGGTCGACAACACGTTCCTCGACGAGATTCGCCAGGCCGACGGCAATATTCTGTGGGACCAGCAGAAGATACCCGTCTTCTACGAAATCGCGATGAACAAGACGCAGTTCGACTACATCTACAACAACACGCTCTTCAGGCAAGGCCGGGCAGAATACGTACATCCAGAAATCCAACATCATCCTGCCGAGCCAGTCGATCGAGCTCAAAGCCGCCTGGAAGGTTCTGACCGCGGCCGAGGCTGCGTCCGGCCGGTTCCATGTCGTCGAGGCGTACATCTACGATCCGCTGCTGCGTCCGGTGAAGGTCGGCCTGGTCGGATTGCATGTCTTCATCGCGGGCGGCGATGACACGGTCGGCCTATGGGGCACGTTCGCGCAGATCGACAACGCGCCGATCCAGCCCAAGGGGCCCGTTCCGGGCCAGAAGTACACGTTCTTCAACAGCCAATGCGCCGGCTGCAAGCTCAACGACAAGTACACGAATCCGACGCAGGTGGTGCAGTCGATCCCCGACGATCCGACCGCGGCGGGCGTGACCCAGGATGCGCAGGGGATCATCGTGCAATACAACAAGCAGAACAACATCACGTCGCCGTGGCAGTATTACAAGCTGCTCGACGTGCAGTGGTCGCCGCCGACCGTCGTGCTCAAGACACCGGTCCCGATCCTGCTCCCGATGCCGATGGGCAAGCCCTCAACCGATACGCTCATGAATGCGGTGCTTGAGACGTTCCTCCAGCATCCGGGCACGAGCTGCCTGAAATGCCACGCGACCTATGCCAATACGGCCGCCAATCCCAAGGTCGGTTCCGGCTACAGCTTCATGTTCGGCAACGCGCAGTAGGGGGCTGCCGCAGCGTGAGGTGACGCCCGTCGCCTCGCAAGACTCGACCCGATGCCCGCGGTCGCGCTACCGATAGGGCGCGATTCGCTTTCGCGCGCGCGGGAGGGCGCGATGCACCGGCTGGCGTCGATCGAAACTGCCGCGACACCCGGCCCGCAAGCCGGACGGATCGCACTCGCCGGCGTGCATCTGCTCGCGGACTGTGCCGGCGCGCTCTATTGGCCCGACGAAGGGCTGCTGATCGTCTCCGACCTGCATCTGGAAAAAGGCTCGAGCTTTGCGCGCCGCGGCGTGCTGCTGCCGCCTTACGACACCGCTGCGACGCTCGCGCGCCTCGCCCAACTGATCGCGCGCTACCGGCCGCGCCGTGTCGTCGCGCTCGGCGACAGCTTCCATGATGGCGGCGGCCCCGCGCGGCTTTCGCCGCCCGACCGCGCGGCGCTCGCCGCGCTGCAGCGCGGGCGCGACTGGATCTGGATCGCCGGCAATCACGACCCGGACCCGGCCGAGGGCATCGGCGGATGCTTCGCCACGACCTTGAGCATCGGCGCGCTGACGTTGCGCCACGAGCCCTCGCGCGACGCGCCCGACGGCGAGATCGCCGGCCATCTCCATCCGGTGGCGCGCATCGCGCAGCGCGGCCGCGCGGTCGGCCGGCGCTGTTTTGCCTCCGACGGCAAGCGCCTCGTGATGCCGGCGTTCGGCGCCTATGCGGGCGGCCTCAACGTCCGCGACCGCGCTTTCGCGGCGGTCTTCGGCGCGCTCGCATTCACGGCGCATATGCTGGGCGAGCGGCGGCTCTATGCGATCGCCGCCGGCCGCTGCCTCTCAGACTGAATCTCAATCTTTGCGGAACACCACGCTCGCGAACCAGCCGGTGAGCAGTGCCATCATGGTAGTGGCGAGCCCGTAGGCGAGACCGTGGTCGCGCGCGGCGCTCGCGACGAACTGCTCGAAGCCGACCTTGACGACCTCGAACGCCGTCGTTGCCCGCGACAGCAGCGCACCATCGGCGAACAGCTTGATCTCGACCTCATAGATGCCGGTCGGCACGTTGTCCGGGATCGGGATCGCGGCGCGGAACAGCGCCGGGGTGAGGAACGTCGTGCCGTTCTGCGCCTCGCGATAGAGGCCGCGTGCGATCTTGAGGCGCAGGAAAGCCTGGCGGAACGGATCGTCGCGGGTCGAATCCGCGATGTCGCCGGAGATCTCTTGCGGCAGCAGGGTGCGCGCAAGCCCGGTCTGAGTCCGCCGCAGCGTGTTGATGTCGGCGATGTCGTTGATCTGCCGGTTCGCCAGCACCGCGAGATAGGACGGCGTCTTGATGAATGCGCGCGAGTCGGCATTGACCCAGATGCCGAATACGCGCGCCTTGCGGAAGGTCGTCACTGTTTCGCGCGGGCCGGTCACGGTGACGACGATGTCGTAGCCGCCATGCCGGGCAACGGTCTGGGCGTCGCGCTCCACCGAACCGAAAAGGATCACGTCGGTCCCGATGAAATTCGACGCGACCTGCACACGCGAAACCGAGAGCGTGGTGACCAGCCGCTCCGCCGCCGCGGGCGCCGTGAACGCGATGCAAGCCCCGCATGCGAGCGCGATCGACGCTCGTGACGGCGCGCTCATGGCTGCTCCTCGGTGGCGCGGATCGTGTAGAGGTCGGCCGGCTGCACCACGAGGTCGTAGGCAAAGCGCAGGCCGACCATCAGCACGAGGACGCCGAGCAGAAGCCGTAATTGTTCGCCGCTGAAGCGCTGTCCGGTGCGCGCGCCGAACTGCGCGCCGATCACGCCGCCGATCATCAGGATCAGCGCCAGCACCGCGTCGACCAGATGGTTGGTCGCGGCATGGATGACGGTGGCGTAGGCCATGGTCACCAGCGTGAGCACCATCGAGGTGCCGATCACCACGCCGGTCGGAACGCGGATCAGATAAATCAGCGCCGGCACCAGCAGGAAGCCGCCCCCGATGCCCATGATCGCGCCGATGAACCCGATGATGAACCCGATGATGCAGATCGGAATCACCGAGACGTAGATTTTCGACTGCTTGAAGCGCAGCTTCAGCGGCAGCTTGTGGATCCAGATGTGGCTGCCCGGGCGCCGGATCTCGGCCGGCTTGCCCTCCCGCGCCCGGATGATGGCGCGCACGCTCTCCACGATCATCATGCCGCCGACGATGGTGAGCAGGATCAGGTAGGAGAGGCCGATGGTGAGATCGAGCTGCCCGAGCGCGCGCAGCAGCGTGAACAGCCACACGCCGGCGGTCGTGCCGATCAGGCCGCCGGCGAGCAGCATCGCGGCCAGCGCCGGATCGACCGCGCGCCGGCGCCAATAGGAGAGCGCGCCGGAGAACGACGATGCTGCCACGTGACTCGCCACGCTCGCGACCGCGACCGCCGGCGAGATGCCGATGAAGATCAACAGCGGCGTCATCAGGAACCCGCCGCCGATGCCGAACATGCCCGAGACGAATCCGACCGCGAGCCCCATGAAGAGGATCAGCAGCACGTTGACGGGCAATTCGGCGATCGGAAGGTAGATCTGCACGGGATTGATCCGCCGATGCGAGGGCTCTGCCCTCAAGGAGGCGACGCAGCGCGGGCGCCTCCGAGCTTAGTCGGATTCGCCTGCCGTCGCGCATAAAGATACGCGCCACGCGGCTGAAGGTTTTGTGAATGCGCGACGATTGTGGCGCCGCGGGGCCCGCGATCGGCTGCGTCGCAACGTCGCCGTCGCGGGGCGGCAAGGCCCGCGGCGGATTACGTCGCGCCCTTGCGGCGTGGTTCGATGGCTTTGGCGGGCGCGGCGGTCGCGCGGTCCCAGCCGCCGGCCGGCGGCTTGACGTTCATGGCCTCTTCCGGCGGCGGATCGGCCGTGAAGGTCTGCACCGCGAGGCGGGCGGCGACGAGCGACTGCTGATCGAGCCTCGCCGCGACGTCGTCGCGCTTCTTGGCGGAATCCTGGTCGCCCTGGTTCGCCGCGAGTGCGAACCACTTGTAGGACTCGGCGAGGTTCTGGTCGACCCCAATGCCGCGGGCATAGAGGATGCCGAGATTGTACTGGCTGTCGGCGACGCCGCGCTCGGCCGCCTTGCGGAACCATTGCGCCGCGGCGCGGTAATCCGGCTTGCCGTCGATGCCTTCGGCGTAGAGAACCGCGAGGTTGTGGATGGCCTTGGCGTTGCCCTTGTCGGCCGCCGTCAGATAGAGCTCGCGCGCCTTGTTGAGGTCCTTCCGGACGCCTTGGCCCTTCTCGTACATGCTGCCGAGGCGGTACTGCGCCGGGGCCAGTCCTTGGTTCGCGGCGCGCTCAAACCATTGCAGCGCGACCTCGAGATTGGCCGTGACCCCGCGTCCTTCGGCATAGCGCATGCCGATCTCGTATTCGGCTGCGGCGTTGCCGGTCGCCGCCGCGGTGCGCAGCGCCGGGCCGCCGATCGCGGCCGGAAGCGCCTTGTCGGAGAACGAAGGAGCCTGCAGCGAGAGCGGTGGTTCCCCGAGCGCGGGCTTCGGCGCCGGCAGCGGCGCCGCTTGCGGCGCGCGCGGGATCGAACCGGTGATATCGGCAGCCGGAGGCGTCGCCGGGGTTGCGGCCGGCGGCGTTGCCGGGACCGCGGTCTGCACGGGTGTCGCCGAGATCATCGCGGTCGTCGCGACCGGCGCGATGAGCGGAACGGCCGGCATGGTCGGCGTGATTACGGACTGGCGGCCCGGAACGCTTGGCGCTGGCTCCGGCTTCGCGGGCTCGGGCGCCGCGGGCGGGACGGTCGCGGGAGCAGCGATCCTTTGATCGCCCGTCGCGGGCGCGGCGTTCTGGCTCGAACTCGGGCGCGGCGGCTCGGCGGCCTTCTGCTCGGTGCCCCAGTTCATGTTGAGAAGCTGCATCGTGCCGTAGATCAACAGCAACGCGCTGACGCCGATCGTCAGTGCGCGCCGTCGACTGCCGAGAAAACGGCCGATCAGGCTCGTCGGTGCCTCGTCGTCCTTGCCTTCTTCGAGGCGCGCGGTCTCGACCGGAGTGCCTTCGCTGGCGGCGGCCTGCGCGGCGCGCCGCGCCGCCGCAATGAAATTCGCCTTGCCGCTCGGCTCGGCGCCATTCTCCCGCTTGATCGGCGAGAGTGCGGCCTCGGACGCCGCGATGCGCTCGGCCGGCGTGCGCGCGCGCACTCCGATACCGGGTTCGAGCGGCGTATCGGCGGGAAGGTCTGGATCGATCGGGGGGCGGTCGCGGCGCTGGACCTGTACGGGGGGTGCTGCCGGCTTCTGCGCGGGGGCCATCGGCGCAGCCTGCGGCATCGGCGCCAAAGGCATCGGCGCGAGGGGCAGACGCGCGCGCTTCGGCTCGCTTTCGGTGGGCACCTCGGTGCGGATATCGGTCTCCACCATCGCGAGCCGGTCGACGAGGCGCTCCAGTGTGTCGTGAACGGCCTCGAGCGTGTCCTGGGTGCGGCGGTCGGTTTGCGACTGATTGGCCTGCAGCGAGGCGATTTCGTCCTTGAGCGTCGAGACGTCGCCGCCCGGCGCGGGCATGTTCTCGTTGGCGACCGAGCGTGCGACCCGCTCGGCGACTGTGGCCGCGTCCGCGCGTGCCGCCTGCACCTCGCTCATGAGTTGCGTGATGCCGCGCTCGATCGTGTTGATGTTGCCGAACCGCTGGTCCGCCACTTCGATCTTGTCGGCGAGCCGGATGATCTGCCGCTCGAGCTGGTCGAAGGCCATCTGGCCGGCCGCCGGCGCTCCGGTCTGGTCGAGCTTGTCGGACAGCGCGTGGACCAGCGATTCGAGGTTCTGCGGCATCTCGAGCCGATCGACGCCGCGCGTATCGAGCGCGCGCGTGAGCGCGTCGACCCGTTGCGCGAGCGATTCCAAGTGCCCGGCGCCCGTCGTGGTCGCGATGCCGTCGATGCGGTCCGCGAGCGTGTGCACGTCGGCGCTGAGCGACGCCAACCCCTCGGCGGACGCCACATGGGCGGCGAGACCGCGCATCTCGTCGATTCCGTCCTGCAGCGCGCGCAGCGCCGCGGGATCGGGAGCGGCGCCTCCCGTAAGCCCGTCGATCTTGCGCGTGAGCTCGCTGAGATGCTGTTCGAAACTGCCCAGCCCCTCGGCCGGCGTCATGGAGTTGATCGCGTCGACGACGTGGCCGAGCGCCTGCTCGATGGCGGCGAGCGCCGAAGGGTCGGCGCCCTGGCCATATCCCCGGTCGATCCGGTCGGCGAGCGCGTGCACCTCGCTTTGCAGCGCCTCGAGCGCGCGGCGCGGCATAGCCTCGTTGATGGTGGTGGCGATGTCGCCGAGATCGCGGCGCAGGCCGGCGAGCGCATCCTCGACGCCGCCTGGCTGGCGCAGGGTCTCGATCTGCTCCGACATGTGGCGCAGTTGCGCCTGCAAATTCGCGAGATCCGCGCTGGTGGCGGTCCCGGGCGCGCGCTTTTCGCTTTCGTCGAGCGCGCGCTGGCGCGCGCTGATCTCGGCGACCGCGCTGTCGAGACCGAGTGCGCCGGCCTCGGGCGAAATCGGGGGCGAAGGATCGCGCCGCATCGCGTCGAACTCGCCGCCGACCGCGGACACGCGATGATCGAGATCGCCGAACAGGGCGCGTCCCGTGGTCAACCGGTCGAGCCGCTCGTTCAGCCGCGCGACTGTGGCGGCGAGCCGCGTCGTCGGCTCATCCGCCGCCGCATGCGCGAAGGCGGGAGCATCGGCGCGCGCAGGACGTCCGGTGCGGTTGGAAAGCTGATCGAGGCGCCCGCCGATCGAGCCGCCGCGCGGCGGCTTCACGCCGACGGCCGCCGCCGATTCGCCGATGGTCGCGCGCAGCCACTCGTCGACCGACATGCCGGCGCGCCGCGCGGCCGCGCGCGCCGCCTCCTGCAGCTGCGAGCTCAGCCCGGTGTCGTCTCGCCATCCGCCTGAAGTCATTGCCCAACCCGCAATCGTGGCGCCCTGGGGACGAGCAGGGTCGATCTGCTGAAACCGACGCTCGTTAACGTGACGTCCACGGCGCGCGAGGTCCTGTGTCCTTAGGCAGACTTTTCCGCTTTAGGGTAAACAAGCCGTTAAGCTGTGGATCGATCGGCGCTATTTCCTTGGCCCGACGCAGGGCTGCGGGCGCTTTGCGATCGCGGGGATTGCGTGATTCGTCTTTTGGTTGTAATGATTGGGGCTTGGCCTAGGTGGTATGTGGATAGGTCTGACGAAGATTACCGTTATGTCGCCTCTCGTAACGTCAGGTGTCTCGCTTTTGTGCGATCGAGACCTTATTTGGCGATCAACCTAGCCCGAAGCATCGGGCTTTCCCGACACCTTGGATTGAAAGCTGACAGATGAACGATTCACCCCCCACGGATGGGACGGCGAGCCACGTCCAATGGGCGACCGAGCATTCCGGTGAGGCCTTTCCGTCCGGCGACAAGCCCGTGTTCGCGATTGGCGAGCTTGCGCGCGACTTCGGCGTCACGTTGCGGGCGCTGCGATTCTACGAGAACAAGGGCCTGCTTTCGCCCCAACGCGAAGGCCTCAATCGGCTCTATTCGCAACGCGACCGCGACCGCCTGACGCTGATTCTCAAGGGTAAGAAGCTTGGCTTCACGCTTGGCGAAATTCAGCAACTGGTCGCCGCGGAGGAAGGCAAGGTTGCCGACAGCGCGACGCTGAATCTGAGCCGGGAGAAATGCCTGGAGCAGATCGCGTTGCTTGAGCGGCAGAAAACCGAGCTGGAAGAAGGCCTTGCGGAGCTGTTTCGGATCTATGCGGCGCTCGCCGGCAAGCCGCTGGAGCGCACCGGCTCGTGACCCGCCATCCGCCTGCGCACCTCATCTGGGGTGTGGCGGGCAGGCCGGAAGCGTAGCTCGATCAATCGATTCGACCCTCTCCCCGTGCGCGCGCGAGCTGAACAGCGCTCGCGTGCACAGTTTTTTTACCTTTCATCTTTACGTTTACGTAAACTAGATGTATGAGAACCGCGCGGATCAGCGGGAGCCGAAAACGTGAACGAGTTCAGCCAGACCGCCGCCCAAGACGTGCTCGCCGAGCTTGTCACCGGCTTTGCGCCGGGCGCTTCGGCGGGGCGCGAGGTGTTCACGATCCGCGACCTCGCCAAGGAATTCGCCATCTCGGCGCGCACGCTGCGCTTCTACGAGGAAAAAGGCCTGGTCGATCCGGCGCGGCGCGGCGAGCAGCGGCTTTATTCGCGGCGTGACCGGGCGCGACTTGCCTATGTGCTGGCCGGCAAGACGGTCGGCTTCTCGCTCGAGGAAGTGCGCGAGATGCTCGACCTCTACGATCTCGGCGGCGGGCAGGTGACCCAACTCAAGGTCGCGCTCACAAAATTCGGCGAACGCATCGATCGGCTCGAACGCCAGAAGGCGGGCATCGACCGTATCGTCGCCGAGCTGACGCGTGCGAGTGATTCGATGAAGGCCAGGCTCGCCGCTTCCGAGCGCGCCGATCGAACCTAGAAGAGACTTAAGGGAGACATCCGATGCCCACCTACAAGGCGCCTGTGGAGGAGGTGCAGTTCCTGCTCAATGATGTGTTCCACATGGAGCGCTACGGCAACGTGCCGGGCTTTGCCGACGCATCGCCCGACGTGGTCGCGGCGATCCTGGAGGAGGCGGCGAAATTCACCGAGGAAGTGCTCACCCCGCTCAACCGCAGCGGCGACCAGGAAGGTTGCGCGCGTCAGCCTGACGGCTGCGTCATCACGCCGAAGGGATTCAAGCAAGCCTACAAACAGCTCGTCGAAGGCGGATGGGTCGGCATCTCGGTGCCGGCCGAGTATGGCGGGCAGGGCCTGCCGGCCACGATGACGATGATCGTCAACGAGATGCTCGCCTCCTCCAACATGGCCTTCGCGATGTATCCGGGCCTCACGCAAGGCGCGATCGCGGCGCTGCTGCGTCACGGCTCTCCCGAGCAGAAGAAGACCTATCTGCCGAAGATGACGACCGGCGAGTGGACCGGCACGATGAACCTGACCGAGCCGCATTGCGGCACCGACCTCGGGCTCCTGCGCACCAAGGCTACGCCGCAGGCCGACGGCAGCTACAAGATCACCGGCACCAAGATCTTTATCTCGGCCGGCGAGCACGACTTGGCCGAGAACATCATCCACCTCGTGCTCGCGCGCATCGAAGGCGCGCCGGAAGGCACCAAGGGCATCTCGCTGTTCGTCGTGCCGAAGTTCTTCGTCAATGCGGACGGATCGCTCGGGAGCCGCAACGGCGTGATGTGCGGCTCGATCGAGCACAAGATGGGCATCCACGCCAATTCGACCTGCGTGATGAATTACGACGGTGCGACCGGCTGGCTGCTCGGCGAGCCGCACCACGGCCTGCACGCGATGTTCACGATGATGAACGAAGCGCGGCTCGCGGTCGGCATGCAGGGGCTCGCGGTCTCCGAGGTCGCCTACCAGAACGCCGCGATCTACGCGCGCGAGCGCCTGCAAGGCCGCTCGATCTCCGGCGTGAAGTATCCCGACAAGCCGGCCGATCCGATCATCGTGCATCCCGACATCCGCCGCGCGCTGATGTCGGTGAAATCCTTCAACGAAGCGGCGCGTGCACTGCTGTTGTGGACCGCGCTGAAGGGCGACGTCTCGCATCGCTCCGCCGACGAGAAGGAACGCCAGGCCGCCGACGATCACATGGGGCTATTGACGCCGGTGATCAAAGGCGTGCTCACCGATACGGGCTTCGCCAACACCGTGACGGCGCAGCAGGTGTTCGGCGGCCACGGCTACATCGCCGAGAACGGCATGGAGCAGTTCGTGCGCGATGGGCGCATCGCGATGATCTACGAGGGCGCGAACGGCATCCAGGCGCTTGATCTTGTCGGCCGCAAGCTCGGCCGCGATGGCGGGCGCGCCGTCACGGCGTTCTTCAAGGAAGTCTCGACGTTCGTGAAGGAACATTCGGCCGACGACGCGATGAAGCCCTATGTCGGCCCGCTCGGCGAGGCGCTCGGGCAGTTGCAGCAGGCCACCATGTGGTTTGCGCAGAATGCCCTGAAGAAGCCCGACAACGCCGGCGCCGGCTCGACCGACTACATGCACCTCTTCGGCCTGGTCGCGCTTGCCTACATGTGGGCGCAGATGGCGAAGGCCGCACAGGAGAAGCTGAAAGCCGGCGCCAATGGCGCGGAAGAGCGCATGAAGGCGAAGCTTGTCACCGGCAAATATTTCATGGAACGCGTGCTGCCCGAGAGCGCGGCGCACCTCAAGCGCATCCAGTCCGGCGCGGATACGATGATGGAGCTTCCGGCGGAGGCGTTCTAACGTGCAACACGCTCCGCTTCCCCTCTCCCCTTGAGGGAGAGGGTGGCGAGCGAAGCGAGCCGGGTGAGGGGTTTGCTTCGCAAGAATCAAGTGAACCCCTCACCCGGCTTCCTTCGCGCTATGCGCTCGGAAGCCACTCTCTCCCTCAAGGGGAGAGGTAAGAAGAGAGACCGAGGAAACACCGATGAGCGCCGTGAACGTTCCCCGTCCCGGATGGATGACCGAGGATCTCGTGCTGCTCGAGGAGCAGGCGAAGCGTTTCCTCAGCGTTGAATTGGTGCCGCACATCGACAAGTGGACCGAAGCCGGCATCATGGAGCGCTCGGCCTGGGAGAAGCTCGGCCAGGCAGGCCTTCTCTGCGCCGGTATCCCGGAGGAATACGGCGGCGCGGGCGGCACGTTCGCGCATGAGACCGTGATCAATCGCGAGTTCGCGCTCGCCGGGCTCGACTCGATCGGCGCGCCGCTGCATTCCGGCATCGTCGCTCCTTACATTCTCAACTACGGCACTGAGGAACAGAAGAAGAAATGGCTGCCGAAGCTCACGACCGGCGAGCTGATTGGCGCGATCGCGATGAGCGAGCCCGGCACCGGCTCCGACCTGCAGGGCGTGAAGACGCGCGCGCAGAAATCCGGCAACGGCTACGTGCTCAACGGCTCGAAGACCTTCATCACCAACGGCCAGCACGCCAACCTCATCATCGTCGTCGCCAAGACCGATCCGGCGGCGGGCGCCAAGGGCACCTCGCTGATGGTGGTCGAGACCGACGAGGCGCCGGGCTTCCGGCGCGGCCGCAAGCTTAAGAAGCTCGGCATGGACTGGGCCGACACGTCGGAATTGTTCTTCGACGACGTGAAGCTTCCCGCCGAGGCGCTGCTCGGCACCGAGGAAGGGCAGGGCTTCGTCCAGTTGATGCGCGACCTGCCGCAGGAGCGGCTGATCGTGTGCACGGCGGCGATCGGCATGATCGAACGCGCGCTGGCCCTCACCATCGACTACGTCAAGGAGCGCAAGGCCTTCGGCAAGGCGATCATCGATTTCCAGAACACCCAGTTCGAGCTTGCCGAATGCAAGAGCGAGGCGACGATCGGGCGCGTCTTTCACGACCACTGCGTCGAGCGCCAACTGCGGCGCGAGCTCGACACCGTCACGGCCTCGATGGCGAAATACTGGCTGACGGATTTGCAGAACAAAATCGTCGACCGCTGCCTGCAATTGTTCGGCGGCTATGGCTATATGGATGAATACCCGATCTCGCGCATGTACCGCGACGCGCGCGTGCAGCGCATCTATGCCGGCACGAACGAGATCATGAAGCTGCTGATCGCGAGGAGTTTGTAGTTCACCTGTCATCCCGGCCAAGCCCGCGAAGCGGGCGCGAGCCGGGACCCATAACCACCAATCGTGGATATGGATTCCGGCTCTCGCTTCGCTCGACCGGAATGACCAGCCTCTGGAGAATTCAATGACCGACGCATTCATCTACGACGCCGTGCGCACCCCGCGCGGGCGCGGCAAGGCCGACGGCTCGCTGCATGAGGTGACCGCGCTCAATCTCGCCACGCAGGCGCTCGGCGCCATCAAGGCGCGCAACACGCTCGACACCACGCTGGTCGATGACGTCGTGCTCGGCTGCGTCGATCCGGTCGGCGAGGCGGGCGGCGACATCGCGCGCGCGGCAGCGCTGACGGCGGGCTACGGCGACACGGTGCCGGGCGTGCAGATCAATCGCTTCTGCGCCTCCGGCCTCGACGCGATCAACTTCGCGGCCGCCGAGGTGATGTCCGGCCAGCACGAGATGACGATCGGCGGCGGCGTCGAATCGATGAGCCGCGTCGGCATGGGCGCGTCCGGCGGCGCGTGGCCGGTGGACCCGGCGATCGCGGTGCCGACCTACTTCCTGCCGCAGGGCATTTCGGCCGATCTGATCGCCACCAAATACGGCTTCTCGCGCGACGACGTCGACGCCTATGCGGTCGAGAGCCAGAAGCGCGCGAAGACCTCGTGGGACGAGGGTCGCTTCAAGAATTCCGTGATCCCCGTGAAGGACGTGAACGGCATCACGATCCTCGGCCATGACGAGCACATGCGGCCGACGACCACGATGCAGTCGCTCGCGCAGTTGCAGCCGTCATTCGTGCAGATGGGCGAGATGTACGGCTTCGACGCGGTCGCGATCCAGGCGCATCCGGATGTCGAGACGGTCACGCACGTGCACCACGCCGGCAATTCGTCCGGCATCGTCGACGGCGCAGCCGCCGTGTTGATCGGCAACAAGGAAGCCGGCGGCAAGATCGGCAAGAAGCCGCGCGCGCGCATCCGGGCGTTCGCCAACATCGGCTCCGAGCCCGCCATCATGCTGACCGGCCCGATCGACGTGACGCAGAAGGTGCTGAAGAAAGCCGGCATGACGCTCGCCGACATCGACCTGTTCGAGCTGAACGAAGCCTTCGCATCCGTGGTGCTGCGCTACATGCAGGCGCTCGGCGTCGACCATGACAAGATGAACGTCAACGGCGGCGCGATCGCGATGGGCCATCCGCTCGGAGCGACCGGCGCGATGATCTTCGGCACCGTGCTCGACGAATTGGAGCGGCGCAATCTCAACACCGCGCTGGTTACGCTCTGCATCGGCGCCGGCATGGGCACCGCGACGATCATCGAGAGGGTGTAGCTTTCTTTCTTACCCTCCCCCTTGTGGGGAGGGTCGACCCGCCAAAGCGCAGTGACGGCGGGTCGGGGTGGGGGTGGCGCGACTTTCGCGGAAACCTCTCGACCCCACCCCCGACCCCTCCCCGCAAGGGGGAGGGGAGAAGCAGCAGCGGTGCGAGACCACAATGCCAAAAATCGACATCAGCAAGCTCGAAGCGCGGACTTCAACCAACTACCCCGACGCCTTCCGGCACGTCGTGGAAGGCCGTGAAAAGACCGCGCTCGGCAATGTGGCGGGACTGACGCAGTTCGGCGTCAACCTGACGCGCATGAAGCCGGGTGCAGCGTCGTCTCTGCGTCACTGGCATGAGAACGAAGACGAATTCGTCTTCATTCTCGAAGGTGAACTCACGCTGGTAGAGGACGAGGGCGAGACTGTGCTGAAAGTCGGCGACTGCGCGGGCTTCAAGGCCAATGTCGCGAACGGCCATCATCTGGTGAACAAATCGGACCGCGATGCGCTCTATCTCGAAATCGGCACGCGCGCACCCAATGAGCGCGCGCATTATCCGGACGTCGACCTGAAATTCGAGCGCGACGGCAAAGACGTCCGCATCCTGCACAAATCCGGCGAGCCGTACTGAAACGCCGTCCTGGGAGACATCACATGACCAACTTCAAGCTCGACGTGGATGGCGACGGCATCGCGCTGGTCACCTGGGACATGCCCGGCCGCTCGATGAATGTCATCGATTTCTCGGTCATCGATGAGCTCGAGTCGGTCGTCGACAAGATCGCCTCCGATGCCGCCATCAAGGGCGCGGTGATCACGTCCGGCAAGGACGCCTTCGGCGGCGGCGCCGACCTCACGATGCTGGAGAAGCAGCGCAGCGATTACGAGGCGACGTTGAAGGCGAGCGGCGAGGAAGCCGCCGCCAAGATGGTGTTCGAGAAGAGTCGCAAGCTCAGCCAAGTTTACCGCAAGCTGGAAACCAGCGGCAAGCCGTGGGTCGCGGCGCTCAACGGCACCGCGATGGGCGGCTGCTTCGAGTTCGCGCTCGCCTGCCACTACCGCGTCGCGTCGGATAATCCGAAGACGCGGCTCGGCCTGCCCGAGATCAAGGTCGGGCTTTTCCCCGGCGCCGGCGGCACGCAGCGCATCGCACGCATGATGTCGACCGCCGACGCGCTGCAATTCCTGCTCAAGGGCAATGCGGTCGCGGCCGACCGTGCCAAGACCATGAAGCTGATCGACACCATCGTCTCCGCCGCCGATCTGGTGAAGGCCGCCAAGGACTGGATCAAGGCCGGCGGCAAGGCCAAGCAGCCCTGGGACACGGACGGCTTCAAGCTGCCGGGCGGCTTGGTCTGGTCGAAAATGGGCATGATGACCTGGCCGGCCGCGAACGCGCTCTACCGCAAGGAGACCAACGACAATTATCCGGCGGCGCGCGCGATCATGAGCGCGGTGTTCGAGGGCCTGCAGGTGCCGTTCGACACCGCGCTGCGCATCGAGTCGCGCTATTTCGCCAAGATCGTGCGCTCGCCCGAAGCGGCCGCAATGATCCGCTCGCTGTTCGTCTCGATGCAGGACCTCAATAAGGGCGCACGGCGGCCGGAAGGTGCGGCCGCGTCGAGCCTGAAGAAGATCGGCGTGCTCGGCGCCGGCCTGATGGGCGCAGGGATAGCCTATGTGACGGCGCAGGCCGGCATCGAGGTGGTGCTGATCGACCGCGATCAGGAAGCGGCCGACAAGGGCAAGGCCTATTCGGCAAAGCTGCTCGCCGATTCGGTGAAGAAGGGCCGCGCCAAGCAGGCCGACGCCGACGCTGTGCTCGCCCGCATCACGCCGACGCCGGACTACGAGAAGCTCAAGGGCGTCGACATGGTGATCGAGGCCGTGTTCGAGGACCGCACGGTGAAGGCCGAGGCGACCGCGAAGGCGCAGGCGGTCATCGGCGACAAGGTCGTGTTCGGCTCCAACACCTCGACCTTGCCGATCACGTCGCTCGCGGCCGGCTCGATGGACCCGAAGAATTTCATCGGCGTGCATTTCTTTTCGCCGGTCGACAAGATGATGCTGGTCGAGATCATCATGGGCGAGAAGACCGCCGATCCTGCACTCGCGGTCGCGCTCGATTACGTGCGCGCGATCAAGAAGACGCCGATCGTGGTCAACGATTCACGCGGCTTCTATACCTCGCGCGTGGTCGGCACTTACATCCGCGAGGGCCATCTGATGCTGACCGAAGGCGTTCCCGCCGCCATGATCGAGAATGTCGGGCGCATGGCCGGGATGCCGGTCGGCCCGCTCTCGCTCAACGACGAGGTCGCGGTCGACCTCGCCTGGAAGATTCTCAAGGCCACCGAAACAGACCTCGGCGCGCAGGCGATCGACCCGCGCCAGAAGGCGCTGCTCGAAGAGATGGTAGAGAAGCGCGGCCGCTACGGCCGCAAGAACGGCAAGGGCTTCTACGACTATCCGGCGTCCGGCCCGAAGCGGCTGTGGCCGGGCCTCGCGGACCTGCAAAAGACGAAGCTCGATCCCGACACGATCGACGTGGCCGAGCTGAAAGCGCGCCTGCTCGCGATCCAGGCGCTGGAGACCGCGCGCTGCTTCGAGGAAGGCGTGCTCACTGACGTGCGCGAGGCCGACGTCGGCTCGATCCTCGGCTTCGGCTATGCGCCCTATTCGGGCGGCACCCTCTCCTACATCGACATGATGGGCACAGCGAAGTTCGTCGCGCTCTGCCAGTCGCTGGCGCAGAAATACGGCGATCGCTTCGCGCCGAACCCGCTGCTGCTCGACATGGCAAAGACCGGCGACACGTTCTACGGCCGCTTCGCGCCCGGAAAGCGCAAGGCTGCGGCGTAGTCCGGTCAGCCCGGATCGCGCCCGCGTCCCGCAGCCCGATCGTCGTCGTCGGCAACCATCAGCATGGCCGGCAGCGCGTCGGGACGCGGAAAGCGAAGGACGACGCATTCCGACGGCTCGGGCTTGCGCCGCAGGCCGCCCATCGACTGACGTTCAGCGAACCGTATGACTTGTGCGAGTGGCATGGCTGCCTCCTGTTTCGTTGCCAAGTAGTGGCGCACGGGAAGCTTGGGTTCAGTGATGGCCGTCACATTCACGGCGAATTGCCGCCGCGTGATGGATCGGGCGGGGAAGGCATGTCTGGCGAAAGCGGGGTGTCTCGCGCCATGCCACGCTCGCGGAACAATCCCGCGCGCCACAGATTGCCCGTCCCATGAGCCGGGCCTTCGTCAAGGAGCCGGACGGCACGGAAGCCTTCGAAGAGCGTCCCGACCGGCCGATCTCCGATCATCCCAATCTCGTCACCGCGCCGGGTCTCGCGCGGCTCGATGAAACGCTGGCGCGCCTGCACGAGCAGCACGCACAGGCGCAGGCCGCCAGCGACCGCGCGGCTCTCGCAAGCGTCTCGCGCGATCTGCTTACTGGACGGCGCGGCGCGCGACCGCGCAGCCGATGCCCGAGCCCGAGAATACCGGGAAGGTGCAGTTCGGCTCGACCGTGACGATGGCCGCCGCCAGACATTCCGGATCGTCGGCGAGGACGAGGCCGAGCCCGCGCAGGGCACGCTCTCGTATGTGTCGCCGGTCGCGCAGGCGCTCATGAACAAGCAGGAGGGCGATGTGATCAGGGCCGGAACCGGCGAAGCCGAAATCGTCGACATTCGCTGAGTGCTGGACGACACCAACGGATGTCTGCTTTCGCGGGCCTGAGCGGGATTACGTCCGTGGTTTCCACGTGCCGCCCGCAACCGCAGCCGCGTTGATCAGCCCGAAGGCGACCAGCGCGACGCTGAGCGCGACGAACACGGTGGACATGTCGCCGGTCAGGCGCAGCGCCAGGTAGCCGCCGCCGGTCGCGATGACGAAGCGCACGAACGCCGCGCCGAGCGGCCAGAGAAGCCGCCCCGCGCCCTGCGAGGCGAAATAGAGCGCCATGCCGAGGCCGAACAGCCCGTAAGCCGGTCCGACGATGCGCAGATAGCGCGCGCCCGCGTCGAGCATGGCGGGCTCGCTCCCGAACAGCGTGAGCCACGCGAGCGGAAAGGCCGCCGCCGCGAGCCCGATCGCCTCGGTGAACACGGTCGCGATCGCGGCGCCGATCCAGGCTGCGCGCAACGCGCGGTCGAAACGCCCGGCGCCAATGTTCGTTCCGACCATCGCGACCAGCGGTCCGCCGAACCCGAAGACGAGCGGCACCAGCAGGTATTCGAGCCGCGATCCGGTGCCGTAGCCGGCGATCGCCGCCGCGCCGAACGACCCGACTAGGCCGGTGGTGATCGCGACCGTCATGTTGGTTCCGACCGTGACGATCGCCGCGACCGCGCCGACGCGCAGGATGTCGCGGAACAGCGGCCAGCGCAGCGCGACGCCCGCGAGCGGCAGCCGCACGGCGCCGCGCGCGCGGCGCAGATACGCGGCGAGCACGATGCTGCCGACCAGATAGTAGGCGACGACCGCGACCCCGCCGCCCGCGACGCCGAGGCGCGGCACGGGACCCCAGCCGAAGATCAGGACCGGCGACACCGGAATGACGAACAGCGCGCCGACGCAGGTGACAAGCGCCGGCGTCGCCATGTTGCCGCTGCCGCGGATCACGTTGGCGAGCGAGTTGAATATCCACAGCAACACCATTCCGGCGAACACGATGTTGGAGTAGGTCATCGCCGCGTCGAGCGTCGCGCCTTCTCCGCCGAGCGCCGAATAGAGCGCGCGGCCGCCGAGCAGCATCGCGACCGTGAAGGTCGCCCCGAAGCCGACCGCGATCACCAGCGCGTGCAGCGCGAGCGCGTCGGCGTCCTCGCGCCTTCCGCCGCCGAGCGCGCGCGCGATCGCAGAGGAAATGCCGCCGCCCATCGCGCCCGCCGACATCATCTGCATCAGCATCACGGCGGGGAAAACGAGCGAGACGCCGGCGAGCGCCTCGGTTCCGAGCTTCCCGACGAAATAGGTCTCGACGAGCCCGATCGCCGCCTGCACCAGCATCACCAGCACGTTCGGCGCGGCGAGGCGCAGGAGCGTCGGCAGGATCGGCGCCTCGAGCAGCGCGCGCGTGCGCGGATGCATCGCGGGCTTCGCGGCGGGCGCGAGGGCATCGGGCGTGCGCTCGGAAACAGGGGTCTTCTCCAGCATCGAGACGCTTTCCAATTCACCAAAATAGGCGTATATGCATCCATACTAGGCGCATATGCGCCGAAGTCCAGCGGCTTGGACGGGTGAGATACGATGAAAACGCGAAGCGGAATTGCGCCAACGGAATGCCACTGCCTCGCGGTGCGCCAGGCGGCGCGCCACGTCACGCAGTTCTATGATCGGTTCATGGCGCCGCTCGGCCTGCGCAGCACCCAGTATTCGGTTCTCTCGATCCTGCGCCGCGCGGGTCCCCTGTCGATCAACGCGCTCGCCGCCGAGCTGGTGATGGATCGCACCACGCTCGGACGCAACATCCGGCCGCTGCAGCGCGACGGCTTGGTGAGCGCCGTCGTCGGCCGCGAGGATCGCCGCAGCCGGCAATTGCAGCTCACCGCGCGCGGCCGCGCACGCATCGCGCAGGCGCGCAAGGCGTGGACGAAGGCGCAGGCGGGCTTCGAGACGACGTTCGGCAAGGGCCGCGCGGGTGTGCTGCGGTCGATGTTGCGGTCGGTGTCGGAGAGGGAGCTCGCGACGTGATTTCGTAGCCCGGATGAGCGAAGCGATATCCGGGACTTCACGTGCCGCAATGCCGACCCCGCATATCGCTTCGCTCATGCGGGCTACGAGAGTCATCTAGGACCATATTCACAGAATCGTGATCGCAAAAGTAATCCCCCCCGCGCCGAACCGGCCTTATCTTGCCTGCGCCTTGCTCGCTGAGGGGCGTCTTCCGGAGACGTTCGGCGGGCGGAGCAGGGTGCGGCTCCCGCGCGCGAGGCTCGTAACCT
>PLJS01000335.1 GCA_003140315.1 Hyphomicrobiales bacterium
TTCAATCCCTGTCGCGCCCACCAAAATTCTCAAGGAAAATCAAGGGTTAGGGAGGCGACCACTCCCTTTTCCCCCTCGTCTCAGAGCGAACAAGCCATGAATCCCCCAAGCCAACTGGGGGAAAACTGGGGGACTCCGTTCATGGGCTGTTCCTAACCACGTCGGGTGGCGACGTTACACTTGACAACCCCATCCCCAAGATATAGGGTTGGAGCCATAGGAGATTTCGTCATGGCTAAGCCCGTTTTGACCGCCGCCCACTTCCACAACGAAGAGGCTGCATTCGCTTTCGTCGAGGCGCACCTGTGGCCGGAAGGCGCGGTGTGCCCGCATTGCGGCAACGTTGACCAGAACAGCATCGGCCGCCTTAGCGGCAAGACCAGCCGGCCAGGTCTCCGCAAGTGCTACGCCTGCCGGAAGCAGTTCACCGTCCGGATCGGCAGCATCTTTGAAGACAGCCATTTCCCGCTGCATCTCTGGCTGCAGGCGATCCACCTGATTGCCGCGAGCAAGAAGGGGATCAGCACTCGCCAGATACAGCGGACCTTCAATTGCAGCATGAAGACCGCTTGGTTCCTGATGCACCGCATTCGGGAAATCATGAAGGGGCCGGTTGGTGCCGACTCCCCGATGGGCGGAGAAGGCGAGACCTTGGAAGTCGATATTTCCTTTGTCGGCCGCAAGCCCGGAACCAAGGTCCGGCGCGGTGCCAGCCACATGAATCCGGTTTTCACCTTGGTCGAGCGGCACGGCAAGGCGCGGCCCTTCCACATGCCGAATGTCCGGGATGAGAACCTTCACGCAGTCCTGGATGCCCATGCCTCGACTCAAAGCCATTTCATGACCGACGAAGAACACGCCTTCACCGGGGTCGGCTGGAACTTCGCTTCGCACGGCACCGTGAACCACAGTAAGGACGAATACGTGCGCCGCGAGGGCGATCGGGTCGTCACCACCAACACCGTCGAAGGCTTCTTTTCGATCCTCAAGCGTGGCATTTACGGCGTCTACCAGCACGTCAGCGAAGCCCATCTGCACCGCTACATGACCGAGTTTGATTTCCGGTACAGCAACCGGGAAAAGCTTGGCGTTGATGACGTGGCCCGCGCATCAGCCACCTTGGCGGGCGCAAAAGGCCGTCACCTCACCTATGAAACAACTCGTTGAGCGCGGCGCTAAGGGTGAGCGATATCCGCGCCACCGCAAACGCCATTGGACGTGGAGCGATCCGCGCCAACTGCGGCTGCCTTTACCGGAAGATTGATCTGCGGGGCGCGACATGAACGCCCTCTATTACGGCGACAATCTCGCGGTGCTGCGCGAGAGTATCAAGGACGATACGGTTGACCTAATTTACCTCGATCCGCCGTTCAACTCGAACGCTTCTTACAACGTGCTTTTTAAGTCACCGACCGGCAACGCCAGCGAAGCGCAGATCGAGGCGTTCGAGGACACTTGGCACTGGAACATCCACGCTCAGCAAGCGTTCGACGAAACAATAAAATCAGGCAACTCGGATGCCGCTTCCCTGCTGATGGCGATGCGTTCTGCACTCGGAGACAACGATCTGATGGCCTATCTCGCCATGATGGCCGTTCGTTTGATCGAATTGCATCGCGTGTTGAAGCCGACCGGATCGCTCTATCTGCACTGCGACCCAACGGCGAGCCACTATTTGAAGACGCTTCTTGACGCGATTTTCGGCGCCATATTTTTCCAAAATGAAATTGTCTGGAAACGCACCACCACGCACAGCGACAGTAAGACGTGGAGTCGCGTCGCCGACAGCATCCTCTTCTACACTAAGGGCAAGACGTTTACCTGGAACACGCCGCGCGAGCCTCACTCTGAAGAATACTTAGCTGCCAAATATCGCAATGACGACAATGATGGGCGCGGCAAATATATGCTCGACAATATGCTGAGCCCCAATCCACGGCCCAATATGGTCTACGAGTGGAAGGGGTTCCCGTCACCTGGCATTGGTTGGCGGTATCAACTGGAAACAATGAAGAAGCTCGATGCGGAGGGCCGGATTTGGTATCCAACAAAGAAAGACGGAAGCCTCGACATTACAAAGCGCCCTCGGTTGAAGCGCTATCTGGATGAAATGGAGGGCGGTGTGATGGGGACCGTCTGGACGGACATCTCCCCAATCAATTCGCAAGCGCAGGAACGGCTTGGATACCCGACACAGAAACCCCTTGCGCTACTGGAACGCATTTTGGCTGCGTCCTCAAACGAGGGTGATTTGGTGCTCGATCCATTCTGCGGTTGCGGAACGGCCGTTCACGCCGCCGAGAAACTCCATCGCAAGTGGATTGGCATCGACGTGACGCACCTAGCGATCGGCCTTATCGAGCGTCGGCTCAAAGACGCTTTTCCCGGCATCAAGTTTGAGGTCCACGGCACCCCGAAAGACTTTGCGGGGGCCGAAGATTTGGCGAACCGCGACAAATACCAATTCCAATGGTGGGCGGTCACGCTCATCAACGCCGTGCCCTATGGTGGCAAGAAGAAAGGCGCGGATTCCGGGATCGACGGCTACTACTACTGCAAACCGGACGGCAAAAAAACGGAAGCTGGAATCGTCTCGGTCAAGGGCGGCGACAATCTTGGGGTTCAAATGGTCCGCGACCTACGGGGCGTTATGGAGCGCGAGAAGGCGCCATTCTCTGTGCTGATCACGCTGCGAGCGCCAACAGCGCCGATGGTGAAGGAAGCCGCAGCGGCGGGATTTTTCGACACCCCGTTCGGCAAGTTTTCGCGATTGCAGATCGTCACGGTCGGCGATCTTCTTGACGGCAAGTTTCCAAAGTTGCCACCGCAGGAATACGGCGGGGGCTACAAGCAAGCCCCGCAGGAAAAGCCCGCGCAAGATAAGCTGCTTTAGAAGTTCCGTTTTGAGGTATGGTTAGAGTTACCGAGCGGAGCAAAGAGCGAACAGAACCGGAATAAACTATGTCACGCAAACCAGCACCAAAGCCCGACGATCCAGAGCAATCGAAGCGATTCATCGAAACCGCCAAGGAAGTCGAGGCGGACGACGAAGGTGCTCTAGGTCGCGCGTTCAAGAAGATCATTTCCGCGCCGAAACCTTCATCCAAGGAATGACTGGTTGTAGATGGTCGACTGCCGGACGCGTACGTCGACTTCAATCATCAGCTTGACCCAATCGGCCGGATTGTTCTGATCGCCCAATAGGCGCTCGCTTTCGATTTCCAAGCCGGAAACAAGCGAATCGTCTTCCAAGAGGCAATAGATCGGGCTCGTTATCGACGTTTTCCTTTCGAGGACTTGCTCTACATGCCGAGGCATGGTCAACGCATCAATCATGGTCTTGATGCGTCCGTCGAGGTCGCCCCCTTGGTAAACCTTCCCCGGCGCCTCCTTGCGCAGAAATCTAATTTTTAGACCGCAGTGAAGCGCGTACGATTCGCGAACCAACGGCCTGAACCACGCACCATGCTTCTCGATTGCCTCGCAGAGGTCGAGGATTTCGCGGGGCGGTGGCTCTTCGCCCATAGTTCCGTAGTCAATCACTCTCACGCCGCCAATGATCGGTGCGGTAATAGGCGGATGGACCGGGCCTGGATGCAAATGATGGGCCTGCGTCAGCGTCGCTCCCCCGACTTTTGGAAAATGCCGATTGTCTTCAACGGCGCGCAGGGCCGGATGGCTATTCCAAAGGTCCGCGAATTGCGGGTGCAGCCTATTTCGAATCTCCCATTTGTTTTCGTTTTTGTGCTTGTTGCCCGACGATTGAAGTGGGCCATCGTAAGTCAGCGTGAATTTCATGAACGGCGCTCCGAATCAGCTCGGGAGAACGGCACCTTTGAGCGAGCCAAGAGTACCTAAAAAGTACCTAGCGCTTGAGTCACCTATCAAAATTGATCGGGAGAGTGGCGGTCCCGGAGGGACTCGAACCCCCGACCTTCGGTTTAGGAAATTTGACATCCTCTGCGGTGCCGGCAAGTTCGCACGCGTCGTGCGCTAGCGGCCTGTCAGAGGCGTTTGCAACAGAGACCCCGGGAGCGCTGTCTCGGCACGGTCCTCCAGCTCTTTCTCATGATGGCGGAAGAAAAACACGCCGGCTACCACGACACCGACCGCTACGACCAATAGCAGGAGGCCGAACGGACCGGCCAAGCTCTTCATTTCCTTAGCAAAGAAATAAGCCCCAAACCCGAAGAGCGACGCCCAGAGGATTCCTCCAAGCGCATTCATGATCAAGAAATGGCGCCACGGCATGAGATTGGTCCCAGCGAGCATCGCGGCAAACGCGCGCAGAAGGGCCACAAAGCGCCCGAAGAAAACAATCTTACCACCGTGCCGCAGAAACAAGTATTGGCCCACCTTGAGCCGGCGTTCGTCAAGCGCGATGTAGCGACCGTAACGGACGATCAAACGGAGCCCGATCGACCGGCCGATCAGGTAGCCGAGATTGTCCCCCATAATCGCCGCCAGAGCGGCGACGCCGACGACAGACACGATGTCGATCTGGTGGGTCGCTCCACTGTAAAGAGCCGAAGTAATCAGGGCGGTTTCGCCGGGCATGGGCACCCCCATGCTTTCAAACATCACCACGCCGAAGAGAACCCAGAGGCCGTAGGTCTGGATGAGATTCTGAATCCATAGAGGCGAGACGAAGTCGAACACGCGGCCTCTACAATATGTTGGTCGTGAAGCGATCGGCCGTCCTTAAGGTGGCAGTTCGGCCATTGGGAAAACGCGTCCAGCGATGCTCTTCCCTGCTGATGATAGCCCTTCGCCGGTGTCACCGTCAGCCCGCATGGCAATGGCGCCAGCCGAGCAACACTCTATTCGAGCGCAGGGAGTACCTAGGACGTACCTAAGAGCTTGGCTTCTCGGGGCTAACTTATTGATTTTACTGGCGCGCCCGGAGAGATTCGAACTCCCGACCCCCAGATTCGTAGTCTGGTGCTCTATCCAGCTGAGCTACGGGCGCTTGTTCGCTTGAGCCGGATAAGTCCGGTGCGGAACGGGCGCATAGCTATCGTCTTGAGCGCGGCTTGGCAAGGCTGGGCGGCGCCCGTCCCTGCGGGCATCGCGCCGCGAGCCGCGGCGAAATTCAGGCGCGCGCGCGCTCGCCGCGCCGTGCGCCGAGCTCGACCGCGCGGTCGGGAATGATGATGCGGAAGGTCGCCCCGATCGTGCCATCGACGAGGCGGATCTCGCCACCATGGGCGCGCACGAGCTCCGCCGCGATCGCGAGGCCAAGCCCGGAGCCGCCCGGCCGGGTCGAGCCCTGGAACGCCTCGAACAGATGCGTGCGCGCCCTGCTCGCGACGCCGGGTCCGGTATCCGAGACCTCGATGACCACCACGGCGCCCTCGCGCCGGCCGGTGATGCGCAACTGGTCGCGGCCGGGATCGTTCGGCACGCGCGTCTCGAGCGCCTGCAAGGCGTTGCGCGCCAGATTGAGCATCGCGCGGAACAGCTGGTCGGGATCGGCATCGACGTGCAAGCCGCGCTCGACGGCGCCGACCCAGCGGATCGGGGACTCCGGCACGAGGCCGAGCGTCTCGCGCACTTCCTCGACCAACCCTTCGAGCAGGACCGCGCGGCGCTCGGGCGGCGGCTCGGTCACCTGGCCATAGGAGAGCGTCGATTGGCAGAACGCGATGGCGCGTTCGAGCGCGCGCATCAGCTTGGGCGCGAAGCGCTGCACGGTCGGATCGCTGATCGCCGACAGCCGGTCGGAAAAGAGCTGCGCCGAGGCCAGGAGGTTGCGCAGGTCGTGGTTGATCTTGGAGACCGCGAGCCCGAGCGCCGCCAGATGGCTCTTCTGCTGCAGCATCGCGGCGAGGTCGCGCTGCATAGCGCTGAGCTCGTGTTCGGCGATGCCGATCTCGTCCTTGCGCCGCGACGGAATGACGATGCGCGCGGGGTTCTCCGGATCTTCGCGGAACGTCACCATGTTGGCGGTGAGGCGGTGCATCGGCCGCACGAACAGGTAATGCAGCGCGAGATAGACGAGCGCCGCAGTGATCGCCGAGATCGCCAGGGATAGGAGCAGGATGTTGCGCGAGAAGCGGAACATCGCATGCCGCAGCGGCCCTTCCTCGAACACGATCTCGACGAAGTCGCCGCCCATCGGCGCCGGACCGACGGCGCGGATGATGTCTGAGTCCTGGCACAGGAACAGGCTTTGCATCGCCTCCAGCACCGCCTCAGTTCGCGAGATGGTGCGCAGGTCGACATTGTGATGGATCGGCCCCGGGTTCTCGCTGATCGCGAGCATCCGGCGCTGGTTGCCCATTTTCATCGCGACCGTCTTGGCGCCGATGCTGTCGAGGATCTGCTTCGTGAGGTTGTCGGGCACCATGCCGCTCGGGGCGGCTTCCAGCACGAGCGCGGCGGTGTGCGCGGCGGCGAGCCGGTCGGCGAGCCAATTCAGGCGGAAGTTCGCGATCGAGGGCACGTAGATGAGCACCTCCGCGACCATCACGAACAGGACCGTGAGGAAGAGGAGCTTGCCGGAGAGGCCGAAGCGCGATGGGGGCGCTTGGCGCTGGTCGTCAGCGGTTGCGGGTGCCTCGGTCATCATTCCGTCTGTGCTGTCGCGCTCATATAGCTTACCCGAACCGGCGCAGGAAGCCGATCAGGCGGCGAACCCTTGGGCTCGTCAAACTTGGCGAAAAATAGGTAATCGCCGCGCGTTTTCCGACCTCCCCCAAGGTCGGGTAGGGCATTACGAGGCCCGCCATCGCGCGGATATTCAGTCCCTGCGATAGCGCGAGTGCCCAAGTGGCGATCAGTTCACCGGCATGCGCGCCGACGATCGTCGCGCCGAGGATGCGGCCATTCTTCGCGGTCACGACCTTGATATGGCCGCTTGTCTCACGCTCGGCCTGCGCGCGGTCGTTCTCATGATAGGGCCAACGTAGCAGGCGGAACGACTTGCGGCGCTCCTTCGCCTCGATTTCGGTCAGGCCCACCTGCGCAAGCTCGGGGTCCGTGAACGTCACCCGCGGAACTTCGTGGTCCTTCGCCTTGGCGGGCAGGCGGAACAGCGCGTTACGGACGACGATTCCCGCATGGTAGTTCGCCAGATGCGTGAGTTGCCCGCGGCCCGCGACGTCGCCGATCGCATAGACCCGTCCGTTGCTGGTCCGCAGCTTCTTGTTCACCACGATGCCGTCCGGTCCATGCTTGATTCCGGCGGCATCGAGGGACAGATCATCGAGGTTCGGCCGGCGGCCGGTTGCAACCAGCAGGTCGCTGCCCTCGATCGCCTCATCGCCGCCGGTCTTCTGGATCATGGCCCGTATACGGCCGCCTGCCTGCGACAGTTTCATGACGTTGACGCCCGATCGGATGACGACCCCCTCGCGCTTCAATTGATCGAGCACGACCGCGGCGCATTCGGAATCCTCTTTGGCGAGCGGCATCTCCGCCTCCAGCACGGTGACGGCCGAGCCGAGGCGCCGAAACGCCTGCGCCATTTCAAGCCCGACAGGGCCCGCGCCGAGGATCATGAGATGGTCGGGCACGCGCGTCAGATCGAAGATCGTCTCGTTGGTGAGGTAAGGCATCTCGGACAGGCCGGGAATGTCCGGCACGCTCGGCGATGAGCCGGTCGCGATCACGAAGCGCCGCGCCTTGATCTCGAAGGTGCCGGCAACGACGGTCGCTTTATCCTTGAAGTGGGCCGGCGCTTCGATGACATGCACGCCGAGACCGGTGAAACGCTCCTTCGAATCGTTCGGTGCGATCGCCGCGATGACGCGCTGGACGTGGGCGTGCACTTTCGCGAAATCGATCTCGGCTGCGCCTGCGCGCAGCCCGAAGGGGCCGAGCTTGCGCGAACCGGCCGCATGCTTTCCGGCCGCCAGCAGCGCCTTCGAAGGAACGCAGCCGTAGTTGAGGCAATCGCCGCCCATCCTGCCCTTTTCGATCAGCACGACCGGTACGCCGAACGCCGCGACCGCCGCGGCGACCGACAAGCCGCCGGAGCCCGCGCCGATAACGCAGATGTCGGGGGTCAGGATGGTTGTCATTCCCTCGCCTGCACCGATCAGGAGACTTGCGCCGGGCGATCGGGAGCAGCGCTCGCGGGGCTGACCGCGCGCGCACGCAGCCGCCTGACCGCCACGGGAATCAGGGCGAGCACGCCGAGCGTCGCGAACGCCGCGAGCAGGCGCGGTGTCGCGATCATGGCGAGATCGAAATGCAGCCGGCAGTCCGCGCCGCCGGATGTGATGCAGTCGCGGTAGGCTGCGGCCTGCGCGGCGAGCGCGCTGTCGAGGCCATCGCCAAAGAAGGCGAACGCGAAGGTCGCCGGGACGATGCCGATCGCGGTCGCGATCACGAACGTGCGCAGCTTCACCCCGACCAGCGCCGGCGCGAGATTGACGAGGAAGAAGGGAAACGCCGGAACGAGCCGGAGAAACAGCAGATAGCTGAAGGCATCGGCGCAGAAGCCGTCGGCGATCTTGGTCGCGAGCGGGCCGGCGCGGCGCACCAGGGTTTCGCCGCAGGCGCTACGCGCAATGAGAAAGATGATCGTCGCGCCGATGGTCGCGCCGAATACCGCCGCGAGACCGCCGAGCAACGTCCCGAACATGATGCCGCCCGCGATCGTCAGGAACAGGGAACCGGGAATCGAGAGCGCGACGGCCGTGACATAGATCAGCACATAGACCGCAACGGCCGCGACGCCATGCGCAGCGATGAAGGCGTCGATCGCCATGCGGTTCTCGACCAGCGTCTCGAGCGACACATGACGGTAGGCGCCGGTCGCAAACACGGCGGCCATCGCGAGGCCGATCACGGCCAGCGGAATGAGCCGGTGCGCGCGCTTGAACGCGCTGGCGCGCGTGCTCGGACAGATCGGCGGCGGCTGCTCGACAGGGGCCATCAGGGCTCGGCTTGGCGGGACCTTCAAGACCCGCACGGTCGCATGGGGCAGAGCCCAACAGCTATACACGAGAGCCCGCAAGGGCGTAGGGTCGCTCACCGTCATGTGAGACCTTGCCGGACACCGCTCGCGCGGGCGTGAGACCGGCCGGAACAGCCGGAATCGACTGAATTTTACCCGCCGGCGCGGGCCGCGCGTCGCATTGACTTAGGCTTCACGCCTCCCGTATAAGCCGCCAGACTTTGGGCGCCGGCGGCGTCGGATTTGTTGTTTTCCCAGGACCCGAGCCGATCCCGGCCCTGTTCATCCGGACCTTATCGCGCGAGGCCGCGAGCAGCGGAGTAAGTGACCCGTGAAACGGACCTATCAACCGAGCAAGCTGGTGCGCAAGCGCCGTCACGGCTTCCGCGCCCGCACGGCCACCAAGGGCGGCCGCAAAGTGCTCAGTGCCCGGCGCGCGCAAGGACGCAAGCGGCTCAGTGCCTGACGCTCCGGCGCGCGCCGCAGCGTTCCCCACAATGGAACGGCTGAAGCATCGGACCGATTTCCTCGCCGCCGCGACCGGAGTGAAGGTTCCGGCGGCGGCGTTCGTGCTGCAAGCGCGTCGCCGCGACGACGAAGCGCCGCCGCGCTTCGGCTTCACGGTGTCGAAGAAGGTCGGCAACGCGGTCGAGCGCAATCGCGTCCGGCGCAGGCTGAGAGACATCGTGCGCCGCTCGACGTCGGAGCGGATCGTCAAGGGGCACGATTATGTGTTGATCGGCCGGCGCGCGGCGCTGCAACTGTCGTTCGAGCGGCTGATGGCGGAGTTCGACGGCGCGCTCAGGCGCGCCCATGGCAAGCGGCGCGCGGGGCCGGCCGGCGAGAGCAACACATGACCGACCAGAAGAACACCCTTATCGCGATCGTGCTGTCGGCGATCGTGCTGATCGGCTGGCAATATTTCATCGGCATGCCGCAGATGGAAAAGCAGCGCCAGCAGGCGCAGCAACAGCAGCAGACTCAGCAAACGCCGCAGACCCCCGCGGGCACGCCGCAGGCCGAGCCCGGCACGCCGTCCGCTCAACCCAATACGCCGGCCGCGCCCGGACAGACGACACCCGCTACGCAAGTGCTCTCGCGCGAGGCGGTGATCGCGAGTTCGCCGCGCATTGCGATCGACACGCCCCGCGTCAGCGGCTCGATCGCACTCAAGGGCGGGCGCATCGACGACCTCGCACTGACGCAATATCGCGAGACGGTCGATCCGACGTCGCCGCCCATCGTGCTGTTGTCGCCCTCCGGCACGCCGAACCCGTTCTATGCCGAGTTCGGCTGGGTGAAGGGGGCGGGCACGACCGCGAAGGTGCCGGAAGGCGACACGGTGTGGCGCCAGCAGGGCTCAGGCGCGCTGAATGTCGGCGCGCCGGTGACGCTCGTGTGGGACAATGGCGAGGGTCTCGAATTCCACCGCACGATCGCGGTCGACGAGAAGTATCTGTTCACGATCAAGGACGAGGTGGCGAACAAGGGCTCGGCCCCAGTCACGCTTTATCCCTATGGGCTGATCTCACGCCACGGCACGCCGCCGGTCTCGGGTTATTACATCCTGCATGAAGGCCTGATCGGCGTGATGGGCGACCAGGGTCTGCAGGAGCAGACCTACAAGAACATGGACGACAAGAAGTCCATCGCCTTCAAGGCCACCAATGCGTGGCTCGGCATCACCGACAAGTATTTCGCCGCGACGCTGCTCCCCGACACCGACGCTAGCGTGCAGGCACATTTCTCTGCCGGCATGCTCGGCACGCTGAAGACCTACCAGACCGACTATCTGCTCGATTCTCAGACGATCCAGCCCGGCGCGACCGGCAGCGCGAACGCGCGGCTGTTCGCCGGCGCGAAGGAAGTCGCGAGCATCGACAGCTACGACAAGGAGCTCAAGCTCAACCGCTTCGAACTGCTGATCGACTGGGGCTGGTTCTATTTCATCACCAAGCCGATGTTCAAAGCGATCGACTATTTCTACCACCTCGTCGGCAATTTCGGCGTCGCGATCCTGATCGTCACGGTGCTGGTCAAGCTGCTGTTCTTCCCGCTCGCCAACAAATCCTACGCCTCGATGGCGAAGATGAAGGCGGTGCAGCCCGAAATGGCCGCGATCCGCGAGCGCTATGGCGACGACAAGATGAAGCAGCAGCAGGCGCTGATGGAGCTCTACAAGAAGGAGAAGATCAATCCGCTCGCCGGCTGTTTGCCGATCGTCGTGCAGATTCCGGTGTTCTTCTCGCTCTACAAGGTAATCTTCATCACCATCGAAATGCGCCACGCGCCGTTCTTCGGCTGGATCCACGACCT
>PLJS01000128.1 GCA_003140315.1 Hyphomicrobiales bacterium
CTCATTGTGAGGGTTGGTATTACACGATACGGGGCGGCATGACGTTGGGCAGGGGAGGCGGCAAACCCTCGAAAACGCGGATAGGACGGCATCGGCCAGCACCCGCCGGTATCAGGTCCACCGTTTTTCAAGACTGGTGCCTTAAACCACTCGGCCACCTCTCCAAGCTATTGATATTGCTTGATATTCCAAACATCAAACGGCTGTCTCATAGCCTGTTTTCAAACGCTTTGCTAACGAGGCCGCGTCGTGCCGCGCTTTTCTATGGCTAGCCGCAGCGCATCGTCAACGCGCGCAGCAGCGTCCTCTTTCATGCCGGGCAGCACGTGCGAATACCTGCCGCCTGAGGCCACCCGCTTCGCCAGCCGGCAAGCCCACAATCTCACCTACCGCTCTTGCCAGGAAAGCGGCAGGCTGACGAGACGGGTGCGTCGGATGGCCTCTACATACTGCTGATCACCGGACCCAAGACCCCAAAATGGCCAACAAGGTGGCAAAGCCGAAGATCAAGATCGCTGCGGAGCACGGAAAATTAGGGCCCTCCAGCTATGAAGCGGCGCCGATCCATGTTTTCCTCTCCGGCAGAGATAGCTTGATCCTTTGTCGCATCAGAATCGCTCTGCGATCTCCAGGCAATACGGGGCGTGGACCCGCGCCGCGCGCCAGGAATCCAACCGCTTCAGCGGTAGACCGTCAGGATCTGCTCGAGCGGCTTTGCGGAGTTCAGCCGCAATCCCGACTTCTTTTCGATTGGTGGCTACGACGGCATACACCTGATTTATGAGGCTTTGAAAAAAGCCGGCGGAAAGGCCGATGCAGAATCCCTTATTGCGGCTGCCAAAGGAATGAAGTGGGAAAGCCCGCGTGGCCCAGTTTCAATCGACCCTGAAACCCGCGATATCGTACAGACGGTGTATATTCGCCGCGTTGAGGACGTCGGCGGCATGATTCAGAACGTAGAGTTCGACAAAATCGAAAACGTGAAGGGCCCTGTGAAGGCCCGCATGAAAAATTGATCATCGGTCGCGATTTGCAGGCCGGCGTAGGGTCGCGCCTACAGTGCTTCAATCGTCGGCTTCAGATGCCGCGACCCGCCGCTCAAACAGGCAAAGCTTGAGATAGAGGCTCTCGTCTAGTCAGCCTCGGGGACTCGTCCGGAATCGAGGCGGGGAGGTTTCGTGCAATTCCATCTGAATGGATTCGAGCCCGGCGACCCGGAGATTTCCGACCCGGCGCTGCGCTATCCGGCATCGGGCGCGTCCGGCGCCGTCCCGGAAGAAATCGATGTGCTCATCGTGGGCTGCGGGCCGGCCGGCTTGACCCTCGCGGCGCAACTGTCCGCGTTTCCCGACATCAAGACGTGCATCGTCGAACAGAAGCCGGGTCCTCTGCTCCGCGGCCAGGCCGACGGCATCGCCTGCCGCACGATGGAGATGTTCGAGGCCTTTGGCTTCAGCGAGCGTGTGCTGAAGGAAGCCTGCTGGATCAACGAGACAACGTTCTGGAAGCCTGACGAAAAGCAGCGCGAGAACATTATCCGTAGCGGACGCGTAAAGGACGTCGAAGACGGGCTATCGGAATTTCCGCATGTCGTTCTGAACCAGGCGCGGGTGCATGATTTCTACCTCGACGTCCTGCGCAAATCCCCGGCACGGCTTGAGCCGTACTACGCGCGGCGCCTCACCGATCTCGAGATCGACCTGAAGGCTACCTCCGGCGATAACGCATATCCGTATCAAGTGACCGCTAGGCTCGAGCGCCTCGATCCTGCGCACGAAGGCCAGATCGAGACGATCAAGGCTCGCTACGTGGTGGGCTGCGACGGGGCGCGCAGCACCGTGCGCAAGTCCATCGGGCGCGCGCTGCACGGGGACTCCGCCAATCACGCCTGGGGCGTGATGGATGTGCTGGCCGTCACCGACTTCCCCGACGTTCGCTTCAAGTCGTTGATCCAGTCAGCCAACGACGGCAGCATCATCGTCATCCCGCGGGAAGGCGGTTATCTTTTTCGCCTGTATATCGAGCTGGACAAGCTCGGCATGGGCGAGAGGGTCTCGGATCACAACATCACGACCGATGATCTGATCGCGAAGGCGCGCCGTATTCTCCAGCCTCACACCCTCGACGTGAAAGAGATTGCCTGGTGGTCGGTCTACGAGATCGGCCAGCGCCTTTGCGACAAGTTCGATGACGTGCCCGGCGAGGCCATTGAGGAGCGCTTGCCGCGCGTGTTCATTGCCGGTGATGCCTGCCACACGCACAGTCCGAAAGCGGGCCAGGGCATGAACGTTTCCATGCAGGACGGATTCAATCTCGGTTGGAAGCTGGCGTCGGTCCTGCGCAAGCGGTGCGCGCCGCGCCTCCTGCATACCTACTCGGCGGAGCGTCAGACGATTGCCAAGGAGCTGATCGACTTCGATCGCGAATGGGCCGCCTTGCTCAGCGCATCCTCGAAATCGCCGACGAATGGAGAGGCCAAGGGATTCGATCCAACCGAGACGCAGCGGTATTTTGTCAGACACGGGCGCTACACGGCGGGAACGGCGACCCGTTACCGTCCCTCGATCATTACCGGCGAATTGACTTATCAGCATCTGGCCGAGGGGCTCACAATCGGCATGCGTTTTCATTCCGCGCCGGTCATCCGCCTGTCGGACGCAAAGCCCGTTGAACTCGGCCACGTGGTCAAGGCGGATGGCCGCTGGCGCATCTTCGCCTTTGCGGGTGCGGGGGATACTGCCGCGCCCAACTCCGGCATCTGGGCGCTGTGCGACTTTCTTGCCGAAGCGCGGGAGTCTCCGGTTAGGAAATACACACCGGCCGGAGAGGACATCGACCAGGTGATCGATGTTCGTACGGTTTTCCAGCAAGGCCATCACGAACTTGCCATCGAGGCCATGCCGTCCTTCCTTCTGCCGCGGAAGGGACGATACGGACTGCGCGATTACGAGAATGTGTTCTGCGCCGACCCTAAGAGCGGCCAGGATATCTTCACCCTGCGGGGCATCGGTCGCGAGCGCGGTTGCATGGTGGTCGTGCGGCCGGACCAATTCGTCGCGCACGTTCTCCCGCTCGATGGCACGATGCAACTCGCAGCCTTCTTCGATGGCTTCATGATGCGAAGGCTCTGACGCAACCGCCCATGCGGCAGTCTCGTGACTTCCGGAATTGATGTGGTGGACGGCGCCCGCTCCCAGCAACGAGGTGCCATAGGGTGATCGTTGCGATCGAATCACATCACGCTCGACAATGCCTCGGGCATCGCAATGCTATTGGAGATTGCACGGTACTACGCGGCAATACCGAAGTCGCAGCGCCGTCGAACCATCACTTTCGTCACCACGCCGGACCATCATCATGGCGCGACGGGTGTGAAATGGATCAATCAAAATATGCGCGACTTCCTTGGGAAGACCGCAGTGATCGTCAACTGCGAGCATCCTTCGCAGACACAGACCTATCGCCTCGGCTCTGGCCTTATGACTTCGACGACGACAAGCGCGCGCCGATGGTTCGTTGGCGGCAGCGAAGCCCTCAGGGGCTTGGTGCTTCGGTCGTTCAAGACATTCGGCGTCGCGGTCTACGCGCGTCCGGAGGGGCGTCCCGGTGGCGAGCTTCAGCATGTGTATCGGCAAGCACCCAGCTTCCACGTCATTGACCACATCTTTTATCACTCCGATGCCGACACCGAGGATTTGGTACCGGCATCGGGTATCGAGGCAGTGACCCGCGCCTATCTGAAGATCATCGATAGCGTGAATATGATGGAAATAAGCGACCTCGTCGCCGCAAATCCAACCCAGTCGCCTCGCTGATACCACCTGACGGCAAAGACGCTCCGATAATGGTAGCGCTCGGGAGAGTTCTGCTTGTCCTCCAACTGCGGACATCAATGAGGTGGTCTGGTAGGTCTGCTACGGGCCCAGGCTGTGTGAAAACTC
>PLJS01000079.1:0-168 GCA_003140315.1 Hyphomicrobiales bacterium
GCACCTCAGGGTGACGGCCGCCTACGCCGCGAGCGTCGCCGGACGTTCCGATGCCAGCACCTCGGCGAGGCGCTCCCGGTCGAGCGGTTTCACCAGGAAGCCGTCCATGCCGGCCGCAAGGCAGGCGTCGCGATCGTCCCCGGACGCGTTGGCGGTGAGCGCGATGAT
>PLJS01000079.1:251-24046 GCA_003140315.1 Hyphomicrobiales bacterium
GCGCGCGCGAGCAGCGCGTTGATGTCGTTGTCCTCCGCGACCAGGATGGCGAGGCCCCGCGGCGACGTCGTGCGGATGTCATCGTCCGTCTCGTCGGCGATGCCGGTGAAAGCATCGGTCGCGGCAAAGCGGGCCGCGAGCGAGGCGACGCGCACCGGCTTGACCAGNNTTGACCAGATAGCCGGTGAAGCCCGCGTTCTTGAGTTCCGGGAGCTCGTGACGGTCCGCCGGTGTGACGAGCACGATGCGGCGCGGCACATGGATCGCCGTGCGGGCGATCGCGTGCGCCGCCTCTTCGCCGAGCGCGCGATCGACCAGGATCGCGTCCCATTGCTGCTCCAGCAGAAGCGCCAGCGCGGCGTCCGCGCCGGACATGACGCAGGTGTCGGCGCCCCAGCGCCCGAGGCGCCGGGCGATCAGCGGCGCTTCGATCATCGAAGCGGCCGCGATCAGGATGGTCTGGCCCGAAAGGTCGGGTGCGGCGAACGGAGTATTGCTGTTTTCAGCCGCGGCGAGCGTGACCGTGAAGTGGAAGGTCGATCCGTTGCCGGGCGTGCTATCGAGACCGATGCGGCCGCCCATGCGCTCGACGATGCGCCGCGAGATCGCGAGCCCGAGGCCGGTCCCGCCATACCGGCGGGCCGCGCCGCCGTCCGCCTGTTCGAATTCCTCGAACACGCGCGCTTGCGCTTCGGGCGCGATCCCGATGCCGGTGTCGCGCACCAGGAACGTGACCTCGTCCGGCCAGATACCCGGTTCGATCTCGACGGCGACGCCGCCATACGCGGTAAATTTGACCGCATTGCCGGCGAGATTGAGCAGGATCTGGCGCAGCCGCGCCTCATCGCCGATGACGCGATCCGCGATCCGCTCGTCGATCGATGCGGCGATTTCAAGCCCTTTCGCCTGGGCGCGCGGCGAGAGCAGCTCCACGGTCTCCTCCACCATGGCGCCTAGGCTGAACGGGCGCGCCTCCAGGTCGAGCCGGCCGGCCTCGATCTTGGAGAAGTCGAGAATCTCCTCGATCAGCGACAGAAGCGTATCGCCCGACGTCTTCACCGCCTTGGCATAGGTGGTCTGCTCAGGGCTCAGCGCCGTGTCGAGCAAGAGATCCGCCATGCCGAGAATGCCGTTCAGCGGCGTGCGGATCTCATGCGACACCATGGCGAGGAAGCGGCCCTTCGCCCGGTTCGCGGCCTCGGCCTGATCGCGCGCCTGCGCGAGCGCGTGTTCGGCTTGCGTGCGGTCGGTGACGTCGCGGCCGACGCTCAGCATCTCGCTGCGCTCGGCGAGCGCATCGCGGATCGCGACGTCGCGCCAGGCGATCCAGCGCACGCCGTCGGCATCGATCCGCTGGTCATGGATGCGGGTGCCGTCGGGGAGTGCCGCGATCGCGCCCTGCTCGATCACGGGAAGCGCGAACGCCGTCCCGATGAGTTCGTTCGCCGGGCGTGCGGCGAGCCGGCAGAACGCGTCGTTCGCGTAAGTGATGTGGCCCTGCCGGTCGCGCCGCACGATCACGTCGCCGAGCGCTTCGAGGAAACCGCGATTGCGCTCGGCCGCTTCCTTGAGTTCCCAGTTGCGGTCGCCGAGCTCTTCGACGCGCTCGGCGAGCCGCGTGAGCTCCGCACGGAATTGCCGGTTGCGGTGGATGAGCAGCGCGAGCGCGCCACAGGCCGCGACGATCAGCGCGCCCGCAAGGGTCGCCGACACGCGCGCGTCGAAATCCAGGCCCCCGTCTTGCGCGACGAGCGGCAGCGTCGCGTAGAACGCGATGGCGACGACCGCGGCGCGTGCGCAGAGTGCGAGCACGCGGTGGCCGAAAACGGCCCGCGCGCGTACATCTCTCGCTCCATCGTCCAGATGCCGCATGTCGACGCCTGCCCGGTTTCTGATTGCTGGGCTTTGGCGCGCAATGTCGGCGGGGAAGCTTGCAATTCCCCTTATTCGTTGAAAACTGACGCGAATCCTCAAAGATCAAGGTTGCCGGTGCGCTAACGCGACCGACGGCGTTTGAGGTAACCGGGATCAGCGGCCGGCCAGCGCGGCGGGCCTGCGCGCGATCGCGAACAGCGACGCGGCGGCTTCGGGCGAAAGCCGTTCCGAGTGCACATAAACCCGATAGTCGGCGTCGGCCGCCGCTGCGAGGCCGATGACGAGATCCGCCTCTGCGGCGCTCGTGCTCACCTTGACGGTCTTGATCGGCGAACCGCGTCCCGCGGGGCAGCTTGGCGGCTTGTCATCATCGACGAACACGAAGTCCGCCTCGTCGGGCGTGGCCGCAAGATGAATGCGGATATCGGGCGAAAGCGCGGCCGGATCGATCCGGACCGTATAGTCGGGCGGCGCAATGCCGGTTGCGACCCGATAGGTCGCGGCTCCGATCATCAGGCAAATGCCGCTGGCGGAGGAGGCAGCCGACAGGCGGAACGTCTCGGCCGTTGCCGGCACCGCGGCCGCGAGCGCCAACAGGATTACGATCTTCCGCGCACCTTCCACCGCACGCTCCCGATTGCCCCAGGGCTCGCAAACCGCCGCGATCGGTGTCGGTACATAGAGGATTAAGGTTACCAAGCCCTAAAGCAGGCGCGCCTCAACGGGGCGCGGCGCGAGGCTGCCGATCAACCAGGCCACGACGCGCTGCGCATTGCGCTTGGCAGGCTGAACGCGTTGTTTTTCTGCGCCGCATGCAGTCCGGCAAGCTCGCGCGGATGAATGAACTCGTCGCCGAACCACGGATAGCGCTTGGGATCGAACAGCGTGCGCAGCCAGTCAATGAAAAGCGCGACGCGGCGCACGCTGCGTGCGTCCGGATGGTAGCTCATCCATACGTCGACCTGATGCCGAACGCCGATGTCGACAGGGATCAACTCGGGCGAAAGGACCGCGAGGTAAGTCGGCAGGCCTCCGATTCCCATGCCGAGTTCGATGGCGTGAAGATGGGCTGCGCTGGAGTTCGTACGCAGCGCGACGATGCCTTCGATGCTCGGCATGTTGAGCACGCGCCCTGTCACATCCTGATCGACTTGCGGAGCCTGTTGGTCGACCAATCGGTGGTGGCGAATTTCGTCTCGGCTCGCCGGTAGCCCAAAGACGTCGGTATAGCGCTTGGATGCAAACGGATAGATGTGCATCCGCCCGATCCGCGCGGCCTTTACGTCTGGCCGATCCGGTTTGGTCAACTGGACCGCGACGTCGGCCTCCATGCGCAGCACGTCCGCCAGTTCCATCGAGCAGCGCAGTTCAACCACCGTGGAAGGATGGGCGCGATTGAACTGAACAAGGTGGGGCAGAACCCACAGCGTCCCCAATCCCTCCGTGATAGAGCAACGCACCGTGCCGCGCGTTGTCAGGTCGCGATCGAGTGAGGCGCGCAATGTGTGGCTTGCACGCTCCATCTGCTGCGCGGTCGCATAGACGGAGTGACCCTCCGCGGTCAGTCCCACGCCATCCGGCAGCCGGTCGAACAGGCGGAAGCCGAGCGTGTCTTCGAGACGCTCCATGCGCCGCATGATGGTCGAGGAACTGGTGCGCAAGGCGGTTGCGGCTTTGCGGAAACTGAGCGTGCGGGCGACCACCACGAAGACGCGCAGATCGTCCCAGGAAATGCGCTCGATGAGCCCGGCCCCGACCGGGCGCTCCGTTTTTGCAGCATCCCGTTGCGATAATTTCGCGATCACCGCGCGCACCATATCACTATGCTACCTGACGACGACTATTCTGTCCGGAAAGCGCTGGAGATGCACACATTTTTCCGGAGCGCCCACATGCCGGCGGGAACCGCCATGGTGCAATGCAGCATCGCCGGTAATCCCGGGAGCAGAACCTGATCAAATCTCGTAAAGACGGTGTGCGGCAGCGCCGGGCCGGTGCCGAGGACCTCGAAATCGGACGCAAGGTTCGCGCGTTGCGGCTTGAACGTGGCTTCTCCTAAGAATACGCATGTCCGCCCCTTCAGGCGCGCGCATTAGATTCTCAACTGTGGGCTGAGTCGAGTAGCTTCAGTTGGGTTTGGGAACTCCATAAACGCGGATCGCCGCGGGATATCGCACCTGGGTACGCGAAGTGCGATATCCCGGATCGCCGCGCGTTTATATACCTTGCAAACCACATACCAGCGGTGGTACGGCTCTCCTCCCGCACGGAAGGGCCGTTTCGATAGAAATGGGCACAGAAGCAGTTTGGCTGGGAGTTGCATTCCCGATTCTCGTTGGAATCGGAGTGGCATTAGCTGTGTCTGACGCCAACGAAATTGAATTTTGGGTTGCTCGCGGGTGCTTCATAGTTGCAGCCCTCGACGCCCTCACCTTTGTGGTCATCTGGCTATGGCGCACCGAGAGCCTCGGACCTCCAATGGCAATCGTCGGAGCTTTGATAGCTGGGACGACTGTCGTGGCCTTGATTTACGGCCTGAAGTGGGTGGACTACCGCGAGGAAAAGACGATCACCAAGCTTCGCCCAGATTCAAAACCTCGGCCGCCGCTACCGCCGAATTGTAACCCTCCAGCCGATGCAATGGTGGTCCTGTTTGGATCAAACGCGGCTTGGGCCAATCGATTCCCTTACACGGTTTTAAACATAGGCGGCACGGCCGTGCTGGCTGTGGATCGAGTGCCCGGCAAGTCGCAGTTAAATGTAAACGTTCTTAGAATCTTCGATGATCGCGGTAACATCATGGCTCGAATTGATGGGGACGGTTTTTGGGTCGCGCCCGACGTGCGCCGGCAGAAGCCAAATCCCAGCACTCTTGTCGTATACGATAGGGCAGGTCAGCAAGCTTTGAAGGTGGAATTTCTTAATTCCCAAACACTGTATGTCGAGGGCATTTTTAGAGACCGCAGGGGCGTGATGGTTCAGATCACCGCCGATAAACTAATCTTGCCGAGGAATAACATCATGACCCGAGGCTGTTTCGGCGGCGGTGCTGGGGCAATTGCGGTGAACTAAGGTCGCTTGTCTTTTTTCGGATCTGACTGCGGTTTGTGCTTTGCGACCTTCCGTAACGCCTCTTGGAATCGCTCCTCGGATTCATCGCAGCCGAGCGCGCGTGCGGCCTTGCGAAAAGTGAGAACCTGTTTCGAGTCAGCGCGGCGCTTCATCGCCATCTGACAATTCCCCTTGCTTCAACCGCTTAGCTTGCAGTTGCCGATAGCTTTCGGCAACTCCCGAGTTCTGTACCAAATCGGCTGGAATGAACATGTCTAGGGCTTTCCGCACGACCTCAGTAGCGGATGCGATGTGATGCGCGGCGCAAAAATCGTCCAATCGACCATCCCACGGGTCGCCAAGATTGAACCGTCCACCACTCGAACGCCGACGCGACACAGGGAACCCCTTGCCGCTCTAATGTACGCAATGTACATTGCGTGTACAGCGATTCGGCGTGACTCACATGGTGGGGATGCGCCAAAATGGCAGAAGCGGTCCGGCGCCAACCGAACCGCTTCCAGTACATCGCGAGGCGGGGTTTCGAAAAAGGCGTCGGCCCCGTCCGCTTTGCCCTCAATCCGGCCCGTCGGCCGAATCTCGACCTCCTCAATCTATCTGATTTGCTCGCAGCCGCAAAGCAACGGCTGGGGCCTTCAACCGAAATCAAACTCAAACTGTAGCGGATCATCCGCGTCCTTAGCCGCGTAGCGGCGGCGCCTACTCGGCTGCGGTGACGTTAGGATTTCGATAGGTCAACCGCTTGCCGCTGATGCCTTTCAATGCGCGCTCGCTGCGCCCTACGTCGTCCACGCCAAGCGCAACGCGGTTGCTATAGCGGAAGTCAAACTCCGCCAAGTAGCGGTGCAGGTGCTTCTCGCTGCAATGCTAATACACGCCCTTCATGCCGCGCTTGAAGATCGAGTAGTAGCCTTCAACGGTGTTGGTATGGATCACACGCTCGCCTTCGCGGCGGACGTATTCCTCGCGCGCATGGTTCACCGTGTCGTGACTCGCGAACTCCTTGCCGACCCAGCGGTACCAACTCGCCTCATCCGACATGACTTCGCTTTCGCGGCGGATGTTCGCGCGGATGACGGGCAGCACGTCCGCAAGGCGCGTGCCGTCAACGTGAAAGCTGCGCGCCGCGCCGCCGCGCGTGACAAGCGTAAGCACGGTGTTCTTGTGGGCCTGTGCGCCGCCGCGTTTCCGCTTCGGCTGCCCTTCCAAGCGTCCGATGTAGGTTTCGTCAATCTCAACGATGCCGCCCGCACCACCCATGGGCGCTAACGTTCCGTCGCGCATGGCCTCGCGAATGCGATGCGTGAGGAACCATGCCGTCTTGTAGGTGACCTCAAGAATGCGGTGCAGTTGATGTGAAGAGACGCCCTTTTTCGAGGCCGACATGAGGTAGACCGCTTGCAGCATCTTGTGGAGCGGAATGCGTCCATGCTCGAAAACGGTTCCGACTTTGACCGTGAACTGCTGGCGACACTCATTGCACTTGTGAACGCCGCGACGATGCGCCTTACCCTCTAGCCGTGTGATCCGGCCCGCGTCAGCATTGCCGCAATGGGGGCAGGTCGGGCCTTCCGGCCACAAGGTTGCCTCAAGATAGGCGAAGGCCGCCGCCTCATCGTGGAAGTGCTTTTTCGATAGGATAGACATGGCTGTTCTCCAATAGAATCAGCCTACTACATGTCGGAATGGTTTGTAAAGTACATAATCGCGGATCGCCGGCAAGAACATTTGCAGAACAAACGGAACTCGGATAGGATCACATCGTTGGTTCCGGCAGAGGCCGCCCCATGATCGATCTTCAGCACATCCAGACCGAACTGAACTGCGCGCGGCGCGCGCGGATTGCCGCGCAAGCGGCCGGCTGCGAGATCGAAGCACTCGTGCTCGACATGCAGAACCACGCTTGGCATCGCGTCGCGCTCGTCGACGAGAGCTACGATCCGCACTTGTTCCGGCGGCCGAATTAATTTCAATGCGGGCGAGGAGTTCGCCCGTGAATGCATCATCCCAAGACAACGCCTGGCCGGTGCTCGCCTATGCAAACTGGCAGGACACCTGCAATACGTTGCACCTGTGGACGCAGGTCGTCGGCAAGCTGAAGCTCACACTCAGCCCGCTCGCGAACCACTGGTGGGGCATCGTCCTCTTTGTGACGGCGCGTGGACTCACTACGGGCGCGATGCCTTATCGCGATCGTGCGCTGCAGATCGACTTCGATTTCTGCGCGCATGAGTTGATCCTGCGCACCAGCGACGCGCGCGAACAGCGCATCAAGTTGGCGCCGATGCCGACCGCGGATTTCTACGCCGCCGTGATGGCGGCCCTGCGTGCGCTCGATGTCGAGGTGGCGATCTGGACCATGCCGGTGGAGATCGAGGGGGCGATCCCGTTCGAGCAGGATCGCGTGCACGCAAGCTATGACGGCGCCGCCGTGAACGCCTTCTGGCGTCAGCTCGCGCAAGCGGACCGCGTGTTCAACGTCTTCCGGGCGCGCTATCTCGGCAAGGTGAGCCCGGTGCATTTCTTCTGGGGCTCGTTCGATCTCGCGGTGACGCGCTTCTCCGGCCGCCTCGCGCCGCCGCTCGCCAGCAGCAAGGCTGCGAACGTCGCGCTTTGGGTCATGCAGGAGGCCTATAGCCACGAGTGTTCGAGCGTCGGCTTCTGGCCCGGCAATGGCGGCTACGGCCGCGCGGCGTTTTACGCCTACGCCTATCCGGAGCCGGTGGGCTTCGGCGCCGCACCCGTGCGGCCGGTTGGCGCGGCCTACAACGCCGATGTTGGGCAATTCCTCATCGATTACGACGCGGTGCGAGCGGCGTCCTCGCCCGACGACGCGCTGCTCGATTTCATGCAGAGCACGTATGAGGCGGCGGCAAATAACGGCGGATGGGATCGCAAGGCGCTGGAGCGACAGTCCGCGTAAGGCGTTCAGCTCTTCCGCTTCGCCTCGATCTTGTCCCAGATCAGCTTCGCGATGTCCGGCCCGCCGACGTTGCGGATCGCCCGGATGCCGGTCGGCGAAGTCACATTGATCTCGGTGAGATAGTCGCCGATCACGTCGATGCCGACGAACAGCAATCCGCGCTCACGTAGATGCGGGCCGAGCCGGTCGCAGATCTCGCGCTCGCGCGGCGTCAGCTCGGTCTTCTTCGGCGAGCCGCCGCGCACCATGTTGGAGCGCAGATCGTCGGCCGCCGGCACGCGGTTCACCGCGCCTGCATATTCGCCGTCGACCAGGATGATGCGCTTGTCGCCGTCGCGCACGGCCGGCAGGAACGCCTGCACCACCCACGGCTCGCGGAACGTCGCGGCGAACATGTCGTAGAGCGAGCCGAAGTTAAGATCGTCACGCGTGAGCCGGAACACCGCGCCGCCGCCATGGCCGTAGAGCGGCTTCATCACGATGTCGCCGTGCTGCGCTCGAAATTCTTTGATCTCCGCGAGGTCGCGCGTGACCAGCGTCGGCGGCATCAGGTCGGGAAATTCGAGGACGAAGACTTTCTCCGGTGCGTTGCGCACGCTTGCCGGATTGTTGACCACGAAGGTCTTCGGATGCACGCGCTCGAGCATATGCGTCGTCGTGATGTAGGCGAGATCGAACGGCGGGTCCTGGCGCAACAGGATCACGTCGAACGCGGCGAGCTCGGTGTGCCGCGGCTCGCCCAGCGTGAAATGGTTGCCCGGTTCATCGCGCACCGTCAGCGGCCGCACCGTCGCGAATACCTGGACGCCACGCTGCGCGAGCCGGTCGGGCGTGTAGTAGTTCAACGTATGCCCACGCGCCTGTGCTTCCAGCAGCAGCGCGAACGTCGAATCGCCGTGGACGTTGATCCGTTCGATCGGGTCCATCTGCACGGCGACGTTCAAGCCCATGATTTTTGCCTAACAAGAGGTAAAGCCGACAACCAGCGGTTAACGACTTCCGGCCATTGTGTGCGCCGGACTGAGCCACTGCCTAGTCGGGGAAGGCGCAATGTTCAAGCTGTCGATCGCGGCCAGGCTCTATGCGCTCTTCGCGGCGCTTGCCGCGCTGCCGGTGGTCGCGGCTTTCGTGCTCGGCGCAGACAGCCTCGTGTCGTGGCCGGCCGGGCTTGCGGCGCTGGCCGTCGCGCTGGCGATCCTCGGCGGCGTCCTGGTGGCGCGCAGCATCGGCCGGATCGAGGATATCGCGGGCGCGATCGAAGCCGGCGATACCATGCCTTGCGTTGAACGCGGCGACGAGATCGGAGCGCTCGCGCGCATGCTCGCGGCGCTGCAGACGACCGCGCAGCAAAACGAACAGCGCGCCCGCGCCGCGAGCGGCGAGGCCGACTCGCATGGTGAGCGTGCCAAGCGCGTGTCGGCGGAGGTGTCGCGCTTCGGCGGCGATCTGGAGCAGATGCTGGGCGAGCTCGGCAGCATCAGCGACCGGATGGCGCAGGCCGCGGGCGCGCTCTCGATCGCCGTCCACCAGGCGTCGAGCCGGACCGAAGGCGCCGCGGCCGCTTCGGCCGAAGCATCGGCAAACGTGCGCGACATCGCGTCGGCCGCCGAGGAACTGACCGCTTCGGTGATGGAGATCGACCGCCAGGTGGCGCAGTCGAACGCGGTGGCCGAGCAGGCGGTTGGCGAAGCCGAGCGCACCAATGCGGAGATCAAGGCGCTCGACGAGGCGGCCAAGCGCATCGGCGACGTGGTCAAGCTCATCACGGCGATCGCCGAGCAGACCAACCTGTTGGCGCTCAACGCGACGATCGAGGCCGCCCGTGCGGGCGAGGCCGGCAAGGGGTTCGCGGTGGTCGCGAGCGAGGTGAAGGCGCTCGCCGGCCAGACCGCCAAGGCGACCGAGGAGATCTCCGCGCAGATCAGCGGCATGCAGCAGGCGACTTTGCGCTCGGTCGAAGCCATCGCCGCCATCCAGCGCACCATCCGCGAGGTCGGCGAGATCACCGCGACCATCGCGGCGGCGGTCACCGAACAGGGTGCCGCCACGCAGGAAATCGCCCGCAGCGCCGAGATCGCCTCGCGCCGCACCGCCGAGACCGCGAGCGAGGTTGGCCGCGCCGGCGAGGCGACCGCGGGCACGCGCAACAACGCGACCGACGTGAAAGTCGTCGCTGACGATCTCGGCGGCGTTGCGGCCCGCATTCGCCACGACGTGGACGGCTTCTTCCAGAAGCTGCGAAAGGCTTGACGCGTATTTTAGCTGCAGGCGTCGAACGCCCCCGCGATGTGCCGTGGAATTTTGCCCGGCGCGACCAGCACGGCATCGAAGCGGATGTCGCTGTTGACGTCGTCGGGATGGGAGGCGAGCCATGCCTCGGCGGCCGCGATGATGCGCTGGCGCTGCCGCGGCAGGACGGATTCGGCCGCCTCGTCGAGCGTCACGCGCGCCTTGACCTCCACGAACACGAGCACCGATCGCCGCCGCGCCACGATGTCGACCTCGCCGACCGGGCTGCGCCAGCGCCGCGCCAAGATGCGATAGCCCTTCGCGATCAGGTATGCGGCGGCGCGGCTCTCGGCCGAAAGCCCGAGCCGGAACGCCACCTGCCGTTCCGGTTGCGGCGCAGGCGGCGCGGGCGCGTCGTTACGCGGTGTCCGGCGCGCCATCCGGGTTCTCCTTGGTCAGCGCCAGCGCGCGCGCATACACGGTGCGGCGCGGCTCGCCGGTGGCGGCAGCCACTTCCGCGACCGCGTCCTTGAGCGATGCGCGTGCAAGCGCGCCCTGCAGCAACGCGTCGATCTCGGCGGCGCTTGGCTGATGCGTGCGCGCGGACGGCGCCACGACGATGACGATCTCGCCGCGCGTCTCGGCGCCTGCCGCATAGTCGGCCGCGAGCGCCGCCAAGTCGCCGCGCCGCACTTCCTCGTGCAGCTTTGTCAGTTCGCGGCACACGGCGGCTTCGCGCGCGCCGAGCCCGACGCTGAGATCGGCGAGTGTCGCGGCGAGACGCGGGCCGCTCTCGAACAGCACCAGCGTCGCCGGCACGCGGGCGAGCTCGGCGATGCGCGTGCGGCGCGCACCCTCCTTTGGCGGCAGGAAGCCTTCGAAGAAGAACCGGTCGGTCGGAAGCCCGGCGATGCTGAGCGCCATCAACACCGCGGAGGCGCCGGGCGCGGCCGTCACCGCGTGGCCGGCCTCGCGCGCCTCGCGCACGAGCTTGAAGCCGGGATCGGAGATCAGCGGCGTGCCGGCGTCCGAGATCAGCGCGACCCTTGCGCCGCCCGCGAGCTTCTTCAACAGGAGCGGACGCGCGGTCTCGGCGTTGTGGTCGTGATAGGGAGTAAGGGGTATTTTTATACCGTAATGATCGACAAGCCTGCGGCTCACCCGCGTGTCCTCGCAGGCGATGAGGTCGCAGCCCGCGAGGATTTCGAGCGCGCGCAGCGTTATGTCGCGCAGGTTTCCGATCGGCGTCGCCACCACGTAGAGCCCAGGCGTGAGTTCCGGTGCGTCGACAGCCTGTCCGGCAACGACGTACCGCCGAGGCTTATCTTGCGCGACTTGCGTCTCGGTGTGCGGCGTGCTGCGGCTCGATGCCATGCGCGCCATCTTAGCGCCGGCATCGCCAACCGTCGCGCAAGATACCCAGGCTTTTGACTTAATTAAGCTTCACCCACAATATGACACGGTAGGTCGACGAACCGGCGCCGGGGTGGCGTTTCGGGGAGGCTTGTTCTTGTCCCGCAATTCGCCGGTGAGACTGAGCGCGCGAGCGCGTCTGCGGCGCATCCTGTGCGGTGGCGCCGTGGCGGCCGTGACGCTCTTGGTCGCCGCGTGCGCCGGCATGCCGGGATCGGACTATTTCAGTCTCGGTTCGCCGCCTCCGCCTCCGCCGCCCCCCCAACAACCCAGTGCTGTCGGTGCCGGCCAGGTCAAGGTCGCGCTGATTTTGCCGCTGTCCGGAGCCGGCAACGCCGGTCTTGCCGCGGCCTCGATGCGCAATGCGGCCGAGATGGCACTCGCCGAGTTCAACAACCCGAATATTCAACTCCTGGTGAAGGACGACGGCGGCACGGCGCAAGGCGCGACGGCCGCCGCGCAGCAGGCGCTCGCCGAAGGCGCCGAGATCATCATCGGTCCGCTGTTTGCCGTATCGGTCAACGCGGTCGGCCAGGTCGTGCGGCCGCGCGGCATTCCGATGATCGCATTCTCAACCGATGCCAATGTGGCGGCGCGGGGTGTCTATCTGCTGAGCTTTCTGCCCGAGGTCGAGGTCGAGCGCGTGGTCGGCTACGCGGTGGCGCAGGGCAAGAAATCGTTCGCGGCGCTGGTCCCGGACAATGCCTATGGCACCGTCGTGCAGGCGGCGTTTCAGCAGGCCGTGGCCCGCGCCGGCGGGCGCGTGGTCGCGCTCGAACGCTATCCGCTCGACAAGGCCGCGATGCAGGACCCGATCAAGCGGATCGCGCAAGCGGCACGCGGCGCCGACACGATCTTCATCCCCGATGGCGCGGACGCGGTCCCGTCCGTGGTCCAGGCGCTCGCCGCGAATGGCGTCAACCCACGGCGCATCCAGCTCATTGGGACCGGGCTGTGGGACGATTCTCGCATGTTTTCCGAGACGCAGTTGCAGGGCGGCTGGTTCGCGGCACCGGACGCGGCGGGCTTTCGCGCCTTCGCGAACCGTTATCGCGCCCGCTATGGGCAGGACCCGGTCCGCACCGCGACGCTGGCCTATGACGCCGTGTCGCTCGTCGCCGCATTGGTAAAAACGCAAGGACCACAGCGCTTTTCCGAGGAGGTGCTGACCAATACGTCCGGCTTTGCAGGTATCGACGGCGTTTTCCGCTTCCGGCCCGACGGTACCAATCAGCGCGGTCTAGCGATCCTGCGCGTCACGTCGTCGGGCGGACAGGTCATCAGTCCGCCGCCGAAGACGTTCAGTCCGGGGACGTGATTGGTGATTAAGCCGCCAAATCCGCCACCACGGCATCGAGAATCGGAAATCCCGCGCGCGTGACGCGTAGGCGGCCGCCGACCGTCTCGATCAGGCCTTCGCCGCCGAGCATTGCGATGCGGGCGTCCTCGAGCGCGTGGCCGGCAAACGCCGTATAACGCCGCGGGTCGATACCCTCGGCGAGCCGCAGGCCCATCAGCAGGAACTCGTCGGCCTGTTCGCTGCGCAACAGCGCGTCGTCGCTCACGAGACCATGGCCGTCAGTCTCGACGCGGATCAGCCAGTCTTCCGGCCGCTTCTCGGTCGCGGTCGCGCGGCGCGTGCCATCGACCAGGAGGCGCCCATGCGCGCCAGGGCCGACTCCCGCATATTCGTGATAGCGCCAGTAGACGAGATTGTGCCGGCACGCGGCACCGGGCCGCGCATGGTTGGAGATCTCGTAGGCCGGAAGCCCGCGCGCCGCGGTGATTTCCTGCGTCAGGTCGTAGAGTTCGCGCGCGTGGTCGTCGTCGGGAATGACCAGCTTGCCGGCCGCGCGCAGCGCGAAGAACGGTGTGTCCTGCTCGATGGTGAGTTGATAGAGCGACAGGTGCTCGGCCGCTTCGTCGATCGCGCGCGCGAGTTCAGTGCGCCAGTCAGCCGGCGTCTGGCCCGGCCGCGCATAGATCAGGTCGAACGAATAACGTTCGAAGATGGAGCGCGCGATCGCGACCGCGTCGAGCGCTTCCTGCGCGGTGTGCAACCGGCCAAGCTGCTTGAGCGCGACATCGTCGAGCGCCTGCACGCCGAGCGAGACGCGGTTCACGCCGGCCGCGCGAAAGCCGCGAAAGCGCGTTGCCTCGACGCTGGTCGGATTGGCTTCGAGCGTGACTTCCACGTCGGGCGCGATCGTCCAGTGCGCTGCGATCGCGTCGAGGATCGCCGCCGCGGTTGCGGGCGCCATCAGCGACGGCGTGCCGCCGCCGAAAAAAATAGTCGACACCGTGCGGCCGGGTACGCGCGCGGCGGTCGCGGCGATCTCGGTCTTCGAACGCGCGCACGAAACGCGCCTCATCGACGCCGCCATGGCGTACGTGGCTGTTGAAGTCGCAATACGGGACACTTCGACAGGCAGAACGGCCAGTGCACATAGACGCCGAAGTCCGAGGCGCCCCCTCCCGGCTCGCTCCGCTCGCCGACCTCCCCCGCAAGCGGGGGAGGTGAGAGTTTATGATCGCTCAAGGCACGCCTCCGCGAGCTTGAGGAACGCGCGCGCGCGATGCGAAAGCCCCTGTCCCTTGGGCGGAAGCCCGTGCTTTTGCTCGCTCGTCATCTCGCCGAATGTAAGATCGAATCCGTCGGGGAGGAACATCGGGTCGTAGCCGAAACCCTTCGGACCGCGCGGCGGCCAGACCAGCGTGCCGTCGACCTTGCCTTCGGACTCCTCGGTGTGGCCGTCTGGCCAAGCGACGCACAGCACCGAGACGAAGTGCGCGGTGCGCTGTTCGGGATTGAAGGCATCGCGCTCGCGTAAGCCAGCCTCGACCTTTTCCATCGCGTGGCGGAAGTCCTTCGTCTCGCCCGCCCAGCGCGCCGAATAGATGCCGGGTGCGCCATCGAGCGCATCGACCACGAGCCCGGAATCATCCGCGAAAGCCGGCAGGCGTGACGCCTGCGCGGTAGCTTCCGCCTTGATGCGGGCATTCGCCGCGAACGTCGTGCCGGTTTCTTCCGGCTCGGGCAGGCCGAGCGCGTCCGCCGATACCGCTTCCACGCCATACAAGGCCAGCAGTTCGCGCATTTCGGAGAGCTTGCCGGGATTGTGCGTGGCAATGACCAGACGGCCGATAATCTGGCGCCCCATCGGCTCACATCACCGCGAGCTTTTGCAGGTCAACGAGCTTGGCGATGCCCTTGCGGGCGAGCGCGAGCAGCGTCGTCAATTCAGCCTCGCTGAACGGCGCCTTCTCGGCGGTTGCCTGCACCTCGACGATATTGCCGGTCCCCGTCATGACGAAATTGGCGTCCGTGTCGGCGCTCGAATCCTCCGCGTAGTCGAGATCGAGCACGGCTTCGCCCTTGTAGACGCCGCACGACACCGCCGCGATGTGATCGCGCAACACCTCGCCGCGCAGCATCTCGCGCGCCTTCATCCAGGCGAGGCAATCGCTGAGCGCGACCCAGGCGCCGGTGATCGCGGCCGTGCGCGTGCCGCCGTCGGCTTGGATCACGTCGCAATCGAGCGTGATCTGCCGCTCGCCGAGCGCCGGGAGATCGACCACGGCGCGCAGGCTGCGTCCGATCAGCCGCTGAATCTCGAGCGTGCGGCCGCCCTGCTTGCCGGCCGAGGCCTCGCGCCGCGTGCGCTCATGAGTGGCGCGCGGCAGCATGCCGTATTCGGCCGTGATCCAGCCGCGCCCCTGGCCCTTGAGCCACGGCGGCAGCCGGTCCTCCAGCGTGGCGGTCACCAGCACGTGGGTGTCGCCGAACTTGGTGAAGCATGAGCCCTCGGCGTATTTCACGCAGCCGCGTTCGAGCGAGACGGCGCGGAGCTCGTCGGGCTGTCGGCGGCTCGGACGCATCGTGTCTCCTTAACGGTTCGGGTCGATCCGGGTGGCGTGCTTTTACGCATGATTCCGGACCGTGGGAAACGATTTCCAGGAAAATTCCCTGCATGGGCAAAATGTTGGACAAGTGCCGCGGCGACAAGGTCCGGCTTGAATACCGGTGGCCGGATAGACAATTCTGCATGGTCGCGAGGGAGGACCGCTTTTGTCCGAGGACGTGCCCGTCAACGCCGGCCAGGCCGGTCTCGCCCAGCTCAGCGATCGCTCGCGCGAGATCTTCCGCCAGATCGTCGAGAGTTATCTCGCGACCGGCGAGCCGGTCGGCTCGCGCAATCTCTCGCGCATCATACCGATGACGCTGTCGGCGGCGTCGGTGCGCAACGTGATGGCGGACCTCGAGCAGCTTGGGCTCGTCTACGCGCCGCACACATCGGCCGGCCGGCTTCCGACCGAACTCGGCCTGCGCTTCTTCGTCGACGCGCTGATGCAGGTGGGTGACCTCACCGACAACGACCGCCGGCAGATCGAGGCGCAGGTCGCCGCCGCCGGCACCTTGAAATCGGTCGACGCGGTGCTGACCGAGGCCTCGGGGCTGTTATCGGGTCTTACGCGCGCGGCCGGCGTCGTGATGGCGACCAAGTTCAACACGCGGCTCAAGCACATCGAGTTCGTGCGGCTCGAACCGGCGCGCGCGCTCGTCGTGCTCGTATCCGAGGATGGGCAGGTCGAGAATCGCGTGCTCCATTTGCCGCCGGGCCTGCCGCCCTCCGTGCTGACCGAGGCGACCAATTTCCTCAATTCCCGCATTCGTGGCCGCACCCTTGCCGAAGCGCGCAGCGAGCTCGAACGCGGGCTTGAGGCCGAGCGCGCAAAGCTCGACGAGCTGACCCAGAAGATCGTTGCCGACGGGCTCGCAAGCTGGTCCGGCGGGGAGCGCGAGGAACGTCGTCTGATCGTGCGCGGTCAGGCGCATCTGCTCGAGGACCTGCACGCACTGGAAGATCTCGAACGCGTTCGGTTGCTGTTCGACGATCTGGAGGCGAAGCGCGGCGTCGCCGACCTGCTCGGGCGCGCAGAGCAGGCCGAGAGCATGCGGATTTTCATCGGTTCGGAGAACAAGCTGTTCTCGCTGTCGGGTTCCTCGACCATTGTGGCGCCCTACCGCGACGGGCAGGGACGCATCGTCGGCGTGCTCGGCGTGATCGGCCCGACCCGGCTCAATTATGCGCGCATCATTCCGATGGTCGACTATACCGCCAAGGTGGTGAGCAAGGTGCTGACCGGGTAACGGCCGCCCCGGTTCCGTTCACAAACACTTGATTTTTCCCGCCTTAGCCCTGATATCCCGGGCGAGCCGAACACGACGGAATGAAGAGCGATGACGGACACCACCGCCCGCGTGGACCAACCCGTGCCTGGCGCGCCGGAAGCCCAGAATGCGGCTGAAGCCGCAGCGCCGGCCGATTCGACTGCGGCGCTCGCCAAGGAAGCCGCCGACCTCAAGGATCGGCTGTTGCGCACGCTTGCCGAGATGGAGAATCTGCGCCGCCGGACCGAGAAGGAGATCGCCGACGCGCGCGTCTATGGCATCTCGGCTTTCGCGCGCGACATTCTGGCCGTTGCCGACAGCATGGATCGGGCGCTGAAGGCGCTGGATTCGGAGATCCGCGCGAATGCGGATGCCGGCGTCAAGGCGCTGCTCGACGGCGTCGAATTGACCGAGCGCGAATTGCTCAAGGTCATGGAAAAGCACGGCATTGCCAGGATCGAGCCGCAGGGGCAGAAATTCGATCCCAATCTGCACCAAGCGATGTTCGAGGTGCCCGATCCGTCGGTGTCCGCCGGAACGGTCGTGCAGGTCGTGCAGCCCGGCTACAAGATCGGCGAACGCGTGCTGCGTCCGGCTCTGGTCGGCATCGCCAAGGGTGGCGCCAAAGCGGCCACGGGCGATTCCGCCGCCAACGACAACGCCGGCGCGCCAGGCTGACGCTTCAGCGGAACTCGATGCCGTCGCGGACCGCCCGCAACCGCGGGAACAGGTCGTTCCATACATCCCGGCGCGCGATCGCGAACATCTGCAGATAGCCGTTCTGTCCGAAGCGAAGCCACTGCACCGCGGTCACGTCTGTGTTGGATCTCTGGTCCTTGGCTTCGGCGAGGATCTCGTAACCGGATTGGTTGTTGATGCGCTGCTGCTCGGCGCGCAGGATTCGGATCTCCTTCAGCCCGGGGACGCCCAGGAAGACGCGGCGCGCGAAGGCATCGCGTTCGTCGGGTTTAGGCATTTCGCTCGACGCGAGCCCGATCAGCACGAAGGGTTGCGCGACCGCCGCGACCGTGTCCTCGGGCCCGTCGGTGAGGAGCACATTGCCATCCTGGCCGCCGCGCACGACGCGGAAACCCGCGAGGTTGCCGACTTTGTAGGGCACCACCGAGAGCTTTTCCTCGTCCGGGACCTGCGCTCTCGCGACGACGGTCTTGAACGCCTCGCGCACTGCGGCGTCCGGCACGGCATCGCGCGCCTCTTCGGCAATCTGGACCGTGACCAGCGTGGCGACACCCGACAGCGTTGCCGCCATCACGATGTCGCGCCGCTTCGCGGTGCCGGCGACTTGCTCGCCGGCGATGACGAAGCCGCGCCCGTCCTTGAGTTCGATCGGGTCGCGCACTTCGACCGTCATGCCGCGCGCCTTGAGCGCCTCGTCGGTGAGGCTCTTTTCGATGTCCGCATAAGCTTCAGTGGGCAGATCGATGATCACGATCGCCGCGTTGGCCTGCGGATTCTCGAAGCCGGGAAATTTGGTCGCCGGCACGAAGCCGGGCGGCGGCGTCATGCCGATGCGCGAGTTCAGCGGAAAGATCGGCTCGGCGGCGCGCGCCGGCGCGGCAGCGACCACCGCTGCCACCAGACCGGCTGCGACAGCCTTCAAGACGGCAAGGCGCATTGACATAGGTCCCCTGCGATCCGCCCTTGGGGCCACAATGGTCCCGACATGGGGCGGTAATGCGGCCGTCGACGATCGGCGATTCCGGCGCCGCTATGTTAGCCTGTTCCGGACTGTCGCGGAGGATCATCGTGCATGGCAGATGATCTATTCCGGCGGGCTCACGCGCCGAAGCGTCAGGTTGATCCGCCCCCCTTCCGGCAGCAGCGTGGAGGTGCCGGGCAGGATACGATCGACGCCGTGGAAGGCGAGCCGGCCCTCGCCGCCGAGCACGACCGCGTCACCCGAGGCAAGCCGGATCGAGCGCGTCGGATCGCTGCGCTTGAGGCCGCCGACCCGGAACAGAGCAGTATCGCCGAGCGAAAGCGAGACGACCGGTGCAGCGAGTGCCTGTTCGTCCTTGTCCTGGTGCAGGCCCATGCGGGCTTCGGCCGAGTAGAAATTGATCAGGCAGGCTTGCGGTGGGTCTGGGTAATCGGCGAGCTCGCGCCAAGCCTTCAGGATGATCTCGGGGATCGGCGGCCAGGGCACGCCGGTTTCGGGATGGGTCGTCTGGTAGCGATAGCCGCGCGCCTCATCGGTCACCCAGCCGAGCGGCCCGCAATTGGTCATTTGCACCGACATCGGCTTGCCCGAGCGCGGCATGCGCGGCACGAACAGCGGCGCCGCGCGTACGACCGCGCCAACGGCCTCGCGCAGCGCCTCCTGTGCGGGACGGTCGAGATACCCCGGATAAAAGCGCACGCCGGGCGCGATGGTCGCGGTCATGTGGCAGAGATAGTCGCTGCGCCAGATCGGCGCGACCCGAAAACCTAAGCCGCCGATTTTGTCTTCTGCGGCACCAGCCGCTCGCTGCCGAGCGCTTCCTTCACGCCGGAACCGCCCGCCTCGTGATACTCGGCGTCCTCGTTCACGTTCCAGATGTCGTAGACGCGCCGGCCTGCCATGATGTTCTTCGCCGTCAGCATGGCGGTCATCATCGCGTGATCCTGGTTGTTGTATTTGTGCATGCCGTTGCGGCCGACCATGTGCAGGCTCGGATAGAAGCCTTCGAGATCGCGCCGGATGGTCGCGACGTTGTCGCGATAGTCCTCGTCGTAGACCGGATAGGCTTTCGGCTGGCGCACCACGCAGGCGTCGGTCACGTCGCTCTCCGCGATCAGGCCGATCTTGGCGATTTCCTTTTTCGCTAGCGCGATCAATTCGGAGTCGGGCGCGCTCCACAGCCCGTCGCCTTCGAAGCAGAAATATTCAAGCCCGAGGCAGCTCATCCCCGGCTGCACCATTTCGGGCGACCAGGAGCGGAAGTTCTGCACCCGCCCGACCTTCACGGACGGATCGTGGATGTAGATCCAGTTGTCGGGAAACAGGTCGCCCTTGTTCACGATCAGCGCGACGGTGAGGAAATCACGATAGCGTAGCGCGCGCGCGTGCGAGAGCGAGATCGGCGTCGGCGTGATTTTCTCGACCAGCTCGCGCACCGGCGCGGAGCTCACCACATGGCGCGCCGTATAGGTCTCGCGTCCGCCGCCGGCGAGAGAAACCTCGATGTCCCAGAGCTTTCTGTCGTTGTCGTAGGTGAGCTTCTGCAACTCGCGGCCCTTGAGCACCTTAGCCCCGCGCTTCTGGATCTTGCGCGCGGCCGCGTCCCACATCATGCCGGGGCCCTTGCGCGGATACTGGAAGCTCTCGATCAGCGTTTTGACCACGGGCTCGCCGGCTTTCGGCTTGCGCTTCGGCAGCAGCGCCTTCTTGAGCGCATTCACCACCGCGACGCCGAGATCGAGCCCCTTGATGCGTTGCGCCGCCCAGTCGGCGGAAATCTCGTCGCACGACATGCCCCACACCTTCTCGGTGTAGGTCTTGAAGAAGATCGAGAACAGCTTCTCACCGAACTGGTTGCGCACCCATTCGTGGAAATTGCCCGGATTCGTGATTGGGAACGTCTTGGCGTAGCCGAACGAGGCCATGCAAGCCGCACTGGTGACGATGCCGAGGTTCGACAGCGCCTCGAACGCGCTGAGCGGATACGAATAATATTTTCCGCCGTAGTAGATGCGCGAGAGGCGCGGCCGCTCGATGAAATCGTCCGGCAGAATCTCTTTCCAGAGATCGACGACTTCCTTGGACTTGGAGAAGAAGCGATGGCCGCCGATGTCGAACATGAAGCCGTTGTATTCGACCGTACGGCTGATGCCGCCGACATAGACCGGGTCCTTCTCGATCACGATGACGGAAGGGTTTTCCTTGGTCAGGCAATAGGCCGCGGTGAGGCCGGCGGGCCCGGCACCGATGACGAAAACGTCGGTATGCGTGCTCATCGCGGAGCCCTCGGCGCGAATGCGAACAGGCGGTGGCCGTTATAGCCGATCACCGCGCCGATCACCGCGCCGATCAGCACCGCGGCCTGCGGCAGCCAGGCGAATACGGTCAGCACCAGCGCGGCGAATATCGCGTAGCTCGTGCCCTGCGAGGCGGCCGTCACGATCGCGTAGCGCGCGGCTTCGGCGCCCTGATGGCGTCCCGACGGGTCGAAGGTGAGCGCGCGGTTGAGCCGCCAGGTTATCAGCGTCGCGATGCCAAGCGAGACGAGGCGCACCAGCAGCGGGCGCGGCGAAAACGAGATCAGAATCGTGAACACGGTGAGGTCGACGAGAAGCCCGATCGCGCCGACGCCGAGGAAGCGCAGCGGCCGCGGCAGCTTCTCGGCGAGCGTGCGCAGCGGATCGTTGTTTGTCGCGTCCTGCCCGATATCGGCAACGGCCATCGCATGATTCCCTGCATCGCGGCGCTGTGTCCGCGGGCGCATCTCCGCGACGCTTTGCGTCAAGCTTTGTTGCACCAAGACCTGTCGAGCCATTCCTTGGCGGAATTTCGTTAATTTCCGGCTTATCGCTTCCGCAATGCCGTGTTTCGCCAAGCCCATTAAGTGAAACTCAACGCTGTTCGCGCATGTCTTGCACGGCGACGCGCGGTTTTTGAATACGAGCCGGTTCATGTCCAGCGCCCAGATGCGCCAGCCAAATTTTATGCTGCTGCTGCTCATCGCGTGGCTGCTCGTCATGCTGCAGCTCGTTGCGCAGCATTGGGCCGAGACTGCCCAGACCCTGCTCGACACCGACGACGCGATGCGGCTCACGCAGATGCGCGACTGGCTGGCCGGGCAGGGCTGGTACGACATGGTCCAGCGCCGCGTCGAGCCGCCGCTGGGTTACCTGTCGCACTGGTCGCGGCTGATCGATGCCGGGCTCGGCGGCCTGTTGTGGCTGTTTCGGCTGTTCGTCGATCCGGCGCTGGCCGAGCGGCTGATGCGCACGGTCTGGCCGATGCTGTGGCTGTTGCCGACCATGGCCGGGACCGCGGCGATCGCCTGGCGTATCGCCGGCCGGGAGGCGGCGCTGCTCGCGCTTTTGCTCGCCGTCGTCGGACTGCCGGCGTTTCATCAGTTCCGCCCCGGCCGCATCGACCATCACAACGTCCAGATCGCGCTTACGACGCTGACCGTGGCGGCGACCGTGTGGTCGGACCGCATCCGCTGGGCGGCGTTCGCGGCCGCTGCGGTCACCGGTCTCGCGCTCGCGATCGGGCTTGAATGCTTGCCGTACCTCATGGTCTGCGCGGCGGCCTTTGCGGCACGCTACGTCTTCGACCGTAACGGCGCGCGCGCCGCCGCCGACTACGGTTTAACCCTCGCGGCGGCCTCTATTCTCGCCTTCTTTGTCATCGTCGGGCCGGATCACTGGGCGCGCGGCGCCTGCGACATGATCGCGATCAACTGGGTCGCGCTCGTAGCGATCGGCGGCGTCGGGCTTGGCGTCGCGGGATGGAAATTTCCGAGCGAGCGCCTGTCTCTGCGCCTCGCCTGTGTCGGGCTGATCACCGTTGCCGCTGCCGTGCCGTTCGTGCTGATCGAGCCGCGCTGTCTCGGCGGACCCTATGCGATGATGGACCCGGCCGTGTGGCCGATCTGGCTCGCGCATGTGCGTGAGATGGAGCCGCTCATCCCGCTGTTCGCCAAGAGTCCGCTGACCGCGATTGCGATCGCGACGTTCCCGGTCGCGGCGCTGGTCGCGGCCCTCGCGCTGCTGTGGCAGTCGGAGCTGCGGCGCGATTACGGCTTTCTGGTCGCCGCGGCGGGGTTTGCCGCGGCCTTCATCACGACCCTCGCGGCGATCAAGGCCTATTCCTATGCGACCTGGCTCGGCATGCCGCTGGTCGCGGCACTTGCCCTGCATCTCTTCGCCTGGCTGCATGTACGTTCGCTTGTGCCGCGGGTCGCGCTCGGGCTGTTGCTGACGCCCGCGGTGCTCTCGATCGGGGCGATCAGCATCGCCGACGCCGCCGGCATCAACGAGCGCGAGAACTTCAACCGCCCGGAGCGCGAGGCCTGCCTCAAGACCGAGAACTACGCTCCGCTCGCGCGCCTGCCGGCCGGGTTGGTGGCAGCCGACATCGATTTCGGCCCGTTCCTGCTGGCGCTGACGCCGCACTCGGTGCTGGCTGCCCCCTACCACCGCCTGTCGAAGGGGATCATCGCGGCGCATACGGCCTTCGTGGCGCCGCCCGACGAGGCGCGCCGCATCCTCGACCGCGAGCACGTGACCTATGTGATCACCTGTGGGCCGCGCCCGCCCACCGGGCTCACAGGCGAGGCGCTGAGCGCGAGCCTGTGGGGCCACCTTCAGGCCGGCGACGTGCCTGTCTGGCTCGAGCCGGTGCCGCAGACCCTGGGCCAGGCTTTCGTCGCCTACCGCGTCAAGCCGCTATCTTGACACCCTTGTGGTTCCTCGCAATTTCGTGATCGTCCCGCTTGCGGGCGCAAACGCCCCTCCTATATGACCCTTTGACGCCGCCGGGGGGCGGCGAAGTCAGTTAAATGGGGATCGGAGCGAAGGGTCCGGGTTGCTGAAGGCCCGTCTCGCCCTTCTGTCCGGGTGCCGTAAGGGCCCGGCCGATCTGCCGGAAAGAGAGAGGACAACCATGGCGAAGGTCATCGGAATCGACCTCGGCACGACCAATTCCTGCGTCGCCGTGATGGAAGGGTCGACGCCCAAAGTCATCGAGAACGCCGAAGGTGCGCGCACCACGCCCTCGATCGTCGCGTTCAGCGACGACGGCGAGCGCCTCGTCGGCCAGCCGGCGAAACGCCAGGCGGTCACCAATCCTGAAAAGACCTTCTTCGCGGTCAAGCGCCTGATCGGACGGCGCTACGACGACCCGATCATCGAGAAGGACAAGAAGCTCGTCCCGTACCAGATCACGCGCGCCGGCAACGGCGACGCCTGGCTGGAGGCGGATGGCAAGACCTATTCGCCCTCGCAGATCTCAGCCTTCACGCTGCAGAAGATGAAGGAGACCGCGGAGGCCTATCTCGGCCAGAAGGTCGAGCAGGCCGTCATCACGGTGCCTGCCTACTTCAACGACGCCCAGCGCCAGGCCACCAAGGACGCGGGCAAGATCGCCGGCCTCGAAGT
>PLJS01000093.1 GCA_003140315.1 Hyphomicrobiales bacterium
GTTTTCACACGGCCTGGACCCATAGCTGACGCGACAGCGTTTCGGCGGCAGGAGGCGTCCCCTCCCTCGCCTTCGCCGCCATCTACGGCGCCTCCGGGTTTGTCCCGGGGGCGCCGTTTTTGGCTCTGTATCGGCGATTGCGGCTGCCCTGATCTTCTTTACAATGATTCCAATGAAGAGTTGGGCATCACCGTGAAGCGCTTTGCCAACCTGACCGAACAGGAAATTCTCGCGCTCTCCATCTTCAACGAAGAGGAGGACAGCCGCATCTATCGCAGCCTTGCCGAGGGGCTGCGCGCGAACTATGCGGCTTCGGCCAAGATGTTCGACGAGATGGCGGAGGAGAAGGTGCGGCATCGCACGCTCCTCTATGACCTCTACCGCACCAAGTTCGGCGAGTTCCTTCCGCTCATCCGCCGGCAGGACGTGAAGGGCTTCGTGCATCACAAGCCGATCTGGCTGGTGCAGCCGCTCGGCATTGACGAAGTGCGGAAGTACGCCGCCAACACGGAGTACGAGACGGCGCGCTTCTACCGCAAGGCCGCCGAAGGCGCGCGCGACGCCTCGGTGCGCGAGCTGCTCGTCCGCCTTGCCGAAGACGAAGACGAAGACAAGCACGAGGCCTACGCCGACAAGCTCGACGAGAAACTTCTTACGCCCGACGCGCGCGGCGCCGAGGACGAGACCGCGCGGCGCATGTTCGTGCTGCAATACGTCCAGCCGGGCCTCGTCGGCCTGATGGACGGCTCGGTCTCCACGCTCGCGCCGCTGTTCGCCGCCGCCTTTGCGACGCACAAGCCGTGGGAGACGTTCCTTGTCGGCATGGCGGCCTCTGTCGGCGCCGGTATCTCGATGGGCTTTGCCGAAGCGCTCTCCGATGACGGCTCGCTCACCGGACGCGGTGCGCCGGTGTTGCGCGGCGGCGTCTGCGGGTTGATGACCACGGTCGGCGGCCTCGGCCACACGCTGCCCTATCTGATCCCGGATTTCTGGACTGCGACCGTGATCGCATTCGCAGTCGTGGTCGTGGTCGTCGAGCTCGCGGTGATCTCCTGGATCCGCTGGCGCTACATGGACACGCCCTTCTTCTCGGCGGCATTTCAGATCATGGTCGGCGGCGCGCTGGTGTTCGCGGCCGGCATATTGATCGGGAATTCCTAGAACAGTGTTCTTGCTCGCTCATCTCTCCGACCCGCACCTCGGACCGATCCCGACGCCGCCGCTGCGCGAACTCCTCAACAAGCGCGGGCTCGGGCTGATCAACTGGTACCGCAAGCGCCACCGTCATCACCGCGCCGACGTGCTCGACGCGATCGTGGCCGACATGCACGCGCAACAGCCCGGCCACATCGCGGTCACCGGCGACCTCGTCAATATCTCGCTTCCCGCCGAATTTGCGCGCGCGGCGCGCTGGCTCGAGCAGGTCGGCACGCCGGCGGACGTGACGCTCGTTCCCGGCAATCACGACGCCTACATCCGCCGGGCCGCCGGCTCCGCCGCGCAGCACTGGGGCGATTACATGCGTGGGGACGACGGCGCCCTCTTCCCTTTCGTGCGCCGGCGCGGGCCGGTCGCGATGATCGGACTGACAACCTCGCTGCCGACCGGCCCGTTCATGGCGACGGGGAGGCTGGGCGACGATCAGCTTGCGCGGCTCGGCGAGATTCTTGGCCGCCTCTCACACGAGCCCGTGTTTCGCGTCGTGCTGATCCACCATCCGCCGATCCCCTCGCACGGGCATTATATGAAGCGGCTGATCGATGCGCCGAAGTTGCGCGCGCTCCTCGGCAAGCACGGCGCAGAATTGCTGCTGCATGGGCATAATCACGAGCAACAACTCCTCTGGCTCGACGGACCAAAGGGACACATTCCGGCGGTCGGCGTGCCGTCGGCTTCGGCGATCATCAGCCGGCATGACGAGCCGGCCGCCTATAATCTCTACCGTATCTCCGGCGAGCCGGGCGCCTGGACGTGCGAGATGGTCGTGCGCGACCTGCGCGCCGGACACACCGGCATCACCGAGTTGATGCGTCGACCCTTGATCGGATGACCATGAGCAAATTGCCGCCGAGCGCACAGAAGGTTCAGGACGTAGCCTTGGCGCTCGGCCTCGACATCGCGGTGCGCGAAATGGCGATGCCGACGCGCACCGCCGAGGAAGCAGCCGCCGCCTGCGGCGTCACGGTCGGGCAGATCGTGAAATCGCTGGTGTTTACCGGCGCGACGAGCCGCAAGCCGTATCTGTTGCTCGTGTCGGGCAGCAACCGCGTCAATGAGAAGGGCGTCGCCGCGCACCTCGGGGAAAAACTGAAGCGCCCCGATGCCGACGCGGTGCGCGCGCTCACCGGCTTTGCGATCGGCGGCATTCCGCCGTTCGGCCATGCGACGCCGCTTGCGACCTACATGGACCGCGACCTGCTGCAATACGACATCGTGTGGGCAGCGGCAGGCACGCCGAAGGCGGTGTTTCGCACGGAGCCAGCGAAACTTAGAGATGCGACAGGCGCCGCTGTCATTGATATGAAATAGGCAGCGCCGCGAACTCCTCTTCCCCTCTCCCCTTGTGGGAGAGGGTGCCCGAGCGAAGCGAGGGCGGGAGAGGGGTATCTTCGCAAGAACAAATCTGACGAAGAGGCCCCCTCTCCCGGCTCGCAGCTACGCTGCTCGCCACCCTCTCCCACAAGGGGAGAAGGGGAAGAAGAGCGTGCTGCAAAGCCCGCGCCTTACAACAGCCCCCGCTTCGCCAGATTGCGCATCAGGTCGCCGACGCCGAATGTCCACTCGGGCGCCTTGTCGGACGTCGTCACGACATTGACGAGCGCTCCCAATTTGTCCGCCGCGATCGTCACCACGTCGCCCGGATGATGTGTAAATCCCATGCCGGGCGCATCGCGATCCTTCACCGGCGCGAACATGGTGCCGAGGAACAGCACCGCGCCGTCCGGATACTGATGATGGCGCCCGATCATCGACGAAACGAGATCTTCCGGGTCGCGGCTGATCTTGCCGACATCGCTCGATCCATCGAGCGTGAAGCCGTCCGTGCCGGTCACATTCAGCCGCACCTGCGTGCGGCGCACGTCGTCGAGCGAGAAGGTCTTGTCGAATAGCCGGATGAACGGCCCGATCGCCGTCGATGCGTTGTTGTCCTTGGCCTTGCTGAGCAGCAGTGCCGAGCGCCCCTCGACATCGCGCAGGTTCACGTCGTTGCCAAGGCTCGCGCCGACGATCTTCCCCTTGGAGGTCGCCACCACCACGACCTCGGGCTCGGGATTGTTCCAGGTTGACGATGCGAGCACACCGATCGACATGCCGGTGCCGACTGCGGCGAGCACCTGGCTCTTGGTGAAGATTTCCGCGTCCGGCCCGATGCCGACCTCGAGGTATTGCGACCACAGGCCCTTGGCCTGAAGCACCTTCTTCAATTCCATCGCCTGCGGCGAGCCCGGCTTGATCTTCTCCACCGCGCCACCGAGCGCACTCTCGACAACCGCCCGCGCCGCCGCCGCGCGTTCCGGCACACCGCGCGCCTGTTCTTCGATGACGCGTTCGAGCAGCGAGATCGCGAAGGTGACGCCCGCGGCTTTGACGGCCTGCAGATCGATCGGCGCGAGCAGCCAGGGCTTGCCGGTGTCGCGTTTGGATTCGTCCGTGTTGGCGAGGATCGCCGCGAGATCGCCGATGCGCTCGCCCTTTACGGCTGCGGCGCCCGCCGCTGGATCGTCGGCCTCGCAAAGATCGCGCATCGTCGGGAAGGCGCGCGAGATATCGAACACGCCCTCGTGGCGGATCGCGACCACCGATGGACCGGCGACATCCGGCCGCCACACGCGACCGACCAGCGTGCCGGAGGTGGAGTCGGTGGGGAGGGTGGAGGTGAGGTCGAGTTGAAGTGTCATGCTGAAGGTCCATCATAATGTGTCCCGGGCGCACTGCGGCACGCAGTGCCGCTGTGCAGACCCGGGACCCTGGTTATTTCACTCCAGGAAACCGGGGTCCCGCATCTGCGGAGCAGCGCTTCGCGCTGCACCGCGTGCGGGACACGCCGCTAATTCCCCGCAAACGCCTCCGGAAAAAACATGTCCTTCCAGTCGGCGGGCGGGTTCTTCAGCGTGCCGGTCTTGCCCATGAAGGCGACGAACGCGCGGATACCGCCGAGCTTGGTGTTGAACTGGATATCCGGATCGGCCAGCACCTCCATCACCTCGTCGATCGGCGTCTTCTCGCCCGTGACCTTCAGATAGATTTCAGCGCCCTTGCGCTTGTCCGCATTGATGATGCCGGTCGCTTCCTTCATCGCGGCAATGAACGCCGCATAGAGCTTCGGATTGTCGCTGCGGAATTTAGCCGTGGTGGCGATCACGTTGAACGACAGTGGCTCGTCGAACAATTCGGTCGAGTTGAGAACGCGGTGGATCGTGGGGCTCTTCAACTGGCGATACTGGAACGGCGGCGAGGAGAAGTTCGCCGTGATCTCGGCCGCGCCGCCGAGCATCGCGGCGGTCGCGTCGGGATGCGACATCGACACGGTGAGATGATCGAGCGCGTTCCATTTGGCGTCGCCGAATTCCCGCGCGGCCGCCATCTGCAGAATGATCGCCTGGTTGGAGACCTTCACGGCCGGCAAGGCGATGCGATGATCGTCCTTGAAGTCCTTCAGCGACTTGATAGCCGAATCGCGCGTGAGCAGCATCAACGGTGCGACGTTGAGGCCGAGCACACCCTTCACCTCGATCGTCGTGCCTCGCGTCTTCGACCAGATCGTGATGATGCCGGGCACGCCGAGCGAGACAAAATCCACCGAGCTCGAAATAAGCGCGTCGTTCATCACGTCGGAGGACCGGAACGTCGCCCATTCGGTCGTGATGTCGAGGCCCGCTGCTTTCGCGTGCTTCTCGATCAGCTTCAACTCCTGCATCACCATGTACTGCATGTAGCCGACGCCGAATTGCTTGGCGACGCGCACCGTGCTGGCCTCGGCCGAGACCCGTTGCGGAACCATGACGGCGACGATCAGCGCCACGATGGCGCCGAGACGGCAAAGCATGCGATCCTCCATGTGAAGCTGGTGCCGCGAATGCGGCCAGTGGCTTGAGCCGACCATACAACAACGGCTAGGTTCGGCGAAGAGCGACGCGGGACTACCGCGCGGCCCGTCGCCCGAGGGGAGTTCATGAACATCAACGCGCCGATGCCCGGTACGACAGGCGCGACGGCGGCGCCGCTGCTGGCGGTCGACAATGTGACGCTGCAGTACAAGACCGAGCATCATCTCGTCACCGCGACCTGGCGCGTCGGCTTCGAAGTCTACGAGGGCGAGCGCTTCGTGCTGCTCGGGCCGTCGGGCTGCGGCAAGTCGACTCTGCTCAAGGCGGTCGCGGGCTTCATGGCGCCGGTCGAAGGCCAGATCCGCCTTTCGGGCAAGCAGATCGACCGGCCCGGCTCCGACCGCATGATGGTGTTCCAGGAGTTCGACCAGTTGCTGCCGTGGAAGACCGTGCTCGGCAACGTGATGTTCCCGCTGCTGGTCAACCGCCGCATGCCGAAGGCCGAGGCGATCGAGCATGCGCGGTCGGTGATCGCCAAGGTGAACCTGACACGGTTCGAGAACGTCCATCCGCACATGCTCTCGGGCGGCATGAAGCAGCGCGTCGCGATCGCGCGCGCGCTCGCGATGGAGCCGGCCGTTCTGCTGATGGACGAGCCGTTCGCCGCGCTCGACGCCCTCACCCGGCGCAACATGCAGGAAGAGCTGAAAGCGCTGTGGGACGATGTCGGCTTCACGGTGCTGTTCGTGACGCATTCGATCGAAGAAGCGATTCTGGTCGGCAGCCGCATTCTGGTGCTCTCGCCCCATCCCGGCCGCGTGAAGGCCGAACTCAACGCCGATCATCTAGGCTTCGACGATATCGGCACGCCCGCCTTCGAGAAGCTGCACCGCCGCATCCACGATCTTCTGTTCGCCGACAAGGTCGAGACCGCGCTCGCCCCGGAGATCCAACATGGCTGACATCGCGCAACGCACCGTCCGGATGGAGCCGCCGCGCCGCCCCGAGCGGATGATCGAGCTCGATACCATGGGCGCCGTCGGCGACGCGGCGCGGCCGCTCTCGCTGGTCGAGCGCCTCCTGGCGATCACCCTCGTGCGCCGCCTGATCGTGCTGGTGGTGCTGTTCGGCGCCTGGCAGGCCTACGCGACCTACCTCGACAATAATCTCCTGTTCCCGACGCTGACCGAAACGCTGGAGGCGCTCTACGACGCCGTGGTGCACGGCCCGCTGATCGAGCGCACGCTGACCTCGCTGCAGATCCTGCTCACCGGTTATGTCTGTGGGCTCGCGCTCGCCGGCATCTTCACGACGCTCGCGGTCTCCACCCGCATCGGCACCGATCTCCTGTCGACGCTGACCGCGATGTTCAATCCGCTGCCGGCGATCGCGCTGTTGCCGCTCGCGCTGTTATGGTTCGGGCTCGGCGCGAAGAGCCTCGTCTTCGTGATCATCCACTCGGTGCTGTGGGCGGTCGCGCTCAACACCCATTCGGGCTTCACTTCGGTCAGTCCCACGCTGCGCATGGCCGGACAGAACTGCGGGCTGCGCGGAGTTTCCTACGTGGCGTTCCTGCTGGTGCCGGCGGCGTTCCCGTCGATCCTAACGGGCCTGAAGATCGGCTGGGCGTTCGCGTGGCGCACCCTGATCGCAGCCGAGCTGGTATTCGGCGTGTCATCGCGCTCGGGCGGGCTCGGCTGGTTCATCTTCGAGAACCGCAATCAGCTCGAAATCCCATCGGTGTTCGCGGGGCTCCTGACGGTGATCATGATCGGTCTTTTGGTCGAGAGCGTGATCTTCCGCTCGATCGAGAACATCACGATCCGGCGCTGGGGGATGCAGAGCTAAACGCTCCGCGCACCGCGACGCATCCCGGCCGACGCGTGCAAAGGTGTGCGCGATGCCTCAGGCGGCCTTCTTCGCAACCGGTTCGATCCTCTTCAATTCTTTGGTCAGTCCGCGCTCCGCACATCTGAGATCATACTGCGACTGCAGTCCCATCCAGAATTCGGGCGTCATGCGAAAGAACCGGCCCAGTCGAAGCGCTGTATCGGCGGTGATTGGCGTTTCCTCGCGAGCGATCCGCTCGATCCGCGTGCGCGGAACACCGATCGCCTTTGCTAACGCATAGGACGACAACGCGAGAGGAACGAGAAATTCTTCCCGCAACATTTCGCCAGGGTGCATCGGCGACATCTGACGAGGCGCCGGACCTCGCTCAATGATAGTCGACGACTTCAACATTTTCGGCATGACCTTCACTCCAAATAAAGCAGATACGCCATTGATCGTTGATACGAATTGAATGCTGACCCTTGCGGTCCCCCTTCAGCGCTTCAAGACGATTCGCAGGCGGATTTCTCAGATCGTCCAGCCGGCGCGCTTGGCTCAGCAGGATCAGCTTTCGTCGGGCAGCCGTGAACACGTTCGGAGAAAATCCTCGTGGGAGCACATCATTGAAGAGTGGCTCTGACCATTTTCCTCTGAAGCTGCGGATCGCCATCCAGCGCACCCTGCGAAGCTTGATGTATCATGACGTGATACAAACAACAAGACCTGACTTAGCCGATCCCGTACGGCTTCCCCCATCCGAGGCTGTCCACTGTCGCCCCGCCGGGCCCGTATTCGGCGCCGACCCAGCCGGTCCAGCCCATCGCGTCGATCGCCGGAAAGATGACCTCGTAGTTGAGCTCGCCCTTCTGCGGGGCTGAGCGCGACGGGGGACCTGCGAATTGCACGTGACCGATCAGCGGCAGGTGCGCTTCCATGCGCTTGAGTACGTCACCCTGCATCACCTGCACGTGGTAGAAATCATACATGATCTTCAGGTTCGGCCTGCCGACCTTGGCGATGATGCCGGCGATGTGCTCGATGCGCGAGACGAAATAATCCGGCCGGTCGCGTTGATTGAGCGGCTCAAGCATCAGGAAGATGTTTCTGGCGGCCGCCAAATCGGCGGCCCGCTGGAGATTGGCGACGATCACCCTCTCGGCGGCGGGCCGCTCGTGCGGCGGCACGACGCCTGAGAGCACGTGGATCGACGTGCCGCCGATCGCGACCACGTAATCGAGCGCCTTGCCGAACAGCGCCTCAAACTCCTTCTCGCGGCCGGCCACCGCCGCGAGACCTGGCTCGCCGGCCGGCCCTTGTGGCGAGTTGATATTGAGCATGGTAAGGCCGTGCTTTTCGATCTCGGCCTTCACGGCAGACGGCGGAAGTTCATAGGGAAGCTGCAACTCGATCGCCTTGAACCCGGCCTTGGCAGCGGCGCCGATGCGCCCGATCAGCGGATACTCGACGAACAGATGACCGAGATTGGCGGAAAAACGCGGCACTGGATCCCTCCCGCAATGGCGACGATTTGCCGTTGAGCTTTCACGAGCGCGCGCGCCGGCGCAACTCTGCGGCTCTGCCCACGACTGGAAGCAGGAAATTGGGCTATGGCCCACAATTCACGACGACCGCGGCTTGATCCTGCATGCGGTGCACATATCTCAGCAGTTATGAGCCACTTTTGCATTGTGGGAAACTTCCCATCACTACGCCCACCAGAATCATGGGCCGTTTTGTGGTTGACCACCAAGTGTCGACTTGGTTGGCTGCAACCAAGGCTCCGCATCGAAAAACAAGTCCGCGATCCAAGCGGCGCGAAGCCCTGGAGAAACGCCACGGGACCCATCCCATGAACGACACCATTCTGCAGGAGATCTCCGATTTCTGCCGCCAGACCGGGCTCGCCGAGTCGACCTTCGGCCGCCGCGCCGTCAACGACGGCAAGCTCGCGAGTCGCTTGCGCAACGGCGGCCGCATCACGACCGAAACGCTCGACCGCATCCGTACCTTCATGGCGAGCCACCAAGGCAAGCCCGCGCTGTCGCGCCCGTTCGTGATCAATCGCCCGGCCGCACCAAACACGCCGCCGCACATCGCTCCGAGCACCATCCCGGCCGTAGCCAAGGGGCCCGGCGGCTCGGACGACCCGCAGCGCAATTTCCGTTTCTTCGACAACCGGCAAAAATATCTGCTGTTCGTGAACACCTGCTCGGAGAAATGGGTGGTGGCGCATCGCGTCGCGCTCGAGCTGCACAACATCCATCCGCGCCCGCCAGCGGTACGCGTGTTCGACGCCGGCGTCGGCGACGGATCGGTACTCACGCGCGTGATGCGCTCGATGCACGACCGCTTCCCGCACCAGCCGTTCTACGCGGTCGGCAAGGAGATCAGCCTCGAAGATATCCGCCTCACCTTGCAGAAGATGGCGGACCGCTTCCTGGAACATCCCGCGACCGTGTTGGTGCTGACCAACCTCGCCTATGCGGACGCGCCTTGGCTGCACGTGAAGTCCTTGAGCGCGGCCTCCAGCATGGTCTGGCACGAGCTGCCGCTCTCCGGCGACACGGCGCACAAGTTCGAAACCCAGATCATGGACCTCGAACCGTTCCTGGCCGAGAACTGGAAGGCAGGCGTGAGCGCCAAGACCGGAAACCCGGTCTACGAGCGTCCCGTCGTGCTCGTGATCTACCGCGACGACCACAAGTTCCTGCTCGATCCGATCATTCCGAAACCGGGCGGCGCGGTTGCGAACTACGACCTGATCATGGCGTCGCAGCCTTATCGCGCGCGCGCCTCGGTCGAGTTCAAGGCCAAACGCGTGATCGCGCCGCTCGCGCGCGCGCTCGGCCCCGGCGGGCGGCTGCTCGCGATCCATTCCTACGGACACGATCCCGGAATGGAGATCATCCGCAAGATCTGGCCGGACGACAATCCGTTCACCACCGACCGCCATCAGATCCTCAAGGCGGTGAAGCACGATCTCGGCCCCGCCGGGCGCGAGCTCAACTTCAATGCCTATGCCGACAACCGCTCGCTGTTCCGCTACGACATGCACACGCTTCCGTCCGAGGTGACGGAATCGATCGGCACGTCGACCGCATTCGCGGCCTGGAATGCCGCCATTTACGTGGCGCAGGTCGAGGACGACCGGCTCGCGAGCGTGGTCAATGACGGCCGCTATCTCGAGGCCACGCGCGAGGTGCTGCGCCAGCAAGGCGGCCTGTGGTTCTACGACGAGTCCTACGTGATCTCGCGCCGCAGAGATTGAATGGTGCTGCGAGAGGCCAGCATGCTTGCTCCCCGCGAGCCAGCGGACGCCGCGTCCCAGACCGTCGCGGCAATCGCAGATTTCGCGCGCGGCTTCTCGCTCGAAGCGACGCGCCCGACCGCGGACGACGTGGCGGCGCTCAAGTTGGCCGTGCCGCCCGGAACACGCATCTATCTGAGCGCCGTTCCGGCGCGTCCGCAGGACGAATTGGTGGAGGCGGCCGCGCGCATGCGCGCCGCCGGCCTCGAGCCGGTGCCGCATCTCGCGGTGCGCAACTTCGCTTCCGCCGACGCGCTCAGCCGCTTGCTCGACCGTCTCGTGGGCGAAGCCGGCGTGCGGCGCCTGCTGGTCATCGCGGGCGACCGCGACGAGCCGGCGGGCCCGTTCCACGGCGCGCTCGAAGCGATCGACTCCGGCCTCATCTCGCGGCAAATCGTGGAGATCGGAATTTCAGGCTATCCCGACGGCCATCCGCGCATCCCCGATCATGAGCTCATGCGGCTGTTATCGGCGAAGCTCGAAGCCGCAGAGCAGACCGGGCTCGCCGTGCATATCGTCACGCAGTTCTGTCTCGACGCCGCGCCGATCCTTGCCTGGCTTGCGCGCCTGCGCGATCTCGGCATCGACCTGCCCGTGCGCGTCGGGCTCGCCGGGCCGACGTCGCTTGCGACCTTGATGCGCTACGCGCGCCGCTGCGGCGTGCGCGCAACGGCCCTGGGGCTCGCGCGCAACGCCGGCCTCGCCAAGCGGCTGCTCGGCAGCTCGGCACCGGACTCATTCGTGCGGGCCTTGGCCGAGGCCAATGCCGGCGGCCGGCTCGGAGAGATCGCGCCGCATCTGTTCTCGTTCGGCGGCGCCGGCGCAACCGCGCGTTGGGCCGCGAGCGTGGCCGCTGGGCGGATCACGCTGGATCGCGATGGGTTTGGGGCGGAAGCAAGATAACTCGGTCTAATACCTTCCCGTCTTCGGGGAGGTCGGTTCGCGAAGCGAACCGAGTGGGGCTCTTTATCGCCGTAGACAAACCCCGCCCGGCCGCCTCTGGCGGCCACCCTCCCCTTTCAGGGGAGGGATAGAAAGAAAGTCACTTCATCCCCGCGGCCGCCCTCGCCTCGCCGGTCACTTCGAGGATGTGCATTCCGGTGTTGGCGCGGTCGACCACGTAGATGTAGCCGCGGTCGTCGGTCTCCACATTGTTGCTCTGGATCGCGATCTTGCAACGATCCTTGCCGTCGACCTTGATGCAGCGCTTGTCGGTCGCCTTGGTGATCGGCGGGATGAAGTAGCCGACTTCCCGCGGCCGATACGGATCGCGGATATCGATCGCGCGCACGCCGGCATTGAACCAGGTGACGAAAGCGAGCTTGCCGAAGAACACCGGCGCCATGCTCTCGTTCGAGGAATGCGAGCCGAAGCGCCCGCCGCGCTCGCAGAAATTCCCCGCCGGCGGCGTATAGCTTGAGACGACCATCGGCTGCTTCTCGATGGTGGCGTCGATGAACCACATCATCTGGCGGGTTTCGCCGGGGCCGCATTCATTCACCAGCGCCTCATCCACGATCATGATCATGTTGCGCTTGGCGCCGAACTTGTCGCCGGAGAATTCCGGGATCGCGATCTCGCCGAGCGGATAGGTCGTGTGCGCGCCGACGAGCGGCGACATGTGGAATTCGCCGATCACCGGATAGCGCAAATTGTCCGGCGTCGGCTCCTTCGGCCCATTGAGGAGCTTCTCGCGGTCGAGGATCTGCAGGACGCCGCCCTTGTTGGTGCCGTAACCGACATAGACGCGATTGCCTGCCGGGCCGGTCGACATCGCGCCGTGCTCCTCGGTCGGCACGGCGCCGGTCGCCCCGGGCTCCTGCCCGACCAGGCCGAAGTCGCGAATGTGCTTCGGATGTGCGGGATCGCTCAGGTCGTAAATCTGCATCATGCGGCGGGTGCGCCAGTCCGGAGCGCCGGAGACGAGATACGCAATGCCGGTGTCGCATTCCCACCAGTTCTTGTGCGTGTCGCGCACGCCTTCGCCGATGCGCACAAGCAATGACGGATTCGCCGGGTCGCTCACATCCCAGACCTCATGCGCCTTGCCGCCGAACACGCGCAGCATGTAGGTCTTGGCGGGATCGCCCTTCGGCAGGCTTTTGCCGTCGCATACGCGCACCATCTGCGCGCCGCCGTCCTCGTAGGTCCCTTCGAGACCGGGGATGTGTTTCAGGTATTTCGGGTTGGCCGGGTCGGTGACGTCGACGATCGACGTGCCGTTGAACTCCGCAGTCCCGGTCATGGGATTGACCGGCTTTTGAATATCGTCGGTGCCGCCGTGATGGCCGATATAGGCGATGTAGCGGTCGCCCTGCCGGTGGATGGTCGGCTGATAGGCGCTGCGCGCCTGCAGGTCACTGTAACCGACAAGGCGCATGTTGGACGCTTCGGGCGGATCGCCGATCGCGGGCGATTGCGCGAACGCCGGCGCGATCAGCAGCGGCACAAATGCCAGCGCGAGCACGGAGCGAACCATGGCCTTCCTCCCGTTGTTTTAGTTCTTGTGCGGGGACTTTATCGTTCCGCTCGTCCGCGCGAAAGCCGGAACCCACCCCCACCCTACCCTCCCCCGCAAGCGGGGGGAGGGATAAAGTGAGGGGCCGCTTGCGCGGGCATGAGCGGCGTCCATTCAAGTATTCACCGAGCCGCCGTCGACCGCGATCGTCTGGCCGGTGATGAAGTCGCTGTCGGACGTGGCGAGGAAGATGAGCGCGCCGAGCAGGTCCTGCGGGTGCGCATGGCGCTTGAACGCGCGGCTCGCCACCACGGCGTTCTGCACGGCATCGCTGTGCGTACCGCTCTCTAAAATGCTGTCGCTCAGGATGAAGCCCGGCGCCAACGTGTTGACGTTGATGTTATGCGCGCCAAGCTCGCGCGCGAGCGCACGCGTGAAGGTCGCGATCCCGCCCTTCGAGGCGGCGTAAGGCACCATCTCGGCCATGCCCTTGTGGGCGAGGCCCGAGCCGATATTGATGATCTTGCCGGCGCGTTGCGCGATCATGTGCGGCGCGACGTGCTTGACCATCAGGAACGGCCCGCGCAGGTTGACCGCCATCACCTTATCCCAAGTCGCGACATCCATCTCGATGATTTTCGTGGGCGCGAGCGTCGCGAAAAGCGCCGCGTTGTTGACGAGCACGTCGATCCTACCGAAACGCGCGAGCGTGGCGCCGATGAGCCGCCGCACGGCGCCCTCATCGCTCACGTCACAGACTTCCGATGCGACCGAATTGGCGCCGTGCCTTGCGGCGATCTCGGCCGCGATGGATGCGCCGTCGACGATGTCGGCGATCATCACGCGTGCGCCTTGCGCCGCCAGCGCCGCCGCGTAGTGCCGGCCGATACCCTTCGCGCCGCCGGTTACGATCGCGGCGCGGCCGTCCAGGCGTCCCATGCTGTTCCTCTCGTACGGACCTTGACCCGAGCATCCATCCAACGCATCGCTGTTTCGATGATGGATTGCCGGGTCAAGTGCGGCAATGACGAAATGCGAGAGTGTCGATGACTGATGACTTGCTCCACCGCCTGACCATCCGCCAACTCGTCGAGGACTGGGCGGTGCTGCGCGACGCGCGGATGTGGGAGCGCTTCCGCCCGATCTGGCACGACGACGGACGCATGATGGCGACCTGGTTCCAGGGCTCGCGCGACGAGTTCATCAAGGTGAGCGAGGAAGGCTGGCAGAAAGGCGTGCGCATCCTCCATTTCCTCGGCGGCTCGACCATCGACGTCGCGGGCACGCGCGCGATCGCGCAGACCAAGATGACGATCTCGCAGCGCGCGTCGGTCGAGGGCGTGCTGTGCGATGTCGTGTGCACCGGGCGGTTCTACGATTTCTTCGAGAAGCGCGCGGACCGCTGGGGCCTTGTGCTGCGCCAGCCGATCTACGAGAAGGACCGGCTCGATCCGCTCGATCCCTCGGCCAAGCTCGCGCTCGATCAAGAGCTGCTCGCGCGCTTCCCCGAAGGCTATCGCCATCTCGCCTATCTGCAGACGCGCATCGGCTACACGGTCAAGCCCGACATGCCGGGGCTCGACGGGCCGGAGGTCGCAGCGTTGTATGCGAAGGGCGAGAGGTGGCTGAGGGGCGAGGCGCTTTAATCCCTCCCCCGCAGGGGGAGGGTGGACGCGACCGCAGCGAGCGGACGGGTGGGGTTTCCGATAACGCAACGCCCCACCCGGTCGCCTTCGGCGACCACCCTCCCCGCTTCGCGGGGAGGGATCACTTCCCGTTCATCTTCCGGATGAACTTCTCGAACCCGGCAAGCTGCTGTTTGATGAAGTTGATGCCGGCCTCGTCCTTGAACTCCAAGGTCTGTTCGTGGAATTTGGTGTGCGCCATGCCGACGAAGATCTCCGGCTTGTTGTAGGCGAGCGCGTCGAGAAACACGAACGCCTGGCGCAACTGATACTGCATGCGTCCGCCGCCGAGCGGGCCGCCGGTGACCGACTGGATCGCGACCGGCTTGTTGATGAAGGGCTGATCTTTCAGCCGCGACACCCAGTCGATCGCGTTCTTCAGGCCGCCCGGAATGCCGTAATTGTATTCCGGCGTCACGAAGATCACGCCGTCGGCCTTGCGGATCGCGGCGGCGAGCGTCTCGACCGCCGGCGGAAAGCCGGAGGCGTGCTGCGCGTCGGCGTTGTAGAGCGGGAAGCTCTCCCAGTGCGGCGCCTCCGTGATAGTCATGTCCTCGGGCGCCCATTTCGGAAGCTGGCGCGCGAGCGCGGCGTTGTACGAGGCCTTGCGCAGCGATCCGACGATCGTAATGACATTCAGTTTATCAGCCATAATCCGCCTTAGCCTTTCCGATGATTGGTCCAGGTAAACCCGGCAGCATCTAGTCTCGCGACGGCTGTGGCCGCAAGCCGGTCGCGCACGTCCGCACGGTTGAAGCGGTCAAACCTCCGTGTTACTGGCGCGTCCGCAAGCCAAGGAGAGCCCCAGATGGCAGACAACACCCACCGTATCGGCTGGATCGGCATGGGACGCATGGGCTTTCCCATGGCGGAGCGGCTGCTCAAGGCCGGCCATCCGGTCGCGATCTGGAATCGCACGCGCGCCAAGGCCGAACCGCTCGCGAAATCAGGCGGCCAGGTGGTCGACAAGCTCGCCGATCTCGCCGGCCTCGACGTGGTGTTCTCGATCGTCTCGACCGGCAAGGATCTGCACGAGGTCTATTTCGGCAAGGACGGCATGGTGCACGGCCGCAACGGCAAGCTGCCGTCGGTGTTCGTCGACTGCTCGACCATCTCGGTCGAGGAGTCTGCCGACATCCGCAAGCGCCTGAAGGATCTCGGCGCGGATTTCATCGCCTGCCCGGTGAGCGGCAACGCCAAGGTGATCAAGGCCGGCAAGCTCTCCGCCGTGGCATCGGGACCGGAAGCCGCGTTCCGCCGCGTCGAGCCACTGATCCAGGTGTTCGCGCCGAACGGCGTGTCCTACGTCGGCGACGGCGAACTCGCGCGCATCTGCAAGATCGCTCACAACGTGATGCTCGGCGTCGTGATCGAGAACCTGATCGAGATCATGCTCGTCGCCGAAAAGGCCGGCGTCCCGCGCCACGCCTTCCTCGCCTTCATGAACAACGGCGTCATGGGCTCGATGTTCACGCGCTACAAGTCGCCGGCGCTGGTCAATCTCGACTGGACCACGACCTTCACACCGGAGCTCTTGCGCAAGGACATGGACCTCGGCCTCTCGCTCGGCACCGACATGGGCGTCCCGATGCCGGTCACAGCGGCCGCGCGCGAGGTGCTGCAAAGCCACTTCGGCGCCGCGCAGCTCAAGGCCGACCCGGAGAAATATCTCGCCGGCGATTTCGCGGCGCTGCTCGAAACGATGGCGATCGGCGCCGGCCTGACGCTCAAGAGCGAAAACCAGACGGTGCCGACCGGGCTGGAGTGAGGGCTGACTAAGGGGCGTGCTCGCTCGGCACGAACGCGAACCTGTCGCCGTTGCGCGTCACCCTGCCACAGAACGGCGGACCGAAATGCGCCGGCAGCATCAGGCAGCCGGCGTCGGCGCAATAGTCGAGCACGCGGCGCCGGGCGACAGGCGCGAGCGCCTGATCCTCGCAATATTTGCTGTTCCAGTCCGGGTAATAGATCTGGATCGGCTGGTGCATCACGTCGGCGATGAAGAGTGCCTCCTCGCCGCGCGAGCGGATGCGGATCGCCATCTGCCCCGGCGCGTGGCCGGGCGTCGGCATCAGGTCGATGCCGTCCGCGACGGTCTCGTTGCCCTCGACGAGCTTGACTTGGCCCGCATCGATCACCGGCAACACGCTGTCGAGGAACGGCAGGTCCGCGGCCGCCGGGCGCGTCGCGGTGGTCAATTTCGGATCGCGCCATTCGCGCTCGATGCGCGACATCACGTAGGTTGCGTTCGGAAACGTCGGCACCCATCGATCTCCCGCACGCACCGTGTTCCAGCCGACATGGTCGACATGCAGGTGGGTGAGCAGGACCAGATCGATGTCCTGAGGCGCCGCGCCCGCAGCCTTGAGCCGGTCGAGCCAGGGCGTATCGAGCTGATGGAAGCGCGGCGAGAGCGGGCGGTCTTTGTGGTTACCGCTGCCGGTGTCGATCAGAATCGTGTGCTCGGGCGTCTTGACCAGCCAGCTCGCGATGCTGGTGACGAAGGCGTCGGCCGCGGCATCGTAATAGTTCGGAATGAGCCAGGGCTGCTCTTGCGCGACATGGGGCTGCCAGCCCGCGAAGGTCGCGGTCGGTTCGAGCACCATGAGTTCCTCGATGCGGCGGATTTCGACGTCGCCAAGCCTGATCATGCGCAATCTCCCGTTGGAAGACATGGTATATGCCGGGGCTTCGCCGATCTTTGCGAGCCTCAATAAAATGCTTTGCGTGGCTCCGGGCGGCGTGGCGGTCCCCCGCGGACTAGGATGCCGCTGATGCCGGACCTGATGATGATCGACCGCGTCTCGCTTGCCTTCGGGGGCATCGCGGCGCTGTCGGAGGTCTCGGTCGCGGTCGCCGAGGGCCGCGTCACCGCGATCATCGGGCCGAACGGCGCCGGCAAGACCAGCCTGTTCAACGTGATCTCCGGCTTCTATCGCGCACGCGCCGGCGCCGTCACCTTCGCCGGCAAGGATATCCTGGCATTGCCGGGATACGTGCGCTCAAAACTCGGCATCGCGCGTACGTTCCAGAACGTCGCGCTGTTCGACGGCATGAGCGTTTTGGAAAACATCAAGCTCGGCGCGCACGCGCAGCTTGGCGCGAATGTTTTTTCGGCCGGCATCTACCTGTTCTGGGAGCAGCGCGAGGAACACGATCTGACGCGCCGCATCGAGCGCGATGTGCTCGCGTTCCTCGATCTCACCGACGTCAGTGACCGGCCGATCGGCGGACTGCCCTACGGCCTGCAGAAGCGGGTCGAGCTCGCGCGCGCTCTCGTGATGCGGCCGCGCCTGCTCATGCTCGATGAGCCGTTCGCCGGCATGAACACGCCCGAAAAGGTGCGCATGGCGAACACCATCCGCCGCTGCGTGACCGAATGGGGCACGACCGTGCTGCTGATCGACCACGATATGGAGATGGTGATGGGCCTCTCCGATCATGTCGTGGTGCTCAATTTCGGACGGCTGATCGCGGCCGGCGAGCCGGACGCCGTGCGGCGCCATTCGGGCGTGATCGATGCTTATCTTGGCGCGGCCTAAATGCAGATCCTCGAATACAGCCTGATCGGGATCGCGTCCGGTGGCCTCTATGTGCTCGCCGCGCTCGGCTTCGTCATCATTTACAAGGCGAGCAACGTCTTCAATTTCGCCATGGGCGAGATGATGATGTTCGGCGCCTATTTGTTCTTCGCCATGACGGTGCAGCTCCATTTCGGCTGGCCGGTCGCCGTGATCGCGGCGCTCGCCGGCTCGGTGGCGCTCGCGGTCGCGATCGACCGTGTGTTGCTGCAGCGCCTGATCGGCCAGCCGGTGATCGTGCTGGTCATGGTCACGCTCGGCGTCGGCAGCATGATCAAGGGCGCATCCGGCATGATCTGGGGACCCGACATCGTGCAGATGCCGGACTTCCTGCCGCGCAAGCCGATCTTCATCGGCGACATCCTCATCCCCGGCAAGCTCGCCTGGGGCTTCCTGGCGGTCGGCGTGATCGCTACCGCCTTCATGCTCTATTACCGCTTCTCGCGCACCGGCGTCGCGATCCGCGCGACCTCGTCGGACCAGATCACGGCCGAGGGCATGGGCATCAATGTGCGCTGGATCTTCTCGCTCGCCTGGGCGATCGCGGGCGTGCTCGCCGGCGCCTCCGGTATCGTGATCGGCGCGCTCAACGGCATTACGCCGCAGCTTGGAGCGGTTGCGCTCAACGTGCTCGCCGTGGTGATGCTCGCTGGCATGACCAGCGTCGGCGGCGTCGTCATCGCGGGCATCTTCATCGGCTGGGTCGAGACGCTGGTCGGCGCCTATCTCGGTGCGGCGTGGCAGAACTTCATGCCGTATCTGATCGTGCTGCTGGTGATGACCGTCAAGCCGACCGGCCTGTTCGGCGAGCGGCAGATCGAGCGCATCTGATGGTGAGCGAGGCTCTCATCGTGCATGAACCCACGGCCTCACGCTTCCCGGTCGGCCGGATCGCCGGTTGGCTGCTGCTCGCGGCCATCTTGCTGGCGTTTCCGGCATTCAGCGGTGCTTACTTCGTGTTCATGGCGACGCTGGTGGCGATCAACGTGATCGCGACCATCGGGCTCAACATCACGGTCGGCTACGCGGGCCTCCTTTCGATCGGCCACTCGGCCTTCATCGGCGTCGGCGCCTATACGGGCGCGCTGATGGCGATCCATCTCGGAACGCCGCTGATCGTCAACGTCGCCGGCGGGGCGGCGGCCGCGTTCCTCGTCGGGCTCGTGTTCGGTGCGCCGTCGCTGCGCATCAAGGGCATCTATCTCGCGATCGCGACGCTCGCCGCGCAGTACTCGCTCTCTTTCGTGTTCCAGCAATGGACCGCGGTCACCGGCGGCGACCGCGGCCTCTCGGTGCCGCGCGTTGATGTGTTCGGTTTCGGCGAGACCGGATTCTATTACGTCGTCGTCGCACTCGCGGCGTTGCTGTGTCTCGCGGCGCGCAACCTGTTCCGCACCCGCATCGGCCGCGCCTTCATCGCGTTGCGTGAGCGCGACTATGCGGCGCAGGTGCTCGGCATCAACGTCGTGCGCTACAAGCTCCTCGCCTTCGCGCTCGGCTCGGCTTACGCGGGCGCCGCGGGTGCGCTGACGGCGATGTTCCTGCGCATCGTCAACCCCGACCAGTTCACGCTCGCGGCTTCGGTATTCTTCCTCGCGGCGGTCGTGGTCGGCGGGCAGGCCTCGATCCTCGGCTCGATCCTCGGCGCCGCCTTCATGACGCTGATGCCTGAGATCCTGCGTGCGGTGCTCGAATTGTGGGGGCCGGGCGGCACGGCCGACGTCGCGGGATTTCTCTCGCCGCTGCGCGAGTTCATCTTCGGAGCGCTGATTGTCGGCTTTTTGGTGTTCGAGCCGCGTGGGCTCGCGGGCCTCATTCAACGGCTGGTGGGACGTTCGAACAACTAAACGGCCGCGCCAAACGCGGACACGATAATGGGAGGAAGATCATGTTCGACCTGAAACGGACTTTGGCGGCCGGCGCGCTTGCCGCGCTGGTGCTTGCGACGCCCGCCGCCGCGCAGGACATCAAGTTCAGTCTGCAACTGCCGTTGACCGGCGCGGTCGCCTTCACGGGCCAGCTCAATCAGGCAGGCTGGCAGCACGCGATCGACTGGATCAATAAGAACGGAGGTGTGAAGGGCCGCAAGCTCGATCCCTACATCTACGACTCAGAATACAAAGTCGATGTCGGCATCGCGGGCTGGAAGAAGGCGATCGCGAACGGCGACATGGTGTTCTCGGTCGGCGACGGCACGCCGTTCGTGCGCGCGGTCTCGCCGGAGAACAACGACCGCTACAAGATCATGATGACCAATACCGGCTACGCCTCCGACGTGGTCGACGTGTCGAAATACCCGTACCACATCATGGTCGGACCGACTTACTCCGACCAGTTCGATATCCTGTTCAAATACATCAAGGACAAGCAGGGTTCGGGGCCGGCGCCGAAGGTCGCGCTCGTCTACACGGCGACCGAGTTCGGCCGCGATCCGATCGAGCACGCGAAAGCGAAGGCGAAGGAGCTCGGCATCGCGATCGTCGCCGAGGAAGAAACCAAGTGGAGCGGCATCGACGTGACGCCGCACGTCATCAAGCTGCGCAACGCCGCGCCCGACTACATCATCTTCCAGGGCTATGCGGGCAATCTCTGGCCCGAGATCGTGAAGCTCTCGCGCGAGTACGGCATCAAGGCGCAGTTCATGGGCACGGTCTACGGCGTGCAGCCGGATCTCGTGAAGGGCGCCGGGCCGGCGGCCGACGGCATGCTCGGCGTGTTGCCTTACGAAATGCAGGTCGAGGGCAACAACGGCTGGGCCATGAAGGCGATCGATGCCGCGCTGAAGGGCTGGGGCAAGCCGTATGCGGGCTACACCAATGTCGGCTACATCCAGGGCTGGGTGCTGGCGCTGTTTATGCGCGACGTGATCGCCAAGGTGATCGACGAGGGCAAGCCACTCAACGGCGACAACCTGGTGCAGGCCGCGAACGCGCTGAAAAACTGGGATTCCGGCGGCATGATCGGCATTCCGGTGAGCCTGTCGAAGCAGCGCCTTCCCGTGGCGCGCATCTACCGGTTCTCGGTGACGGAGAGTTCGTTCTCATTCAAGCCAGAGACCGATTGGATCAAGCTGGATTGATGATCCCCGCTCTGCAAATCACAAACCTCGACGTCGTCTATGGCGGCGCGATCCTGGGCGTCCGCCATTTGACATTGACCGTCCCCGATGGCGGCTTCGTCGCGCTGCTCGGCGCGAACGGCGCCGGCAAGACGACAACACTGAAGGCGATCTCGGGATTGCTGCCGTTCGAGAACGGACGCATCGCGGCCGGCAGCATCAGCTTCTTCGGCGAGGACATCGCCGGCGTACGGTCGCACCGGCTCGCGAGGCGCGGGCTCTTGCATGTGCGCGAAGGGCGCCACGTGTTCGCCAACATGACGCTGGAGGAGAACCTTGCCGCCGCGACCTTCGCGCTCACCGGCCGCGGCCGGCGCCGCGCCGGTTTCGACGACATCTATGGCTATTTCCCGCAGCTTGCCGAACGGCGCAAATCCTATGCGGGACTCCTATCGGGCGGCGAGCAGCAGATGCTCGCGATCGCCCGCGCGCTGATCGGCGAGCCGCGGCTCCTCCTGGTCGACGAAGCTTCGCTCGGTCTCGCGCCGCTGATCGCGCGAGAGATCTTCGATATCCTGGCGCGCATCAACGCCGAGAAGAAGCTCGCGATCCTGGTCGTGGAACAGAACGTGTCGCTCGCCTTGAAACATGCCTCTTATGGCTACATCCTGGAGAACGGCACGGTCGCGCTGGAAGGTTCGGCCGCCGAGCTTGCCGACCGCGAGCTTGTCTCGAGCCGATATCTCGGTGGCGGCGCGCCGCGGCTGGTCACGCCCTCGATGCTGAATTGAATTCTGTAACCATCCGGAAACCGCCATGGCATTTGAAATGTATCGCCTCGACGTGACCGACTTTGTCGCGACCGTCACGTTCGACCGCCCTCCGGTCAACGCGCAGAACCGCCAGTCGCGCGAGGAGGCGATCGCCCTGTTCGACCAGCTCAGCGACCGCGACGACGTGCGCTGCGTCATCCTCACCGCGGCCGGCAAGGTGTTCTCGGCCGGCGCGGACGTGAAGGAGCGCGTCGGGCTGGTGCAGGAGCCGGGCGATTACCTGCGCCACAACCGGCTGACGCGGGAATACTTCTACGCGGTGTCGGACTGCACCAAGCCCGTGATCGCGGCGGTGCAGGGGCCGGCGTTCGGCGCGGGCTTCGCGCTGATGCTCGCCTGCGACATCATGCTGGCGTCGGAGGATGCCTACTTCGTCATGCCGGAACTCGACGTGGGGCTCGCCGGCGGCGCCGGTTTTCTGATGCAGCATTTCTCACGCTCGATGGCGCGCATGATGTATTTCACCGGCCGGCGCATTCCGGCAGCGGAGCTCTATCGCCTGGGGGTGCTCTCGGCCTGCGTGCCGCCCGAGACGCTGATGGATGAAGCGCGCGCGATGGCGCGCGAGATCGCGGCGAAAAGCCCGGTCGCGGTCGCTCAGGTCAAGCGTGCGTTCAACGTGGTCGAGGAGATGCCGACACGCGATGCCTATCGCTACGAGCAGACGATCACGGTCGATCTGTCGAAGACCGAGGACACCAAGGAGGCGCAGCGCGCCTTCGTGGAAAAGCGCAAGCCGGTTTTCAAGGGGAAGTGACGCTAACTCTCTCGCCGTCACCCTGAGGTGGCCGCGCAGCGGCCCTCGAAGGGCGACGGCCAGTGGCCGATCATCCTTCGAGGCTCGCNNGCTCGCACCTCAGGATGACGGGGTCGGAATCGCCTTTTTCGCCGCCGCGACCGCAGCTTCGGGGCTTTCCGGCCGCATCATCTCGAACACCTCGTCCACCACGCAATAGTCCATGTAACCGAGCCGCGCGATCGGACGCGCCCTGGTGATGTCGACCATGCCGTCCGTGATCAGGCTGTCGTCGATGTGGATGCCGACGACCTGGCCGACGACGATCGAGGAGCGATTCTTAGTGCCGTCGGCGGCGGTGAGGTCGACCGTCTTCATGTATATGCATTCGAAATGCACCGGCGAGCGCTTCACGCGCGGCGGCTTTACCTTGAGCGAAGGCACCATTTCGAGGCCAAGCTTCTCGGGTTCGCTCTCGGCCGCACCGAAATCGGCCGAGGAGGCATTCATCACCTCGCGCAGTTCCCAGGTCGCCATGTTGTAGACGAACTCGCCGGTTTCCTCGGCGTTGGTCTGCGAGTCCTTGCGCGGGCCGGACGAGAAGATGACGACCGGCGGATAGCCCGAGACAAGATTGAAGAAGCTGTAAGGCCCGAGGTTCGCCGTGCCGGCGCGGTTGAGCGTCGTGATCCAGCCGATCGGACGCGGCACGACCAGCGCGTTGAGAGGCGAGTGCGCGAGGCCATGCGGCTCGGTGCGGGGGTCGTAGAACATGCGGTGCGGGGTCTCCGGTCTCTCACTCCCTCCCCCGCTTGCGGGGGAGGGGGGGAGGGGGTAGTGCGGCTATGCAGGTGTGTCGAGAGGCGCTCCCGACCCGGACGATCCCCACCCCTAACCCCTCCCCACCATCAGGGCGTTTACGCCCGTCTTCGACGGGCTATGGGGGAGAGGAGCAGAGCGGCGTATGCCGCGCGTTCGAATCAATTCGTCTTCTTCACCAGTTTGCACTCGCTACGCGAGAGCGGGAGGGCTGCTTCCTCGGCCGGTACGGTGCCGATGATCTTGTAATAGTCCCACGGTCCTTTCGATTCGGCCGGCGTCTTGACCTGCGCCACGTAGAAGTCGCGCATCACGCGGCCGTCCTCGCGGATCCAGCCGTTCTCGGTCATCGGATCGTTGATCTTGGTCTTGCGCATCTGCGCCGCGACCGCGGTGGTTTCGTCGGTGCCGGCGGCCTGCACGGCCTTGAGATAATGCGTCACCGCGCTGTAGGCACCGGCGGTCAAGAAGGTCGGCATCTTCTTGTGGAGCTCGAAGAAGCGCTTGGAGAAGGCGCGGCTCGCCTCGGTGCGGTCCCAATAGAACGACGTCGTGATGATCAGCCCCTGCGCGATCTCAAGACCGAGCGCGTCGACGTCGGTGATGTTCATGAATAGCGCGGCGACCTTCTGGCCCATCTTGGTGAGGCCGAATTCGCGCGCCTGCTTCAGCGCATTGGTGGTGTCGCCACCGGCGGTCGCAAGCGCGATCACCTTGGCGCCGGAGGTCTGCGCCTGCAGCAGATAGGATGAGAAGTCGGCCGTGTTGAACGGCACACGCACGGAGCCGAGCACCTTGCCGCCGTTCTTGGTGACGATCTCGGTCGCCTGTGCCTCAAGGAGATGGCCGAAGGTGTAGTCGGCCGTGATGAAAAACCAGGTGTCGAGCTTCTGCTTCATCAGCTCGGTGGCGGTACCGGCCGCGACGCCGTAGGTGTCCCACGACCACTGGAAGCCGACCGGAGAACAATTCTGGTTGGTGAGCGCGTGCGTGCCCGAGCCGGAGATCAAAAACAGCTTGTTCAGCTCGCGCGTGACCGACTGCACCGCCATGCCGACCGCCGATGAGCCGCCGTCGACGATCACGTCGACATGCTCGTTGTCGAGCCAGCGGCGCACGAGGGCGACGCCGATGTCCGGCTTGTTCTGATTGTCGGCGAACACGACTTCGATCTTCTTGCCGAGCACGGTGCCACCGAAATCCTCGACCGCCATCCGCGCCGCGATGACAGCGCCGAAGCCGCCGGCCGCCGAATAGATGCCGGCCTGGTCGTTGGTGACGCCGAGCTTGACGACATCGTCGGAAATCTGCGCCTGCGCGGTGGCTATAAGCGTGGCGGCGGCGATCATCGCGGCCCAGATCGGCGTTTTCCTCATGACGAAACTCCCCCCAAAACATGCCTGATTGTCGACACTCCCCGCCTTAGGAGGCGTGTTATGCTTGACCTTGAGAGGGTCGGCCGATTAAGTGTCGACATAATCGCGCAAGGCGGCCTTGGTCCGCAAGAGCATCGGGAGGCATTATGTCATTCGTCACGGGCAACATGAAGTACATCCGTGCGCCCTTCGTCGCCAACATCAAGCCGGGCAATCGCGTCCTCATCCTCTCTGACTTCTCCAGCGACCAGCGGGTCTGGCAGGTCGTGCAGGCGACATGCGCGGAGCTCGGCGCGGAGACGACCGTCGCGCTGTTCGAGCGCCGGCCGGCCGACTACTACGACCCGCCGTCGGCCGTGGTCGAAGCCATGATGAAGTCGGACTACAACGTGCTGCTCGCCTCGACCGGCATGCTGCACAGCCACGCGAGCTTCACCGCGATGGCGGCCGGCATCCCGTCGATCTGCATGGACGGCGGCATGACGCTCGAATGGTTCCAGTCCGGCGCCGTCACCGACGACATGAAGCAGGTCGCGGTGCGCAAGCATTATGTGGCCAAGCGCGTGTTCGGCCCGAACGCGCGCGAGTGCCGCGTCACGTCGAAATACGGCACCGAGTTCACCTACAGCGTGGCGAACCGCATTACGCAGCCGCCGCTGCCGGGACCGAGCTTCGATCCCTACAAGATCATCAACTTCGCCAAGGACGAGAACCGGCCGGGCAACAACCTGCTCTACTATCTGTTCCCGACCGGCGAGTTCAACGTCGCGCCGGTCGAAGGCTCGGCCAACGGGAAGCTCGTCATCGACCTCACGATGCATCACATCGGCCGGCTGCTGACGCCGATCGAGCTGACCGTGAAGGACGGCCGCGTGACCGACATCGACGGCGGCCCCGAGGCGCGCATCCTGAAGGACTATCTCCACGAATACGGCGACGAGAACGCCTATATGTGTCCGGCCGAAGCCTCGGTCGGCGTGAACGCCACGGCGGTCGTGCGCGGCATCCAACGCGAAGACAAGAACATCATGGGCACCTTGCATTTCGGGCTCGGCACGAACGTCGACGTCGGCGGCTCGATCAAATCGAAGATCCACATGGACGGCGTGGTGCTGCACCCCACGCTCTATGTTGACGGCGTCAAGCGCATCGACAACGGCAAGATCCTGGTGGAGATCGAGAAGGAGTGATCTCCCTGTCTTTACCCTCCCCTGAAAGGGGAGGGTCGACGCGCAAAGCGCGTCGGGGAGGGGTCGACTTCGTGATTCAAGACAATAGGACCCCCACCCGGCTCACTGCGTTCGCCGACCTCCCCCTTTCAGGGGGAGGTATCGGAGCGGCCTTACATCGTCTCCTTCAAAAACCCGCCCACGACCTTCGCCGTCTCCTCCGGTATCTCGACGAATGGCATGTGCGGCGCGCCGGCAAGCACCGTGAAACGCGCGCCGGGGATCGCGTCGGCGATCGCTTTCACGATCGGCGGTGGCGTCGACTTGTCGACCTCGCCCGCAAGACAGAGGGTCGGGACCGTGATCGCCTTCAGGCGCGGCGCGGTGTCGATGGTGGCCATCGCGTTGAACGCATCCGCCCATCCGCGCACGTCGTCCGTCAGCAGCCGCTCCCGCACGGCGGCATCGCCGCCGCGCGCGATGAACGGATCGGTGAACCAGCGCGTCATCGTGACGTCGACAATCTTGGCCATGCCATCGCGGCGTGCGTCGGTCGCGCGCGAGGCCAGCGCCTTGGCGCTTTCCGGCGTCTGCGCGTGCGCGCACGAGGCGATCACCAGCGCGCGGACGTCCTGCGGATACTTCACGGCGAGCGCCTGCGTGACCATCCCGCCCATTGCAAAGCCCGCGACCGCGCAGGGCGCAAACGACAATTTGACGAGCAGCGCGTGCACGTCGTCAGCATAATCCTCAAGGCTCGCGGCCGGCACGTAAGGCGACTTGCCGTGTCCGCGAAGATCGGCGCGCAGCACGGTGAAGTCCTTCGCCAATATCACGGTGAGCGCGTCGAGTAGCGTGAGGTCCATCCCGACCGCGTGCAGCAGAAGGAGACGCGGGCCGGCGCCGTCGATGCGATGATTGAGTTCAACTGTCATGACCAACCCCTAACGGAGGAAACCGAGATGACGAAGCAGGGCCTGCTCTTGATGATGACCGATATCGATCCCGCGAACGAGGCCGATTTCAATCGCTGGTACGAGGAAGAGCATATGGACGAGCGCATGGGCATTCCGGGCTTCATCAATGCGCGCCGGTTCACGGCGCTCGAGGGTGGCCCGAAGTACCTGGCGCTGTACGATCTGGAATCCCCCGACGTGCTGGCGTCGCCGGCGTACCAGCACATCGTCGGTGCGGGGAAATCGGCGTGGACGAAGCGGATGGAGAGCCAGTTCAAGAACTTCCGGCGCAACGTCTATGTGGGATTGAGCGAACGGAAGCGCTGAGACGGACGTCATCCTGAGGTGCCCGGCGAAGCCGGGCCTCGAAGGATGGCCAATAACACAGCCGTCGCCCTTCGAGGCTCGCTTCGCTCGCTCCTCAGGGTGACGGCTCCTCATCACGGCACCAGCACCACGCTGCCGACGGTCTTGCGCGCTTCGAGGTCGCGGTGCGCCTGCGCGGCGTCGGCGAGTTGGTAGCGCGCCGTAACCTTCACCTTCACGGCGCCGCTCTTCATCACGGCGAACAGGTCGTCGGCGCGCTCCAGCATTTCCGTCCTATCGGCGATGTAGTCGGCAAGGCCCGCGCTCGTCAGGTAGAGCGAGCCCATGCGATTGAGGCGGAACAGGTCGAACGGCGGGATCAGCCCGCCCGCGGTGCCGTAGGACACGCAGGTTCCGCGCCGCGCCAGGCATTTGAGCGACGTCTCGAAGGTCGAGCCGCCGACGCCGTCGAACGCCACCGGCAGCCCCTTGCCGCCGGTCACTTCCTTCACGCGCGCGACCACGTCCTCGCTCGTATAGAGGATCGGATGGTCGCAACCATTCGCCCGCACGAGCGCAGCCTTCTCCTCGGTGCTCACCGTGCCGATCACGGTCGCGCCGAGATGATGCGCCCACTGGCACAGGATGAGGCCGACGCCGCCGGCCGCGGCCTGGATCAGGACCGTCTCGCCGGCCTTCACCCGATAGGCGCCGCGGATCAGGTATTGCGCGGTGAGCCCTTTGAGGATCGCGGCCGCCGCGGTCTCGTCGTCGAGCCAACCGGGCAGCTTCACGAGCCGCGTGACCGGCATCACGACGGCTTGCGCATAAGCGCGCGGCTTCTCCGACGCATAGGCGACACGGTCGCCGGCCGCGACGTCGCTCACGCCCGCGCCGACCGCTTCCACGACGCCGGCCGCCTCCATGCCGATGACGTGCGGCAGGCTCGGCACCGGGTAGCGGCCGGTGCGGAAATGCACGTCGGTGAAATTCAATCCGATCGCCGTGTGACGCACGCGCGCCTCGCCCGGCCCCGGCTCGCCGAGCTCGATCTCCTCATAGCGCAGCTCTTCCGGGCCGCCGGCTTTGTGGATGCGGATCGCGTGGACGCGCATGGTCATGTCTTCACGGGGTCGACCGGCCCTGACTCGTTGCCGCCGACCACGACGCCCGCCCACCCCTCGATCATCTGGATCAGCGAGGTGTAGTCGTCCTCGCCGCGACCTTCGCTCATGGCGTGGAACCACATCTGCACGACGTTGGAGCCGAGCCACATCGGCACGTTGAGGCCGCGCGCCTCTTCCAGGCAGAGGAACACGTCCTTGTACATGGTGCCGATCTTGCCGCCGTAGTCGAAGCTGCGGGTGAGGATCGAGGCGGGGAATTTGTCCGAAGTCGCGGTATTGCGTCCGGTCGAGGCGTTGACGGTGTCGATGAAGGTGCGCGCATCGACACCGGCCTTCACCGCCACGCAAGCCGCCTCGAACGATGCCACCATGCCGGCGGCCGAGATCATGTTGTTGGCGAGCTTGGTGACCTGCGCGAGCCCGGGCTCGGGACCGATGTAGAAGACGTTGCGCGCGACGGCATCGAGCATCGGCTTCACCTGCTCGAACGCCGTGCGCTCGCCCGCCGCCATGGTCGACAGCGTGCCGGCGCGCGCGCCGCGCGGTCCGCCGCTCACCGGCGAGTCGATCAGCGTGACGCCGCCCTCGGCGAGCTCCGCGGCGATCGCCTTGATGGTTTTGGAGCCGACCGTCGACATCTCCACGTAGATGCGCAGGCCCTTCACGCCCGCGATGCCGTCCGGTCCGGATGCGGCCGCGCGGCTGACTTCCGGCGAGGGCAGGCAGGCGAACGCGACCTCAGCGCCGGTCGCGGCGTCGCGCGGCGAGGATGTCGCGATGCCGCCGCGCTCGACCAGCGGCTTCATCGCAGCCGCGCGCGGATCGAACAGGCGCACGGTGTATCCGGCATCGATCAGCCGCTCGGCGATCGGCGCCCCCATGGCGCCGCAGCCGATGAATGCGATGGTTGTCATGCTCACTTCCTTCTTCCCTCCCCCTGAAGGGGGAGGGTGGCCGATTGCGAAGCAATCGGTCGGGTGGGGGTCTGCGACGTCTTCTTCTTGTTGCGTGGTTTCGGCCGTTATGTGCGCCGCAGCGGTGCGCCCGGAGCACTCCGCCCAGACCGAATTATGCATTGTGTCGACACTTGTTGGACGTTACGTTTCCGCCGCTCTGGCCGTCAAGGCTTGGGATGCCGCATACTGCCGCTCTCGCCGCAAAGGAGCCGTTCATGACCGCGCTGACCTCGGATATCGCCCACTTCGTCGCTTCGGTGGATGGCAGCACGATGCCGGAGCGCTGCAATTTCGGCGCGCGCATCGGCATGCTCGATTGCGTCGGCACGATGATCGCTGGGGCGGACGAGCCGGCCGTGAAGATCGTCGCGCAGATGGTGCCGGCCTACACCGGCAATGACGGCGCGCCGGAAATTCCAGGCGGCCGCAACCTCTCGGCGTCGGACGCGGCCCTCGTCAACGGCGTTGCGGCGCACGTACTCGACTATGACGATGTCGGCATGGACGGGCATCCGAGCGCCGCCCTGACGCCCGCGATCCTCGCCGAAGGCTGGACGCTGGGTTCAAGTGGTGAAGAAGCGGTGGCGGCCTATGTCGCCGGCTACGAGGTCTGGGCGCTGTTGCAGGAACTGGAGCCCGGCGCGCTGCACGAGCGGGGATTCCATCCGACCGCGATCTGGGGAACGCTTGCGGCGGCCGCTGCCTGCGCGCGGCTCAATCACCTCAATGCGGACGAGACCACGAATGCCATTGCCATCGCGGCCTCGCTTGCGGCCGGCACGGTCGCGAATTTCGGCACCATGACCAAGTCGCTGCACGCCGGGCGCACCGCGCAATCCGGCGTGCTGGCGGCGCGGCTCGCGAAATCCGGCTTTACGGGCTCGCCCGATGCGCTGGAGCACCGCGCCGGCTTCATGCGTTCGCACTCGGCCTCGGGAAAGCCCGCGGTCGAGCGCGGCGACTGGGGCCTGGGAAGCGACTGGCGGCTGCCGAAGATGGGCATCAACATCAAGCGCTACCCGATGTGCTACGGGACGCATCGCGCGATCGACGCGATGCTCGATCTCGCCGAGCTGCACAACCTTGCGCCCGACGCGATCGACGAGATTCACGTCAGGATCGGCGACGCGCAGGACCTGATGCTGCGCAATCGCGAGCCGAAGACCGCGCTGGAGGCGAAGTTCTCGATGGAATTCGCGCTGGCCTCCGCGCTCATCGCGCGCAAGGTCAGCCTGAAGGAACTCGACGACGGCTTCGTGCGGCGCGGCGACATCGTCGAGACGATGCGCAAGGTGACGCGCTCGACGACGGATGAGCGCCTCGCCGACATGCCGCCGTTTGCGCCCGACGATCGCCTGAGCATCAGGCTCAAGAGCGGCGAAACGCTCGTGCATGAGCCGGTGGTGCGGCCGAAGGGCCACTGGCAGAAGCCGCTGACCGAGGCCGAGTTGCGCGAGAAGTTCCTGGATTGCACCGAAGGACGGCTCGGCCGCCGCCAGGCCGAGGAGCTGTTCGAGAAGCTCAATAACCTGGAAGACGTGGCCTCGCTGAGAGAGTTGCCGGTGGTGGCGATGTAACTAGACCGGCGCGGGCGCGGGGCTTCCAGCGATCTGCACAACCTCGCCGGCTTTCTGACGCCGTCCCGCCGTCTGCCACACCAGCGTGCGCCGCTCCACCGCGCGCGCGAACGTATCGAACAGGATCGACAGCAGCAGGATCACCACGATCGCGCCGAACACGTGCGCTGAATCCAGGATGGTGCGATAGCGCGTCACCAAATAGCCGATCCCGGCCGACGAGATCAGCATCTCGGAGACGACCACGCCGATGATGGTGAGCGCGCCGCCGAGGCGCAGGCCCGTCAGCACGGTCGGGATCGAAGCCGGAATGATGACTCGCGCGATCTGCTGCGGCAGTGTCGCGCCCATGCTGCGCGCGGCGAGCAGGAGCTGCGCGTCGATGGTGCGGATGCCGGCGGCGGTCGAGAGCATCACGGGAAAGAAGCCGTAGACGCCCGCGAAGATGATCTTTGACTCCGAGCCGATGCCGAACCAGGCGGTGAAGATCGGATAGAGGATCACGAGCGGGACCGCGTAGAGCGAGGAAAACACCGGCAGCAGCAGGCTGCGCAGCAGCGCGACACCGCCGACGAGCGCACCGGCGAGAATGCCGGCGCCACAGGCGATCAGCATCGCGCAGGCAACCTCGTAGAGCGTGACGGCGAGCTCGGAGGCGTATTCGCGCCAATCCTTCGCAAGCACCGCCAGCACTTTGGACAGCGGCGGCATGAACAGTTCGGGAATGATGCCGGTGCGCGGAAACAACTCCCAGAACACGAGCAGGCCTGCGAGGATCAGCCAGCGGACGGTCGCGGGGGCGGGGCGCTTCATCGCGTACGCTCCACCGTCATCCTGAGGTGGCCGCGCAGCGGCCCTCGAAGGATGGCCGCATGCGCCGTCGCCCTTTGAGGCTCGCTACGCTCGCACCTCAGGGTGACGGCCATCATCACCCCTCCTTCCGAATCTGCTGCCAGATGCGGTCGCGCAGGCAGCCGAAGATATCCGTGGCCATCATCTCGTAGGTGCGCGGGCGCGGGAGGTTGATGGCGATGCGGCCGATGATGCGGCCGGGCCGCGCCGACATCACCAGCACCTCGTCGGCCAGATACACGGCCTCGGTCAGGCTGTGGGTGACGAACACAACCGTCTTGGCGGTCTGCGACCAGATGCGCAGCAATTCGTGGCCCATGGTCATGCGCGTCTGCTCGTCGAGGGCGGCGAACGGCTCGTCCATCAGCAGCACCGGAGGGTCCTGCACCAGGCCGCGCGCGATTGAGACGCGCTGCTTCATGCCGCCGGAGAGTTCGTGCGGGTAGCGCGCGCCGAAACCTTGCAGGCCGACGAGGTTGAGCATCTGGTTCGCGCGTTCAGCGCGCTCCGCTTTCGGCGCGTGGCGCAGCGCGAGCGGGAATTCGATGTTGTCCAGCGCGGTCAGCCAGGGGAACAGGCTCGCTTCCTGGAACACGACACCGACGCGCTCCGGATCCGGATTGTCGATCGGCCGTCCCTGGATGCGGATCGTGCCGGAGGTCTGGTGGCGCAGCCCGGCCATCATCATCAACAGCGAGGTCTTGCCGCAGCCGCTTGGGCCGACGATGACGACGAAGCGTCCCGCACCGACCGTCATGGCAATGTCGGTCAGCGCCGGCACCTTGCCGTCGCGGCCGTCATAGACGTGGGTCAAGCCCGCGACCTCGATCGCGGCGCTCGCCGGCTCGTCGCGCACGATGCTCAGGACGGGGCTCACGTTCGCCATGCGCTCACCCGGTGCTCCAGGACGCGGACGGCCTCGTTGAACGCGATCGCCACCACGGCGAGCAGGATCACGCCGGCGAACAATTGCGGGAGCTGGAAGTTCTCGCCCCAATTCGCGATCAGGTAGCCGAGCCCGGTGCGCGAAGCATACATCTCGGCGATCATCACGCCGGTGAAATTGAAGATCATCGAGATACGCAGCGTCTCGAGCAGGATCGGCATCATGCTCGGCACGTAGACGCGGGTGAGGATCTGCCAGCGCGTTGCGCCGAACGAGCGCGCCACCAGCACGTGGTCGGTGCGCACGGACTCGACCGCCGCGGTCGCGCTCATGATCACGATGAACAGCGTCGAGAAGGCCGCGTAGGCGACCTTCTGCTGGAATCCGATACCCATGATGAGAATGAACATCGGCAGGAAAATCGATTTCGGCACGCTGAACACGTAGAACAACAGCGGCTTGAAGATCTGGCCGGCGTAATCGTGCTCGGCGATTAGGACGCCGATCGCCGCGCCGAGCGGTACCGCGATCACGAAGGCCACGATCACCTCGGCCGATGTGACCAGAATCGCCTCATGCACCTGGGGACGCCCGAGAATCTCCCACAACGTCGAGAGCACGTCGCTGAACGGCGGCAGCAGCAGCGGATTGATGATGCCGTTGCGCGGCAGCACCTGCCATGCGGTGAGCACCAGCGCGAGCAGCAACAGGCGGATGGCGATGAGCTGGAAGCGGGTCATCTCGGCGCGCGCGTCTTTCCTTACTTTCTTCCCCTCGCCCCGCTCTTGCTTCTCCCTCTCCCCGCGCTTGCGGGGAGAGGGTTGGGGTGAGGGGCATCTTCAAACCGGTGCGTCGTGCCAAACTTGGCCCCTCACCCGGCTCGCTTTGCTCGCCACCCTCTCCCCGCTTCGCGGGGCGAGGGAAAGGAAGCAGCAGAGGTGAAGCTCACGCCATCGTCGGCACCGGGCGGAAGTTCGTCACGTAGATATCTTCCACCGGCGCGAGGTCGGTCATGCCGATGAGCTTGCCCATGTCGAGCGCGCGCGCCATCGTTTCCTTGGTCATCTCGCCGTCGCGCGACAGCTTGACGATATTGTTGTCGAGCTCGGCCTCCGCGATCGCCGGTGGAATCTCGTCGATCTCGGCGATCATCTTGACGGCTTCGGCGCGGTTCTTCGGGTCTTGCAGGAAGGCGAGCCCGCCATAGAGCGCATTGACGGTCTTCTGCAGGATTTGCGGCTTGTCCTTGATGAACTTGTCGAGCGCCATCCAGGCGCCGGTCATGTGCGGCGGCACAGCGGCGCCGAAGTCGATCAGGCTGCGCGCCTGCTTCTCCTGGAACATCTTGTAGGTCAGCGGCGAGTAGAGCACGGTCGCGTCGATGTTGCCGGACAGCAGGTTCGGCACCAGCCCGCCGCCGCCGAGCGGCACGCGGGTGAACTGGATCTTTCGATCCGCCTGCGTCCACAGCGCGAGGATGTCGGTGCCCGATCCCGCCGACGTGATGCCGACCTTCTTGCCGGCGAGTTCGCTCACATCCTTGATCGGCGAGTCCGTCTTCACCACGAGATGCCAGCCGTAATAGCCGAGCGCGGAGCCGGCGACGTTCTTCGCCATCACGCCCTTCCGGATGCCGGCCGCGACCGAGGAGGCCGAGTTCATGATGACGTCGGCCGCGCCGGCCGCCATCGCCTCGTAGCCTTCCGCGCCGCCGCGATAGACCGTGAGCTCGGCGTTGATTCCTTCCTTCTCGAACAGCTTCTGGCGCAGCGCGGTCTCGGCGATGATGGTCGGGTAGTAGGTCTTGGTCGGCAGTCCGATGCGCACGACGTCCGCGGCGCGGGCGGGGCGAGCCGAAAGTGCCGCGAGGCCCGCGACGCCGCAGCCGAGGACGCGGCGCCGCGAGAGCGAAAGCCGGTCTCTATGCGTGATGATGGTCATGGATGGTTCCCTCCGTGGTCTGGTCCCGGCGCCTGAAGCGCTTCTTGGGCTGTCGACACTCTATCAAATCATATCGCGGCGGTCGCGCAATAGAGCCTTTCGCCGCTTCATGCTGACGCGGTGAAAATTCAGGCACCCGGCTTGGGATCGACATCGAGCCGCGCGATCCACCCTTCGAGCCCCGGCTTCGCCGCCGGATAGCGCTGCAGAACCAGCGGATCGTGCCCCGGCACGATATGGTTCGCCGAGGTGGCGAGCCGTTTGATCGTCTCGTAGCCCTCGAGCACCTCGCCCACATTGTAGGTGATGGGGAACACGCGCCCCTGCTCGACATGGGCATAAAGATGGATCGTGTCGGAGGCGAGCACGACGTCGCCGCGCCTGGTCTTCACGCTCACGCATTGCAGGCCCTTCGAGTGGCCGCCGATCTTGTGCACCGTGATGCCGGGCGCGATCTGGTCGGCGCCGTCGTGGAAGCAGACCCGCCCGGCGAACACCTTGCGCACCATCGCGACGACGTCCTCCTCCTCGAACGGAATGCGCAAATGCTGGTGGCACATGCAGCGCCCGGTCGCGTAGCCCATCTCCATGTCCTGGAGGTGATAGCGCGCGTTGGGAAAGGTCTCGTAGTTGCCGGTGTGGTCGTAGTGCAGATGCGACACGATCACGTTCTTGACGCTGTCGGGCACGACGCCGATCGCTTTGAGGCCCTCGGCGATCGGCTTCTCGATCACGCGGCCGCGTTTCTTCGCCATCGCGGCATCGAAGCCGGTGTCGACCACGAAGTTCCCGCTCGGGCCGACGATCGCCCAGACGAAATAGTCGATTGGCTCCGGCGCATCGTGCCCGTCGCCGCCGATGTAGTTGTCGGCCTTCTTGCGCTCGTGGCGGCCGTATTTGATCGCGTAGATCTCGTGAATGTCGTCGGACATCGTTTTCCTCCCGTTTTCTTTCCTTGTCGCGCAGTGAACTCTACCGTCATCCCAGGGTGCCCGCGCGAAGCGCGGGCCTCGAAGGATGGCCAAACACTGCGCAAGCGCCCTCGCCCTTCGAGGCTCGGCCTTCGGCCGAGCACCTCAGGGTGACGGCTTATGCTTCCGGTTACTTCTTCTCCGCAAACACTTCGCGCGCCTGGCGGAACGCGTCGACGCCGGCCGGGATGCCCGCATAGATCGACATGTGAATGAAGATCTCGCGGATTTGCTCTTTCGTCAGCCCGTTGGTCAGCGCGCCGCGGATGTGCAGCTTGAGCTCATGCGGACGGTTGAGGATCGCGATCATCGCCAGGTTGAGCATGCTGCGCTCTTTCTTACTGAGACCCGGACGGCCCCAGCCGGCGCCCCAGCAATACTCGCTGACGAATTCCTGGAACGGCCGGTTGAAGTCGTCGGCGTTCTTCATCGAATTGTCGACGTACTCTTGGCCGAGCACTTCGCTGCGGATCTTCAGTCCGGTCTCGTATGTTGCCTTGTCCATTGGTAGTTTCCTCCTGTTTGTTGGTTATGGGGAGAGGTCGATGAGCGAGTATCCGGGAGGCGCGTGGTTTGCGCGCTACCGCGAACGGGTGAACGGCGACGCGGAATTAAAGGTCATCGGCGACTGGTTCACAACCACGTTCGCGCTGACCTTCGGAGATGCCCGCTATGCGGTGAGGGTCGAGAGGGGCGCGATCGTCGATATCGTGGCGCCGAAGCTCGACACGCGCATGCCGTTCGGCTTCCGCGCGCCGGTCTCGGTCTGGCGCAAGTTTCTCAGCGCCGATCCGCCGCCGCTGTTTCACGACTTCTTCGCCATGCTCATGCGCGTTCCCGAGTTCGTGCTCGAAGGCGACAGCCTGATCGCGATGCAGAACGCGCGTGCGCTGCACCGGATGATGAACATCATGCGCGAGACGGGAGCGCCGAATGTCTGACGTATCTGATTTCGAGCCGATCATCGGGCGCTATCTTACAGTCGACATCGAGGGCGCCGCCTATCGCATCCACGTCGAGGAGGCGGGCCAAGGCGTTCCATTGCTATGCCTGCACACGGCTGGCGCGGACTCGCGGCAATACCGCCACGTGCTCAACGACCGCGACGTCACGGACAAGTTCCGCGTGATCGCGTTCGACCTGCCGTATCACGGGCGCTCGACGCCGGCCGACGGCTGGTGGCTGAAGAAGTATCGCCTCACGACGGATTCTTATCTGGCGATGATCCGCGCGGTGTGGCTCAGGCTTGGCCTCGACAAGCCGGTCGTGATGGGCTGTTCGATGGGCGGCGCGATCGTGCTCAAAGTCGCGGCCGAATATCAGGACGAGATCACCGGCATCGTGGGGCTGGAAAGCTCGGCCTATGCGCCGGGGCGTTACAACGAGCTCTTGCATCATCCGGCAATCCACGGCGGCGAGCTTGCGGCGAGCTACACCTACGGTCTCAATGCACCGTCCTCTCCCGAAGAGAGCCGGCGCGAGAACTGGTGGTACTACAGCCAGGGAGGCCCGGGCGTTTATCAGGGCGACGTCCATTTCTACAGCAACGATTGGGACGGGCGCGAGGACATCAAGCGCATCGACACCAACCGCTGCAAGGTCGCGTTCCTGACCGGGGAATACGATTACTCCTGCACGCCGGCGATGAGCGAACAGGTGGCGGCGAGCATTCCGGGCTCGCGGCTCACCATCATGAAGGGGATGGGTCATTTTCCGATGATCGAGAATTATCCGGATTTCCGGCCGTATCTGCTGCAGGCGCTCGATCACGTGGCGGGGTGACTTTCTTTCTTACCCTCCCCCTTGAGGGGAGGGTCGACCGCCGAAGCGAAGCGGAGGCGGCCGGGGTGGGGGTCCGAGCGTGCAGGCGTTGCCGCGTCAACACACGCCGCCCCCTCCCTAACCCTCCCCCTCAAGGGGGGAGGGAACAGACCTCCCACGCCGCGCCACCCTCTTCAATTCCCCTTCACCCCGTAGATCTCCGGGAAGAACATGTCCTGCCACGCCTTCGGCCGCACCTTGATCGAGCCGACATCCGCCATGAAGTTCGCGTAGGTCATCACGCTCTCGGGCGATGTCGTGAAGCGCACGTCGGGATCGTTGAGGATCTCCATCAGGTCGTCCATCTTCCAGCCCCGGCCTTCCTCGGACTTCAGGAACACCTCGGCGGCGGCTTTCTTGTCGGCATTGATGAAGTCGATCGCGGCCTGCAAGGCCCTGAGCACGGCCGCATAGGCCTTCGGGTTCTCGTCGTGGAATTTCGCCGGCGCGTAGAGCATCGTGAACGTGCTTGGCGCGCCCATGATCTCGTTCGAGGTCGTGATGGTGCGGATGCGCGGGTCCTTGCGCTCGCGCTGGTGGAACGGCGGCGAGGTGAAGTGCGCGGTGATCTCGGTGCGGCCGGAGGTGAGCGCGATGACGCCGTCGGGGTGCGTCAGCGAGACCGTGTAGGGATCGTAGTGCCCGTAGTCCGCCTTACCGTAGTCCTTGATCGCCGCCATCTGCATGATGATCGCCGGGATCGAGACCTTCACGGCGGTCACCGCGATCTTGTCGTTCGGCGTCAGATCCCTGAGCGACTTCAAATACGGCGCGTTGGTGTTGAGGTACATCGGGATCGACGTCATCGCGGCGACGCCGCGCACTTTTATGTTACTCGCGGTCTTGTCCCACAGCGTGATGAAGGCGGGCGGGCCCGCCGCCGCGTAATGCGCGTTGCCCGACACCAGCATGTCGTTGACGACCGAAGGTCCGCCGAAGTTGATGTATTCGGCGGCGAGCTTGATCCCCATCTTCGCCGCTTCCTGCTCGACCAGCTTCTTCTGTTCCATCACGACGAGCGGGAGAAATCCGACGCCGCCCGCGCCCTTGGGGATCTTCACGACGTCGACTTCGGCATGCGCGAGCGCCGGCAGGGCGAGCAGAGCGGCCGCGAGCAGTGCGCGTTTCATCATCGCCTTCACGTCTTCTTGCCGACTTCGACGCCGGCCCAGCGCTCGATCGGCTTGACGAACTCGGTGATGTCGGCGTCGGGACCCTGCGCGGCCTTGCCGATCGCCATCATCTGGCGCACCGCGTTGCCGACGATCATCGGCACGCCGAGCGCTTCGGCTTCTTCCAGGCACAGCCGGATGTCCTTGTAGAGCAGCGACGTGGTGAAGCCGAAGTCGAAGCGGCGCGGCACCACGCAGCGCGGGAACTTGTCCTCGGTCGCGGTGTTGCGGCCCGAGCCCGCATTGATGACGCTGAGCATGACGCTCGGATCGAGGCCGGCCTTCACGCCCATCACCATCGCCTCGGATGTGATCGTGATCGCGGTCGCCGAGAGCAGATTGTTGATGACCTTCATGGTCTGGCCGAGGCCGGGCGCCTCGCCGATGTAGAAGAACTTGCCGAGCACCTCGATGATCGGCCGCAGTTCGTCCGCGAGCGGGCGCGGGCACGCGATCATCATGGCGAGCGTGCCCTTCTCGGCCCCCGACGGGCCGCCGCTCACCGGCGCATCGACCGCCGTGATGCCTTTCTTGGCGAGCCCTTCGGCCACTTCCTTGGCGACGCGCGGCCCGGTGGTCGAAAGATCGATGAAGGTCTTCACCTTCGATCCCTCGATGATGCCGTCCTTGCCGAGCGCGACCGATTTGACGATGTCGGGCGTCGGCAGGCTGACGAGGACGGTTGCGCATTGCGATGCCACATCGGCGGCGGACGCCGCGCGTTTCGCACCGCGCTGCTCCAGCCGTTGCATCGCGGTCTCGTTGGTGTCGAAGATCGTGACCGCATAGCCGGCTTCGAGCAGGCGGCCCGCCATGTGAATGCCCATGCGGCCGACGCCGACGAACCCGACCTGCTTGTCCGACATGCAAGAACCCCTCCCAAGCGTGCGCGCGAGCGCGGTGTTTTACTTGCGTCACCGTTAGCAGAGACGTGTTGCGCTCGGAAGAGCTTTGGCTCCAAAGTGTATGCACTTAGCGAATAGGCGTCCGTCGCGGCTGCCGCCTCGATGCGTTCGTCGCGCGGGAGGCCGTGTTGCAGGGCAAGTGCGCGCTCATCACCGGATCGGTCGGCGGGATCGGCTTCGCGACCGCCAAGGCGCTCGCGGGGCAAGGCTGCAACATCGTGCTCAGCGGCTTCGCGGATGCCGATACGGTTTCGGCGCGGCGGTGCGAGATCGAAGCGCTCGGCGTGAAGGCGCTCTATCACGGCTCCGATCTGCGGAAAGCGCAGGAGATCGCCGATCTGATCGAGGCCGCGCGCGCCGCGTTCGGCCCGGTCGATATCCTGGTGAACAATGCGGTGGTGCGCCACGTCGCCCCGATCGAGGAATTCCCAGTGGAGCGCTGGGAGGAGGCGCTCGCCGTCAACCTGACGGCCGCGTTCCATCTCATCCGCGGCGTGCTGCCCGGCATGCGGGCGAAGAGGTTCGGCCGCATCATCAACATGGTCTCGATGTACAGCTTCCGCGCGGTCGGAAACCGCATCGACTATGTGACGACCAAGACGGCACTGCTCGGCATGACGCGCGCCGTGGCGGTCGAGACCGCGAAGTCCGGCATCACCTGCAACGCCGTCTGCCCCGGCTCGGTCGAGACGCCGCCGATCGCCGCGAAGCTGCGCATCGCGGCCGGCGAGCAGGGCGTGCCTTACGACGAGTTCGCAGCGCGCTATGTCGCCGACAAGGGCGTGATCGGACGGTTCGTCGGGGCCGACAGCGTCGCCGCGATGATCGCGTTCCTGTGCGGGCCTGCCGCCGCCGACATCACGGGATCGGTTTTTCCGGTCGATGGTGGATGGACCGCGATCTGAACCGGCGCGATAGTAGCGCCAACGACAAACGGGAGGATGCCATGGCCAGAGCCAAGACGAAGGCGAAGAGCGCGCCGAAATCCGCCGCACGCAAGAAGAGCTCGGCGCGCAAGAAGGTGACGGCGCGTCGTGCGGCTCCGGCCGCGAAGCGAAAGCTGCGCCAGGCTTTCGTCGCGAGCCATCATCGCGACGAGGACTTCAAGGTCGCCGGCCTGCGCACCTATGCGAAATATCGCGACCTCGGCATCGCCAAGGCGACCGGCGGTCTCGCGGTCGCGCATGTGATCCGTTTCGTGCCGCCGTGCCGGCCCGAAGAGGTGTCCAAGCTGCATCTCCACGACGTCGAATTCCAGATGGTCTATGTGCTGAAAGGCTCGATGACCACGGAGATCGAAGGACAAGGCGCGATCACCATGAAGGCGGGAAGCTGCTGGATCCAGCCGCCGCGCATCAAGCACAAGGTGCTGCACTATTCGGACGACTGCGAGGTGCTGGAGATCGTCCTGCCGGCGGACTTCGAGACCGTCGAACTGCAATGACCACCCGCCGCAGCGTGTTGCAGGGCGCGGCCGCGGCGCCCATGCTCGCCGTGCCGACGCTTGCGGCCGCGCAGGCGCGCCGCGCCTACGTGCTGGTGCATGGGGCGTGGCACGGCGGCTGGTGCTGGGCGCGGGTCGCCGACCGGCTGGTCGCTGCCGGCCATCGCGTGTTCACGCCGACGCAGACCGGGCTCGGCGAGCGCAAGCATCTCATGCGGAAGGACATCAGCCTCGACGACTTCGTGACCGACATGACCAATGTGATCGAGGCGGAAGAGTTCTCCGATATCTACCTCGTCGGCCACAGCTTCGGCGGCCGGTCGGTGTGCGGCGTCGCCGACCGCATGCCGGAGCGGATCAAGCGCCTCGTCTTCCTCGACTCCGGCCTGCCGCAGCCGGGCAAGTCGGTGTTCGAGGGGTTCTCCCCCGAAGTGCGCGACGCGCGCATCAAGGCGGCGCAGGAGTTTTCCGGCGGCTTGAGCGTGCCGGCGCCGAAGGCCGCCTCCTTCGGCGTGACCGAGCCGGCCGACGCCACGTGGCTGGAGCGGCGCATGACGCCGCATCCGCTCAGCACCTACACGACGCCGATGAACCTGAAGAACCCGATCGGCAATGGATTGCCGGTCACCTACATCCGCTGCACCGAGCCGAAATACGCCGTGGTCGATCCAAGCGGCGCTTATGCGCAGTCGCGCAAGGATTGGCAGTATGTCGAACTGAAGACCGGCCATGACGCGATGGTCATCATGCCGGGGCCGCTGACCGACATTCTGCTGGCGGTGGCTTGATGCAAAAGCTCCTGCCCACCACGCTGGTCGGCTCCTACGCGCAGCCCGACTGGCTGATCGATCGTGCCAAGCTCGCCGGCCGCTTCCCGCCGCGCGTGCGCGCCAAGGAGCTGTGGCGCGTCGCGCCCGAATTCCTCGATGCCGCGCAGGANNTCACCGACGGCGAGATGCGGCGGGAAAGCTATTCCAACCGCTTCGCGACCGCGCTCGAAGGGGTCGACATCGACAATCCGGGCACGGCGCTCGACCGCTCCGGCCATCCCAATCCGGTGCCGCGCGTCACCGGCAAGGTGCGGCGCAAGCATCCCGTCGAGGTGCGCGACGTCGAGTTCCTGCGCCGCAATACCGACCGCATGATCAAGATGACGGTGCCGGGCCCGTTCACGATGTCGCAGCAAGCGCAGAACGATTTCTACAAACACGCCGAGGAGATGGCGCTCGACTACGCGGCTGCCGTCAATGCCGAGATCAAGGACCTGTTCGCGGCCGGCGCCGACGTGGTGCAGGTCGACGAGCCTTACATGCAGGCGCGGCCCGACAAGGCGCGAGCGTTCGGGCTCAACGCGCTCAATGCCGCGCTCGACGGCGTGACCGGCGCGACCGCCGTGCACATCTGTTTCGGCTACGCGGCGATCATCCATGAGCGGCCGGAGGGCTATTCGTTCCTCCCGGAGTTCGCGAATTGCCCGGTGAATCAGATTTCGATCGAGACCGCGCAAAGCAAGCTCGACTGCCCGGTGCTGGAAAAGCTGCCCGGCAAGACCATCCTGCTCGGCGTGCTCGACCTCTCCGACTTGCAGGTCGAGACACCAGAGACGGTCGCGGCGCGCATCCGCCGCGCCCTGCCGCATGTGGCAGCGGAGCGCATCATCGTGGCGCCCGACTGCGGGTTGAAATATCTGCCGCGCGATGTGGCGTTTGCCAAGATGCAGGCGATGGTCGCGGGAGCGGCGATCGTGCGCGCGGAGCTTGCGCGCAACTGAGACTTATTGGCCTGTTGCCTTCGCGCGGCCGGCCGATCACCATGAGGCATAACAGTGCGCGAAGGCGCACGACGATCGGGAGGATGCAATGTCGCTTCGAGGAAGAATGACGGCCGCGTTGTTCGCGGCTGCGGTCGCGGCGTTCGCCACGCCCGCGTGGGCGCAGAATTATCACATCGGCGCGCTGCTGCCGAACTCCGGCCCGATGACGCAGTTCGGACAATTGTTCGGCAACGGGGCTGACCTCGCGGCCGATCACATCAACGCCGACAAGATGTTGAGCAAGCCGTTCGTCATCGATCACGAGGACAGCCAGGGCCAGCCGCAGCCCGCCGTCACCGGCATGAACAAGCTCGTGCGCGTCAACGAAGAGCCGGTCGTGCTCACCGCGCAGTCGGGTGTCTCCAAGGCGGTCGCGCCGATCGGCGAGCGCGAGCATGTCGTGACCATCAATGGCGGCGGCGTCGCGCCGGACCTCGCCAAGCTCGGGCCGTATTTCTTCAACGTGATCCCGCTGGTGAATTACGAGGTGCGCGCGCTCGTGCCATATCTCGCGAAAGAGAAGAAGTTCAAGCGTATCGCGATCGTCTATGTCGAGGACCCGCTTGGAGAAGCGTGCCTCAACGAGTTGAAGGAAAACGCGCCGAAGAACGGCATGGAGCTGGTCGGGGCGTTCTCAGTGCCGTCCACGTCGCGCCAGTTCGCGCCGATCGCCGCCAAGGTGCGCGAGGTGAAGCCCGACGTGGTCTTCGTCGCGTATTACGGACAGACGATGGTCGCGCTGGTGAAGCAATTGCGCGACGCCGGCGTCGACGCGCCCTTCACAAGCTATTCGGGCTTCGACGATCCGGACTTGAAGGCGCTCCCGGCGGCCGAAGGCTCGATCTATTCGAGCCAGAAGATGGACTGGGCCTCGACCGATCCGATCACGGCGCGCTTCGTCGCGGACTTCAAGAAGAAGTACGGCAAGGACCCGACCTTCTATAATGCCAACTATTACAACGCCGTGTGGGTGACCGCGCAGGCGATGGCGAGCCTGGAGAAGAAAAAGCAGCCAATCACCGGCGAGAACATCCGCAACGAGCTGCTGGCGATCAAGACGTTCGCCGCCGTCGGCGGCAAGATGGAATTCCAGCCCGACGGTACGGTGAGCATGCCGATGCAGATCAATGAATTGATCAAGGGCGGAAGCAAGGTGTTGAATTGATTCTCTCGCGACCGTCATCCTGAGGTGCGAGCGCGTGTAAGCGCGCGAGCCTCGAAGGATGCCGTTTCGCCGTCGCCCTTCGAGGCGCGCTGCGCGCGCACCTCAGGGTGACGGCGCAGGGGCGCCCAACTCATGCTCTTCCTCCAACTCCTCGTCGACGGCCTGCAGCTCGGCGCGCTTTACGCGCTGATGGCGGTCGGCTTCGCGATGATCTTCGGCTCGACGCGCGTGTTTCATTACGCGCACGGCACGACCTACGTCATCGTGGGCTATCTGTTCTACTACCTCGCCGAGCGGCTGCATCTGCCGTGGTGGGCCGCCGGCGCCGCGGCGGCGGCCGCCGGCGTCGTGTTCGGCGTGCTGCTCGATCGCTGGATGTACCGGCCGATCCAGCGCGACGAGGGCTCGTTCTTCACGGTGTTCGTCGCCTCGTTCGGCATCGCCGTGGTCGCCGAGAACGTCATCATCATCCTGTTCGGCGCGAGCTTCGTGTCGATCTCGACGCCGCTGACGCGCGTCAGCGACATCGGCGGCGGAATCGTCGTCTCCTATCTCGGCATGTTTTCCGTGCTCGCGGCGGCGCTGCTGTTTGTCTTCCTCAACTGGTTCCTTGATCGCACCGATGTCGGCGTGGCGCTGCGCGCGCTCTCCGAAAATCCCGATCTCGTCCGCGGCTTCGGGCTCAACCCACGCAAACTCTCGCAATATGCCTTTGCGATCGGATCGCTCCTGGTCGCGCCGGCCGCGCTGGTCGCGACCTGCGTCACGGGGCTCACGCCGACCGCGGGCCATCGCGTGGTCCTCATCTCGATCGCGGCGAGCATCATCGGCGGCATCGGATCGCTGCGCGGCGCAGGGCTGGGCGGCCTGATCCTGGGTCTCGCCGAAAGCCTTGCGGTATGGAAGCTCTCGACCGGCTGGAGCGAGGCGGTCGCCTTCATCATCCTGTTCGCTTTTATTCTCGCGCGGCCGTCCGGCCTGTTCGGCAACCGGGCGCGGGTGTGAGATGGTCGGCTACATCCTCAATCTTCTCATCCTGATATCGATCAGCGGCATTCTCGCCGGCAGCCTGAATTTCATCATCGGCTATGCGGGCATCTACTCGCTTGCGCATGCGGCGTTCTTCGGCATCGCCGCCTATACAGGCGCGCTCATCGCATTGCATGTGTCCACGTCGCTGCTGATCGCGATCCCGGTCGCGATGGCGATCTGCGCGATCCTGTCGCTGGTGATCTCGCTGCCGTCGCTGCGGGTGCGCGGGGAATATTTCGTGGTCGCCTCGCTCGGCCTGCAGATGATCGCCTTCACGGTATTCTCCGAATGGACCAGCGTGACCGGCGGGTTGGGCGGGATCACCGGCGTCCCGGTGGCGACGATCTTCGGCTTTTCGCTGCGCTCGCTTGGATCGATGCTCGCCGTATCGCTTGCGTGCCTCGCGCTGGTGACGTTTGCGATCTTCGCTCTCGTGCGGACGAGCTTCGGACGGAACCTGAGAGCGATCCGCGACAATGAAGTGGCGGCCGCCGCGTTCGGGAAGAACGTCGCGCTGACCAAGACGCTCGCAGTCGCGATCTCGTCGGCGCTGTGCGCAGTCGCGGGCGTACTCTACGCCTTCCACGTCTCGTTCGTGAATCCGGAAAGCTTCACCATCGACGCGTCGGTGCTGGTGATGGCGATGATCATCATCGGCGGCACCGGCACGGTGTTCGGCCCGATCCTCGGTGCATTGATAATTCACCTGCTCCCAGCGGGACTGACCTATCTCACCTTCCTGCCGAGCCGCGACCTCGCCTCGCTGCAGCAGATCATCTACGGCGCCGCCATGGTGCTGCTGATGATCTATCGCCCCTCCGGATTGATCGGCCGTGCTAACGTCAAGGACACGTGGTCGAAATGAGCACGGCGGCAGACACCTCCGTCCTGCGCCTGAAAGGCGTCAACAAGCGCTTCGGCGGGGTGGTGGCCGCCAACGATGTCGATCTCGATCTGCCTCCCGGCGTGGTCACGGCGCTGGTCGGGCCGAACGGCGCGGGCAAGACCACGCTGTTCAACCTGATCACCGGCAACCTGAAGCCAGACTCCGGACTGATCGAGCTTCGCGGCCACTCGCTCGCCGACGTCGATCCGCGCGGCGCGGCGCGGCGCGGGATCGCGCGCTCGTTCCAGGACCTGCGCCTGTTCGAGCAGATGACCGTGTTCGAGAACGTGCTGAGCGTGATGGAACGCTCGGCGCTTCCCTGGCAGCCGGGCGGGCACGCTGCCGCCCGCGCGCGCCGCGAGAAGGCGGACGCGACGCTGGAGCTCGTCGGCCTCACGGCCTGGCGCGATGCGCGCGCGATCGATCTCGGCTACGCGGAGCAGAAGTTCCTCTCGCTCGCGCGCATCCTCGTCACCGACGCGACACTCTGGCTGCTCGACGAGCCCGCCTCGGGGCTCGATCCGGCATCATACGAGCGCTTCGTGCGCCTGGTACGCGGACGCCTCGCGCACGGCATCACGATCTGCCTGATCGAGCACAATCTCGACATCGTGCACGGCATCTCCGACCGCATCGCGTTCCTCGACCAGGGCACCGTACTCGCCGCCGGCGAGCCGCGTGCGATCCTGAACGACCCGAAGCTCGCCGCGATCTATTTCGGAGAGCGGCGATGACGCTCGTCTGGGACGTCGAGAATGCGAGCGCCGGCTATGGCGCGAAGCAGGTGCTGTTCGATTTGAGCCTGCAGCAGGCGCCGGGCGAGCTTGTCTGCCTGCTCGGCCACAACGGCGCCGGGAAGTCGACCTTGCTGAAGGTGCTCTATGGGTTGCTGCCGGCGCGCGGCGGACGCCTGAGTCATAACGGCCGCGACGTGACCCACGCGGGTCTCGCGGCGCGGCTCGACGCCGGCATCGCCTACATGCCGGGCGGGCGCGGCGTGTTCCAGCAATTGACGGTGGCGGAAAACATGCGGCTCGGCCTCGCAGCCGCGCGCGTGCCGAGCGCGGCACGCGACGAGCGGCTCGAGGACGTGTTCGCGCTGTTCCCGATCCTGCGGGAGTTCTACGGCCGCCGCGCCGGCCTGCTCTCGGGCGGGCAACAACAAATGTTGTCGCTCGGCCGCACGATCCTCAGCCGCCCGACCTGCCTGCTGCTGGACGAGCCTTCGATCGGGCTTGCGCCGAAACTGTTCCAGGACCTGCTCGCCACGATCCAGCGCATGCAGCGGCAGATGAACATGGCGGTGCTGCTGGTCGAGCAGAACGTGCACGAGGCGCTGGCGATCGCCGACCGCGCCTATGTGATGAAGGCCGGACGGATGGTATATGCGGGCCCGCCGTCCGATATCGATGACCACGCGAAGCTGATGGAGTTGTATTAGCAGCGCCGTCATGCCCGGCCTTGTGCCGGGCATCCACGTCTTGTTTATATTGCGCCAAAGACGTGGATGGCCGGGACAAGCCCGGCCATGACGCCAGGGGAAATATGAACTCCAACCTCACCACCGAACGTCCGACCTTCGTCACGCATCTGGAATGCGCCATGATGGGGGATCGCTACGAGGCGGACCGGCTGCACAATCTCTCCAAGGCTGGAAAGCCGCTGCTGGTGCGCTACGACCTGCCCGGCGTGAAGAAGGCGCTGACCAAGGACGCGCTGAAGCAGCGCCCCGACGGCTTGTGGAAATGGCGCGAGCTGCTGCCTGTGCGCAAAGCCGCCGACATCGTCAGCCTCGGCGAGGACGCGACGTCGCTGATCCGCATGCCGAAGCTTGAAAAGAAACTCGGCGGCGGCGAGATCATCATCAAGGATGAAGGCCGGCTGCCGACCGGCTCGTTCAAGGCGCGCGGCTTGGTGATGGCGGTGTCGATGGCGAAGGCGCTCGGCGTCAAGCACATGGCGATGCCGACCAACGGCAATGCGGGCGCGGCGCTCGCCGCCTACGCGAGCCGCTGCGGCATCCGCACCACGATCTTCTGTCCCGAGGACACGCCGGAGATCAATCTCTCGGAGATCGCGCTCGAAGGCGCGCACGTCTATCGCGTCAACGGCCTGATCGACGACTGCGGCAAGCTTGTCGGGCAGGGCAAGGAAGCGACCGGCTGGTTCGATACGTCGACGCTGAAGGAGCCCTATCGCATCGAAGGCAAGAAAACGATGGGGCTGGAGCTCGCCGAGCAGTTCGGCTGGGACGTGCCCGACGTGATCTTTTATCCGACCGGCGGCGGCACAGGCCTGATCGGCATGTGGAAGGCGTTCGCCGAATTGGAAGCCATCGGCTTCATCGGGCCAAAGCGCCCGCGCATGGTCGCCGTGCAGGCGGAGGGCTGCGCGCCGATGGTGCGCGCCTGGGAGAAAGGCGAAGAACACGCGCCGCGCTTCGAGAATGCGCACACGATCGCGTCCGGTATCCGCGTGCCGCGGGCGGTCGGCGATTTTCTCATCCTCCGCGCGGTGCGTGCCTCGGGCGGCTTCGCGATCGCGGTGTCGGACGAAGCGATCCAGGCAGCGGTCGACGAGGTCGCGCGCGAGGAAGGTTTCCTGATGTGCCCCGAAGGGGGCGCGACGTATGCGGCTTACAAGGCCGCGCTCGCCGACGGGCGCGTGACGAAGACCGAACGCGCGGTGCTGTTCAACTGCGCCACCGGCCTGAAGTACCCGATGCCGAAGGTGACGGCGACGCTCGACCGTACCAAGCCGATCGATTTTACGAGGTTGTGAGGAACGCATGTCTAAGCGCAAGAGCATCCACATCGAAGGCTTCAGCCACAAGAATCCGATCCCGGCCGGATGCCGCCTCGGCAACATGCTGATGACCGGCATCATCACCGGAACCGACCCCGCGACCGGCAAGGTCGCGGCAACGCTCGAAGCGCAATGCGCCTTCATGTTTCGGCACGTGCGCGCGGTCGTGGAAGCTGCCGGCGGCTCGACCGACGACATCATCAAGATGAGCGTGTGGATGGCGGACCGCTCGAAGCGCGACGTGCTCAATACAGAATGGCTGAAGATGTTTCCCGACGAGCACGCGCGGCCGGCGCGGCATACCTCGCAGGCGAGCCTCGAAGGCGGGCAACTCATCAATTGCGACATCACGGCCGTGTTCGCCTGACGCCGATGCCGGCGTATTTCCCGTTCGATCCCAATCCGCGCGTCCCCTCGGTCACGCTGCCGCCGCTGGCCTGCGACTCGCAGTTCCACGTCTTCGGGCCGCCTGAGATCTATCCGGTGCGGCCGGGCGCGGCTTACGAGATGCCGACGGCGACGATCGCGGCCGCGATGAAGATGCACCGCACGCTCGGGCTACAGCGCGGCGTCATCGTGCAGCCGACGACCTACGGCGCGGACCATCAGGCGACGCTCGACGGCGTCGCGGCGGCGGGACCGAACTATCGCGGCTGCGCCAATGCGGCGGTGTTCGAGAACGCGGACGATGCGGCGCTCGAAAAGCTGCATGCGGGCGGCATCCGTGGTGCGCGCTTTTCCCGCCAGTCGCTCGGCATCGCGCTGACGCCGCAGGCCTTCGACCGCGCGATCGCGCGCATCCGTGAGCTCGGCTGGTACGCCAAGGTGCAGCCGGAACCGGCGGGTTTCGCCGAGCAGGCGGTGTTGTACGAGAATCTCGATCTGCCGGTGCTGATTGATCACATGGGGCGGCCGGACCCGGCAGCGGGCGCAGATGATTCCTCGCTGAAGAAAGTGTTGGAACTTCTGGCGCGCGGAAATTTCTGGGTGATGCTGTCGCTGGCCGAGAAGATATCCCGGACCGGCAAGCCGTGGGACGACGTGATTCCGATCATGCGCGCCCTCATCGAGGCCGCGCCCGATCGCGTCATCTGGGCGAGCGACTGGCCGCATCCGGTGTCGACGTCGCAGCCGCCGAACGAAGCGGACCTGGTCGATCTGCTCTATCGCGCGACGGACAGCGACGAAGAGCGGCACAGGATTTTGGTCGATAATCCCGCGACGCTGTTTGGGTTCGATCGTTAGAGGGGAGTTGTTGCCATACGGGCGGCCTGCTCCCTCCCCCTGAAAGGGGGAGGGTTGGGGNNCCGACCGCCTTCGGCGGTCGACCTCCCCTTTTCAAGGGGAGGTATCGCACCGCCCGCGTTGCCCGAGCTACTCCGCCTTGATATTCGCCTTGCGCACGATCGGCATCCAGGTCGCTTCCTCGGCCGCAAGGTATTTCCGCAGCTCCTCGGGCGACATCGCGACGGCGCGAGCGCCGATCAGGTCGAACTTCGCGATGACATCCGGATCGCGCAGGATCTCGGCCAGCGCGGCGTTGAGCTTCCCAATGACCTCGGGAGGGGTCCCGGCCGGCGCCATCAGCGCCGTGAAGGTCTCGCCCGTGATGGTCTTGTAGCCGAGCTCCGCGAAGGTCGGCACGTCGGGTATCCAATGCGCGCGCTCGGTCCCCGTCACGGCGAGCGCGCGCGTGCGCCCGTCCTTGATGAAGGGCAGCGCGACCGAGATCTGGTCGAAGTTGAATTGCACGTGCCCGGCGATCAGGTCGGCGGTCGCCGGCGCGTTACCCTTGTAGTGCACGGTGGTCCACGAGACGTTCGCGGTCGCCTGCACGAGCTCGCTCAAAAGGTGGTTGGCGGTGCCGGGCCCAGGCGAGGACATATTGAGCTTGCCCGGTTCGCGCCGCGCGAGATCGAAGAATTCGGCGAGCGTCTTGACCGGAACCGACGGGTTCATCTGCAGCAGGATCGGTGTGAGCGAGATCGTGCTGATCGGTGCGAAATCGCGCTGCCATTGATAGGCGTCGCGACCGGCAATCGTGGGCGCGAACAGGATCGGCCCGTTGGCGCCGATGAACAGCGTGTAGCCGTCCGCCGGCGACTTCGCGATGTATTCGCCCGCGATCAGGCCGCCGGCACCGGCCTTGTTCTCGATCACGAAGGGCTGGCCGAACTTCTCCTGCAGTTTGTTGGCGATGATGCGCGCGGCGCCGTCGACATTGCCGCCGGGCGGATAGGGCACCACCAGGCGCACGGCGCGTTCCGGCCAGGCTTGCGCTGACGCCGCCTGCGCGGCCACCGGCGCGCAAAGCGCAGCGAGCAGCACCACGCCCAGAATGAGCTTTCGCATGGCGCCTCCCCTGACGTTTTCTCGTTGGCGCGCGGGCTATCGCCCCGCGCGCAGCCGCTCGACCAGTTCCGGCGTCGGATAGGAATCCGCCGGCAGGCCGAGCTTCATCTGTTCGACCTTCACGGCTTGTCGGCTCTTCAGGCCGAGAAAGCCGTCCACCTTGCCGACGTCATGGCCACGGCGCGCCAGCAGCGCCTGCAATTCCTTGATCTGCGCCATGGCGAACGGCGCGACCGTGCCGTTGCCGCGATGGATCGGCGGCGCGCCGGCAAGGCGCGTCGCGAAATAGGCGGCGGTGGTCGAATAGACCAGCGACTGGTTCCACTCGGTGAACATGCGGAAGTTCGGATAGGCGAGGAAGGCGGGGCCGTGGCGGCCCATGGGCAGCAGCAGCGAGGCCTTGGAGGCGTCGTTCGGCAGCGGACGCCCGTCCGCGTAGGTCACGCCCCATTTCGCCCATTGCGAGAGCGGCAGCAGGATCGTGAGGTCGGCCTGATCCCACGGCATCTGCTCAGGGACTCGCACCTCTTCGAGCCAAGGCTGCCCGCGTATCCAGCCGACCTTGGAGAGATAGTTCGCGGCCGACGCGAGCGCGTCGGGGGACGAGTGCAGCAGGTCGCGGCGGCCGTCGCCGTCGAAGTCGACGCCGTAGTCGACGTAATGCGTCGGCAGGAACTGCATCTGGCCGAGCTCGCCGGCGTGCGGCCCGACCATCTGCTGCGGCGTGAGATCACCGCGCTCGATGATCTTCAGCGCCGCGAGGAGCTGGGTCTGGAACAGCTCGGTGCGGCGGCAGTCATAGGCGAGCGTGGTGACTGATGTCAGCGTCGGCAGGGTGCCGATGCCGGCGCCGAAGTCGGTCTCCAGACCCCAGAATGCGACCAGCACCGGCCCCGGCACGCCGTATTGCTGCTCGATCCGCTGGAACATGTCCTTTTGTTTCTGGAGCTTCTGGGTGCCGGACGCGACGCGATACTTCGCGATCATGCGGTCGGAGAATTCCAGGAACGTCTGCGAGAAGACGGCGCCGCCGCGATCCTTGTTGACGATCGTCTGGTCGAACGTCATCAGCGGGGCGGCAGCCGCGAGCGTGCGCTGCGAGATGCCTTGGGTCAGCGCCTGGCGCTTGAAGTCCTCGAGCCAGCGCTCGAAGCTCATGCCGTTATGGCAGCTCGCGTTCTGGGACTGCGCCTGCGCGGATTGCACGGCCGGCAGCAAAGCCGCGACCGTCAGACCCGCCAACACCCATCGCCGCATCGATTGCTCCCGGATTGTCAAAGCGCCGCCACAGTCTGCACCTCGATCAAGAGCGGCTCCTGCACGAGGCGGTCGACGATCAGCAGCGTGTTCGGCGGATAATTTCCGTCCGCGAAGAAGGCCGGGAACGCGCGCCGCCGATAGGCCATGAATTTCGGGATGTCCTGCGAGTGCACCATGTAGGTCGTGAATTCGACCACGTTGCGCCAGCCGGCGCCGACCGATTCGAGCGCGGTTGCGATGTTGGCATAGACCTGCTCGCATTGCGCGTCGAAATCGCCCACCTTCCCGTCGCGGTCGGCCCCGACCTGGCCGGCGATGAAGACGAACTCGGACGCCTTCACCCGCGTGATCTGCGAATAGGGTCCGAGCGGCTTGCCGAGCGTGTCCGGGCTGAAGATCTTGATGTCCGCCATGGCGCGCCTCAGTAGGGTTCGTGATGCACGCCGCTCAGCGGATAGGCGCTGAACACGTGCGACGGTGTGACCGGCGGCATGGCGCAGACGTAGGACCTGTCGAGCTTTTTGAAGCTCTCGCAGCCGAGCAGGCCGAGGTCGCGGCGGATTTCGTCCTCCAGCAGTTCCAGCATGCGCACGACGCCGGGGCGTCCGGCGGCCGCGAGCGCATAGCAATAAAGCCGCCCGATGCCGACAGCGGTCGCCCCCATGGCGATCGCCTTCAGGATATCGGTGCCGCGGCTGAAGCTGCCGTCGACGATGATCGGCACGCGGCCTTTCACGACAGCCGCCACCTCGGGAAGGATATCCATCGCGCCGCGCGCATGATCGAGCGCGCGGCCGCCGTGGTTCGTGACGTAGATGCAGCCGACGCCGCTATCGATCGCGATCTGCGCGTCCTCGCCGGTCTGGAGGCCCTTGATGATGATCGTCGCTTCCGGGTGGCGTTTGTGGAAGCGCTCGATCAGCGCCCAGTCGAGCGAGGACTGGATGTCGTGCTCCTCCTGGCTGCGGCCGGACCAGCGGTTATAGCGCTTCACGACGTCGCGCTCGCGCCGGCTGTAGTGGGCGAGGTCGACGGTGAAGCAGAACTGCGGCGAGAAGCCCGCATCCATCGCGCGCTTGTAGATGTCGTCGACGAACTTGTCGTCGCCGCGGACATAAAGCTGGAAGATCTTGAAGGCGTCGGGCGCGCGTTTGGCGGTCTCTTCCAGGGCGGGCTCGGTCGCCGAGCTCTGCATGATCGGGATGCCGAATTCGCCGGCGGCCTCGGCGACCGTCGCGACGCCGCCCTGCCAGAACAACTGAAGTCCGCCGACCGGCGCGATCAGGACCGGCAGCCGCACCTTGCGGCCGAACAGCTCGGACGAGCAGTCCACATGGCGCATGTTGCGCAGCACGCGCGGCTTGAATGCGATCGAATCGAGCGAGGCGCGGTTGCGCGCGAGCGTCGTCTCGGTCTCGGTGCCGCCGACAATATAGTCGTAGTTATTGCGACTGAGGTTGAACCGCGCCGCCTTGATGAATTCGTGCAGGTTCTGAAAACGCTCGCGAACGTCGTCCATCCTGGTCTTCCCCCATTCGCCCAACTCGGCGATGTGTTGATTGCCCGGCACGTGCCGTGCGGCGGGAGGAGGCCCGCCGGTACCGGCATAGGTGCATAGACCAGAGGCGAAATCCTCCACAACGGATTTCTCGGGCAGCAATCCTGCCATTCCGGTTCGTCTTGGCAGCGGATGCGACGAGAGGACCCGCCCGGCGGGCGAGCGCCGGGCGGGTCTTTGCGAGGTCTCGTCGTGGATCGGCAGAGGTCACTCGTCGTCGTCGGTGCCGCAGACCTTCACGTCGTGGCCGTTCTTCTTGGTCCACTTGCAGACGTCATCGTTCTCCTCGATGTCGTTGGCGTCTCCGCCGTGCTTGCGGCGATGCTGCATCTGGCGCGGCATGGCATTGGAAACCGTCTTGATCGGCTTGCTGCTGACCGTATTGCCGGGGCCATTGTGGCTACCCGGGCCATGGGCGTCCGCCGTGATGATGGTTGCGCCGAACAGAATGACGGTCAGAGCGGCTGAAAAGATGGTCTTGGTGAACATCTCTGATCCCATTTGCTCGGCAGAGCACCATCGCTCTGCATGATCAGGAGGGTATCGAGGGCCTGGGCGGACCGATGTGATGGCCATCACAAAATGTTCAGTTTGGGCCGCCGTGGGGGGCTTGAACGACCGCATGTCAAATCACACATCCGGCGCGCCGCGAGCCGGTCGAACTCCTTGGCCACCGTGGCGTTGTGGGTCAAAGACGTCAGTCCGAGCAGGATCATGGCCGCCACCGACCCATCCCCTGCCCCTCACGGCGCCGTGACGCATCCCCTTTCGGCTTCACGAAATTTCGATTCAGCGGCTTGGCTCACGGCTGACACAATCCGATATAACCATGGTGCTGGGCGGGGCGCTCCGCCGACTGAACGTCCGCGGAGATGACGATGCCGACCGCCGCCCGCTCCCGATCCGGAACCATGTCCGCCGCGGCCCACGACCGCGTGCGCTGGCGCGAGGCGTTCGCCCGGGTGCGCGGCGAGACCGAGCGGCGCGCGGCGCCGCTGTCGCCCGAGGACCAGGTGATCCAGTCCATGCCGGACACGAGCCCGACCAAATGGCATCGCGCGCATACAACCTGGTTCTTCGAGACGTTCCTGCTGGCGCCGAACGTGCCCGGCTACAAGGTGTTCGACGAGCGCTTCGCCTTCCTGTTCAATTCCTATTATGTCGCCGCGGGCCCACGCCATGCGCGGCCGAAACGCGGCCTGATCACGCGTCCGAACGCCGCGGAGGTCGCCGGTTATCGCCGCCACGTGGACGCGGCGATCGAGAAGCTGATCGGGGACGCCGACAATGCCGCCTGGCCGGAGATTCGGCGCATCCTCGAGATCGGGCTCAATCATGAGGCGCAGCACCAGGAGTTGCTCGTCACCGACATCCTGCACGCCTTCGCGCAGAACCCGACCGCGCCCGCCTACGACGCGGACTGGCGGCCTCCGCGTTCGACCCCGCGCGAGGGTTATGTCGACCTGCCGGAAGGCATCCATACGATCGGGCACAATGGCGAAGGCTACTGCTTCGACAACGAGACGCCGGCGCACCGCGCGCTGATCGGTCCGGTCCGCATCGCGCGCGCGCTCGTCACGAACGGCGAATGGCTCGAATTCATCCAGGATGGCGGCTACGCCAACCCGGCGCTGTGGCTCTCCGACGGCTGGGCCGCGGTGCAGAACGAGGGATGGATCGCACCCGGCCATTGGCAGGAGCAAGACGGCGGCTGGCAGCAATTGACGCTCGCCGGCCTGAAACCGGTCGATCCCGCGGCACCCGTCACCCATGTGAGCTACTACGAGGCCGACGCATTCGCGCGCTGGAGCGGCAAGCACCTGCCGACTGAAGCCGAGTGGGAGGTCGCGGCGCGCGGCGGCCATCTCGCCGACGCCTATGGCATCGTGTGGCAATGGACGCGCAGCGCTTACACGCCCTATCCGGGCTTTGTGGCCTGCGACGGCGCGCTCGGCGAATACAATGGCAAGTTCATGATCAACCAGATGGTCCTGCGCGGCTCGTCGCGCGCGACGCCCGAGGGTCATTCGCGTGTCACCTACCGCAACTTCTTCTATCCGCCCGCGCGCTGGCAGTTCACCGGCCTGCGTCTTGCCGACTACGCCGACCGTTTTGCGCTCACCTAACAACCTGGGAACATAGCCATGGCCGCCCTCGCACGTTCTGTTTTGCGCTATTCAGCACGTCACGAGGCGGCAGCCTCCGACAGTTTCGCCGATCACGTGATCTACGGTCTCGGCGAGAATCCCCGATGGCTCTCGGCGAAGTATTTCTACGATGCCGCCGGCTCGGAGCTGTTCGAGGAGATCACGCGGCTACCCGAATATTACCCGACCCGCACCGAGCTTAAGATCCTGGCCGATCATGCCCGCGAGATGTCGGCGCTCATTCCGCTTGCGGCCGCGCTGGTCGAGTTCGGGACCGGGTCGACCAAGAAGGCGCGCATCCTGCTCGATGCCTCGCCGCAAATCTCGGCCTATGTGCCGGTCGATATCTCGGCCGAGTTCCTGGCGCAGGAAGCAGCCAACATGCGCCGCGACGTGCCGAACATCGCCGTGCTCCCGGTCGCCGCCGACTTCACCCGCGATTTCGAGCTGCCGGCGCAAATCCGCAATCGCCCGCGTGTCGGCTTCTTCCCGGGCTCGACCATAGGGAATTTCGATCCGCACGACGCGGCCGAATTTCTGCGCCAGGCCGGACGCATCCTCGGCGCCGGCGCGACCATGATCGTCGGCGTCGACCGCATCAAGGACGAAGCGGTGCTCAACGCGGCCTACGATGACGCGGCAGGCGTGACGGCGAAATTCAATCTCAATGTGCTCACGCGCATGAATCGCGAGCTCGGCAGCAACTTCGATCTTTCGGCTTTCCGTCACCGCGCGTTCTACAATGCCGCGGATCGCCGTATCGAGATGCACCTTGAAAGCCTCAAACAGCAGACCGTCACGGTCGCGGGACGGACCTTCGAATTCCGCAAGGGCGAGACGATCCACACCGAGAGCTCCTACAAGTACACGGTGGAGTCGTTCCGCGCGCTCGCGCAGAGCGCCGGCTGGCGGCCGGTGGCGGTGTGGACCGACGAGCGCGATTACTTCGCGGTGCATGCGCTGAAGATTTAAGGCCGTACTGCATCGATCGCCGGACCCCATGCCCATCTGCGAAGCCGATCCCTGGCGCCTGCAATACTTCGCGCATATCGCCTGTCCGGACGACGTCCTGATCCCGACCGAGGATCCCGACGCGTGGGAGTGGTATCCGCGCCATCGCTGGGTCTACGACAAGGTCGCGGTGGCGCTGAGCCAGGGGCTCGCCGCCGCGCCGCATGGCGTCGAGCCGCGCGCCTTTCCGGTGTTCTCCAAGCCGATCAGCAACCTGAAGGGCATGGGCGTCGGCAGCCGCATCCTGCGTTCTCCCGCCGAATACGCCGCGCACTCCGCGCCCGGCCACATGTGGATGACGTTGCTCGACGGCCGTCATGTTTCCTCCGACGTAGCGGTGGTCGATGGCACGCCGGCATGGTGGCGCCATACGACCGGCAAGCCGGACATGGACGGCACGTTCGACTACTGGACCATTCGGGCGGCGCCGGACCGTGAGATCGAGCGGCGCTGCGGCGACTGGATCAGGCGCAATCTCGCCGGCTACACCGGTCTCATCAATCTCGAGACCATCGGCAGCACCATCATCGAGGCGCACCTGCGTTTCGCAGACCAATGGCCCGACCTCTATGGCGCGGGATGGGTCGAGGCGGTCGTCGGGCTTTACCGGGACGGGCGCTGGATTTTCGCGGACCGCGACCGCCGCGACGGTTACAGCGTTGTCCTGTTCGGCCCGCACGGGCAGCGCTACCGCCATCCGCCGCCGGCTGTGGTCGATGCGATTTCCGCCACGCCGTCGGTGTCGAGCGTGCAGATCACCTTCCACGAGGACCGAGCGCCGGACCGCCACGCCATGCCGCCGGGAGGCTTCCGCCTCGCGATCGTCAATGGCCGGGAGCTTGCCGCCGGCTTCGCGGCGCGCGAGCGGCTGCGCCTGCATTTCATCGCCGAGGTGGGCAGAGCAGCCTGACGTGGGACGCATCGCGCTGGCGATCAGCGCCGCGATACGCTAGAGCCATCGCCAAACGAAAACGCTCGGGAGGTTAGCCGTGATCACCAGCCGCGACCGCATTCTGACCACGCATGTCGGCAGCCTGCCGCGCAACGAGACGATCACCGAACTCCTGATCAAGCGCGAGGCCGGCGAGGCGATCGATCCCAAGAAGATGGCGGACGAGATGGATCGCGCAGTCGCCGACGTGGTCAAGAAGCAGAAGGACGCCGGCATCGACATCGGCAATGACGGCGAGCAGCAGCGCGTCGCGTTCCAGACCTACATGGCGGCGCGCATGAGCGGCTATGGCGGGGAATCCAAGCGCCGCGTCGGCAAGGATTTCGTCGAGCATCCCGATCTGGTCGCGACGTTCGGCAGGCGCTTCGTGCATCGCGCCAAGATGTCCAACGCCCCGCAAGCGATCGCGGACGTGAAATACACCGATCTGGGTCCGATCAAGGACGAGATCGCGCGTTTCAAGAAGCTCGCTTCCGGCGCCTTTGCCGAGCAATTCATGACCGCGCCGTCGCCCGGCATCGTGGCGACCACGCTGATGAACGCGCATTACGACTCGCATGAAGCCTATGTGAACGCGCTCGCCACGGAGATCGGCAAGGAATACCGCGCGATCCACGTGGCCGGTCTGATTCTCCAGGTCGACGCACCCGACCTCGCGATGGAACGCGTGATGATGTTCCAGGACGAGAGCGACGAGGGCTTTGTGAAGATCGCCGAAATGCATCTCGCGGCAATCAACAAGGCGACCGAAGGAATCCCGCGCGACCGCTGGCGCCTGCATGTCTGCTGGGGCAACTGGGAAGGTCCGCACGTCTACGACATCGCGCTGTCGAAAGTGCTGCCCGTGTTCTACCAGACGACCGCGGGCGCGCTGTCGATCGAATTCGCGAATCCGCGCCACCAGCACGAATACGCGGCGTTCAAGCGACATCCGTTCCCGAAGGACATGATCCTGATCCCGGGCGTGATCGAGTCGACCAGCAATTTCGTCGAGCATCCGGAGGTGGTGGCAGGCCGTATCGAGCAGGCAGTCGCGGCGGTCGGCGACCGCGAGCGTGTCATCGCCTCGACCGACTGCGGCTTCGGCACCTTCGCGGGCCGAGAATGGGTCGCGGCCTCGATCGTGTGGCCGAAGCTGAAGGCCATGCGCGATGGCGCCGACCTCGCCTCGCAGCGGCTGTGGGGGAAGAAGGTGGCGTAGCTCTTTCTTTCCCCTCTCCCGCTTGCGGGAGAGGGTCGCCGCGAAGCGGCGGGGCACTCGCGACGACAACCCTCTCCTGGCTTCGCGGACTGAGGTCCGCTCAGCCACCCCTCTCCCGCAAGCGGGAGAGGGGAAGTACCTGCCGACAGCGCTGCGCGCATCGCCTATAATTGCTATCAAGCGCGTCATAAGACGTAGGAGAAACCCATGGACGATGCCGTCCGCAAGATCACCGCCGAAGACATCAACCCGCGCCACAACTGGGGCCGCGCGCTCCCGGCGTTCGGCACCATGGGCGTCGATTTCGAGGAGCGCGTCGACTATCGCCGCCTGCACAATTATCGGCTGGCGCGCGCCCGCATGGCGCTGGAGAAATCCGATCTCGGCGCGCTGCTGGTGATGGATACCAACAACATTCGCTATCTCACGTCGACCAAGATCGGCGAGTGGGAGCGTGACAAGATCTGCCGCTGGGCACTCTTAACGCGCAGCAGCCCCGACCCCATCCTGTGGGACTTCGGCTCGGCCGCGGTGCACCACAGGCTCTATTCACCGTGGCTCAAGCCTGAGAACTGCAAGGCAGGCCTGCTCGGCCTGCGCGGCACGGTTTCGCCGTCGTTCGGCCTGATGGCGAAGCACGCCGGCGAGATCGCATCGATCATCCGCGAGGCGGGCGTGATCGACATGGCGGTCGGCGTCGACATCATCGAGCCGCCGATGATGTTCGAATTGCAGAAGGCGGGTCTCAAGATCGCGGACGGCCAGCAGGTGATGCTGGAGGCGCGCGAGATCAAGTCGGCCGACGAGATCGCGCTTTTGAATCGCGCCGCCTCGATGGTCGATGGCGCCTATCATCTGGTCTATGAACAGCTCAAGCCCGGCGTGCGCGAGAACGACATCGTCGCCAACGTGAACCAGTTTCTCTATTCTCACGGCTCCGACGACGTGGAGGCCATCAACGCGATCTCCGGCGAGCGCTGCAATCCGCATCCGCACAACTTCACCGACCGCATGCTGCGTCCGGGCGACCAGGCGTTCTTCGACATCCTGCAATCGTTCATGGGCTATCGCACCTGCTACTACCGCACCTTCAATGTGGGCCGCGCGACGCCCGGTCAGCACGACGCCTACAAGAAGGCGCGCAACTGGCTCGACAAGGCGATCGAACTGATCAAGCCGGGCGTGTCGACCGACAAGGTCGCGAGCGTCTGGCCGAAAGCCGAGCAGTTCGGTTTCCCCGACGAGACCAGCGCGTTCGGCCTGCAGTTCGGCCACGGCATCGGCTGCGCGATCCACGAGCGGCCGATCATATCGCGCGTGATCTCGATGGACCATCCGACCGAGATCAAGGAAGGCATGGTGTTCGCGCTCGAAACCTATTGCCCGGCGGCCGACGGCTATTCGGCGGCGCGCATCGAGGAAGAGGTCGTGGTCACCGACAGAGGCTGCCGCGTGATCACGCTGTTTCCGGCGGAGGAACTGCCGATTGCGAACCGGTATTGAGGCGTGGCGGCGTCCTGAGCAAAGCCAGCAAGGCCACGATGCTCGCGTACAGCAACAGGCTGAGCGAAAGCCCGCTGTAGGTCAGTTCGGTGAGGGCGGCGCACACCGCGGCGACGAACAGCGTCGGGAAGGCGAGCCGGCCCAGCACCGGGATCGCGTGCCACGTGACGGTATCCCACCCCCAGAGCCAAGCCTGGATGCGCCGCGCCGAGTGCCAGATCAGCCGCAGAGTCGCGAACACCGCGTAATAGAACGGCAGCACGGTGAGCGTGCCGAGCAGCGTCCTGAATTGCGGCGTCAGGTTCGCCACGTCGATCCATTCGATCACGAGATAGAGCGCGAACATCACGCCCCAGCCGACGATCGGCCACATCGCGTCGCGCGTCGCCGGATTGTGGATGCCGTCCGCGCCGACGCGCCGCGCCTCCAGCAGGACGCCGGCGATGCCGCCGACGATCGCGAGGAACAGGAGCGTGGTTAGGGCGAGAAGCGTTGTCTGCGACATGGCGTTGGGCAAAGCGGGCGAAAGCCCGGGGCGGGCATGATGACGCTGGAGCCCGCTTTTTTCCGTTAATGCGGCGGGGGCGTCCTTACATGAGAATTGCTGTAAGGACGGCCGCTTCCGCGCGCGAACGTGTTGCGCGCGCTTACCAGGGCACCCACATTCCGGGCAAAGGGCACGAAAGGAAAGCCCATGCCCGCGTCTCAAGCCACGATCGCCACCGCCTCGGCAAGCCGTTACCTGCAGCAGCTCTGCAAACATTGGAGCCACAAGTTCGCGGTCGAGTTCACGCCGCAGCGCGGCACGATTCCGTTCGATACGACGCGGACATGCACGCTCGATGCTTCGACTGACCAGCTCGCGCTGCGCGTCGAGGCCGCGGCGACGCTCGAGCGCATGCAGGGCGTCGTGATCGAGCACCTCAAGCGCTTCGCGTTCCGCGAGGATTTTGGCGACGTGCGGTGGACCCGCGCCTGATCCCTCTCGCCTTCACGGCGCCTTTCTGGAACATTAGCGGCAAGGCGGCGTTTGCCACAAAGTTCGAAAAGGTGATTCATGAACGGTTCGGGTAGCCTGCGAATACTCGTCCTCGGGAGCGCCGTAGCGCTGGGCGTCGCGCTCCTTGCGGGCGGCGCCGGCGCGATGCCGGCCGCGCCGCTCGACGCGGGCGCCGCCAAGCTCAGCACGCTCGATCAGGTCTACCATCGCGGCAGGCGCCACAAGCGCTACCGGGATGATGAGGTGTATTTCGACGACCAGAGCTACTTCTATCCGGCGGTGCGCGGGTTCAACGACCGCAATCCCGTGCCGCGCGGCAACATGCGCGGCTGCACGGTCGACCTCGGCTACGGTCGATACGAGACCTGCGATAAATAGTCAGCCCTCACCCTGAGCGACCGTCGTGTTTTCCAAGTGGTCCGCCAGGATGTTTTATCTCTAGGGATGGCGTTGAGGATAGGTGCGGGCTTTCGCGTGCAGGGGCTTCGAGACTCACAAGGTTGAGGCCCGAGATTATCCCACCCGCTGCCGGAACAGCGGTGTGAGAAACTCCACGAACGCCCGCACCTTCTTCGACTGGTGGCGGCTCTTCTGATAGACCGCGTAGACGCCGTTCTCGAACGCCTCGAAGCTTACGCGGTGCTTCGGGAACAAGCGCCGCAAGCGCCCGTCGCCGAGGTGATCGGCGATCGACCAGTCGGGCATCAGCGCAATGCCCAGCCCCGCCAAGGTCGCGGCGAGCAAGGCCGGCCCGTTGTCGGTCTGGAACGTGCCGGAAACCGGGACCTCGACCACCTCGCCGTCCGGTTCCTTGAAGCGCCAGGTGGTACGGCCGAGGTTGAGCCGGTAAGTGAGGCAATTCTGGCTCCCAAGATCGGCCGGCGAGGAAATCGGTCCGGCGCGATCGAGATACTCCGGCGCCGCGCACAGGATGCGCTCGCTCGCGGCGAGCTTGCGGGCGATCAGCGCGGAGTCGGTGAGCTTGCCGATGCGCACGTCGACATCGATATTTTGCTCCATTCTCATGATTGCTGACAAGGGTCTTTGGCATACGAATTGGCCCGCCGCTTCCGATCGACGGCAGAGGCATTTGTACGACGGATATGCGGTGCAGGAGGCGGGACTTATACCAACCCTCACAATGA
>PLJS01000247.1 GCA_003140315.1 Hyphomicrobiales bacterium
CCCTCACCCGACTTGCTCGCGCATACGCTCGCAAGTCGACCTCTCCCCGCAAGAGCGGGGATAGGTAAGAAAGCAAGTCACTGCGTCGCGGTCGTCAGCGCATAGACCGACATTTCGGTGCGTGCATCCGCGATCGAGAACCAGCGGTGCTGTTCGGCCCGGAATGCGCGCCAGTTGTCGGCCACGCGCTTGAACTGCTCGCTCTTTGCGGACTCCTCGTCGAGGACCTGTTCGAGCGCCGTGCGCAACGCCTTGAGAATGTCGGGAGTGAGCACGACGAGCTGCGCGCCTTGTGCGACCACGCGATTGATCGCCTTGGCGTTGCGCGCATCGTAGCCCGCGAGCATTTCCGTCAGCGCGTAAGCGCAGGCGCCGCGCAGCATCGCCTGATAGTTCGCCGGGAGCTCGGCCCATTTGGCCTTGTTGATGTAAAGGCAACTGTTGGCCTCGAGCTCCAACACGCCCGGGATATGCATGTATTTGGCGACCTTGTGCAGCCCGAGCTTCTCGTCGTCCTGCGGGCCGACCCATTCGGCGGCATCGATCGTACCCTTCTCTAGCGCCGGATAGATGTCGCCGGCCGCGATCTGCTGCGGCACGACGCCGAGCTTAGCGAGCACGCGCCCGCCGAAGCCCGCAACGCGCATCTTGATGCCGTTGAAGTCGGCGGGCGTTTTGAGCTCCTTGCGGAACCAGCCGAAGGTCTGTCCGCCGGTATTGCCCATCGGAACGCTGACGATGCCGAAGCCGTCGTAGAGCTCGTCGACCAGCTTCTTGCCGTCGCCGAACAGGTACCAGGCATAGTGCTGGCGTGGCGTCATGCCGAACGGCATCGAGCCGTCGAAGATCAGCGCAGGGTTCTTGCCGATGTAGTAGCCCGCATAGGAGTGGCCGCATTCGACCGTGCCATTCCCCACTGCGTCGAGCACTTGCAGGCCGGGCACGATCTCGCCGGCCGCGAAGGGCTCGATCGTGAATTTTCCATCGCTCATCTCGGCCACGAACTTCGCCACCGTCGGCGACGCGCCCCAGAGGCCCTCCAGGCTCCGCGGAAAGCTCGATGCCAGCCGCCATTTGATGCTCGCCTGCTGGGCGATGGCGGGCGAAGCGACCGCGGCCGTGCTCATTGCCGCAAGACGTGCGAAAGTTCGGCGTGAAACCGTCATGACAAATCCTCCCTACGGCCGCGTCGCGGCTGGTGGCCGGCCGGGCATTCTTTTTTCAGTGTTTTTGGAGGGCGCCGGCGACGTTCCCGCGCGCAGCTTAGCAGAGGATTCGCGGTCTGACGCGGGTGGTCATGCACCATCCGCAACGCAGCCCTTACGGCCATAGGCACCGTCACAAAGGCCGCGACGGCGGCCCGGAGCCGGTGCTAGATGACGCGCCGGGGACCAATCATCCATGACTGACATCAGAGTTCTGAGCACGATCGGCATGCGCACCGTGCTCGACGAGGTCGTGCCCGCATTCGAGCGCGCGAACGGCGTCACGGTGAAGCGCGTCTACGATTCCTCCGTCGCGCTGCTCAAGCGCATCGACGCAGGCGAGACCGGGGATGCGGCGGTGTTCACCGCGGCGGCGATCGACGACCTGATCCGGCAACGCAAGATCGTCGAGCGCACCGACCTCGCGCGCTCCGGCGTCGGTGTCGCAGTCGCCAAGGGCGCACCGAGACCGGACATCGGCTCGGCGGATGCATTCCGTCAGACATTGCTCAACGCCAAGTCCATCGCGCATTCCAAGACCGGCGCGAGTGGGCTTTATTTTGTGACCCTGATCGAACGCCTCGGCATCGCGGATGCCGTCAACGCAAAAGCGATCGTCCGCGACGGCGTGGTCGCCGAGATCGCGGCGCGCGGGGAAGCCGAGATCGCCATCCAGCAGATCAGCGAGCTGATGCAATCGGCGGGCGTCGACATCGTCGGGCCATTGCCGGACGACCTGCAGAGCATCACGATCTTCTCGGCCGGCGTGTTCAAGAATTCCGCGCATGTCGATACCGCAAAGGCCTTCGTGGCGGCTCTCGCTGCGCCGGCGAACGGTGCGCTGATCCGCCTCAAGGGCATGGAGCCGGCGTAACATTCATGCTTGCGCCAACCCCATCCGGCGGGCCGCCGGCCCGTTTCCTCGACCGCGTGCTCGCGCTCTGGCTTGCCGGCATCGCGTTGCGCGTGACCATCCTCGCGGTGCCACCCGTAATCCCGCTGATCCGCAGCGAATTCGGCATGTCGGAGACCCAGGTCGGCATCCTGACCGGGCTGCCGCCGGTGCTGTTCGCGCTCAGCGCGGTGCTCGCCTCGCTGCTGATCGCGCGGCTCGGCGCGTTGACGACCGTGGTCGCCGGTATCCTCGTGACCGCCGCCGGTTCGGCGTTGCGCGGTCTCGCGCCCGACGTTGCGCTGCTCTACGCGGCGACGATCGTCACCGGCTTCGGCGTGGCCATCATGCAGCCTTCGCTGCCGCCGCTGGTGCGCGCCTGGCTGCCCGACCGCATCGGCTTCGGCACGGCCGTCTACACCAACGGTTTGCTGGTCGGCGAAATCATTCCGGTCGCCTTGACGATCACGGTGCTGCTGCCGCTGCTCGCGGGAAGCTGGCGCTGGAGCTTCGTGGTCTGGGCGGTCCCGGTCGCGCTCATCGGCGGCGTCATCGCGGCGATCGCGCCGAAGAACGTCGTCTACGGCGGCAAGACCTCCACCGGCCGCTGGTGGCCGGACTGGCGCGATCCGCTGATCTGGCGTCTCGGCTTCATCCTCGGTGCCGCGAACGCGATGTATTTCTCCGCCAATGCGTTCCTGCCCGACTACCTGCATTACGTCGGCCGTCCCGATCTCGTCAGCGCGGCATTGACGGCGCTCAACCTCGGGCAGCTTCCGGGCTCATTCCTGCTCTTGGCTGTGGCCGGGCGGTTGGAGCGGCGCGTATGGCCCTACGTGGCGAGCGGGGTGGTATCGCTGCTCGGCATCGGCGGGATCATGCTGGGTGGGGTCTGGATCGTGGCGTCGGCCGCCGTGCTCGGCTTTGCGGCCGCATTCACGCTGATCCTCGCGCTGGCGCTGCCGCCGCTACTCAGCCCATCCGACGATGTGCATCGCGTGACCGCGGCGATGTTCACCATCAGCTACTCGACCGCCGTGCTCACGCCGGTGATCAGCGGGCTCGCCTGGGACCTGACCGGCATCGCGCAGGCGGCCTTCGTGCCGCTCGCGCTGTGTGCCGTGATGCTGATCGCGCTGGCGCCGAGCGTTGCGTTCGAGCGCCGCGGTTAGTTCGGTTGTGTACGGGCAGGGACGTACGCGTTATCGGCGTCCGCCGGCAGCCAGGATCGCGCGCGTCGCGTGATCCGGCCCAAAATCCTCCGCCCCTTCGATCGACAGCATCTCGGCCAGTCGTGTGCGCGCACGGTTGACACGGCTCTTGATCGTGCCGACGGCGCATTCGCAGATCGCGGCCGCTTCCTCGTACGAGAAACCCGCAGCGCCGACGAGAACGAGCGCCTCACGCTGGTCCGAAGGGAGCTTGGCGAGCGCGGTACGGAATTCCTGCATTTCCACGCGCCCCTCCTGCTCGGGATGGGATTTCAAGCTGTCCGCATAGCTGCCGTCGGCATCTTCGACCTCGCGCCGGCGCTTGCGGTATTCCGAGCGGAACAGGTTGCGCAGAATGGTGAACAGCCAAGCCGACATGTTGGTGCCGGGCTGGAACGAGTCGATGTTCGCCACCGCTCGCAACAGCGTTTCCTGGACGAGATCGTCCGCGCGATCGACGTTCCCGGACAGGGAAATCGCGAAAGCACGCAGACTGGGGACCGCGCCCAGCATCGCGTCACGAACGGAGGGTGTGAGGCTCATCAGGCCGTCTCCCCATCCTTTGGGTCGTCCAGGCGCCGGAGCAGATCGTTGAACCGATCCGGAACCCCCTCGCTCACGACCTCGTCGAACATCACCCGGAGCTGCTGACCGAGCTTCGCCTGGGCGTCGCGCCCCAGGCGTCCACGTGCTTTCTTGGTGGGCAAGTCGGTCTGCATTGGTACGGGCCTAACTGTTTTGTCTTCCTTCATATTTTCCGTTCCCCCGCCTCCCGCTCGTCACACGCTCTGCTTACATCTGCCCCAGATAGAATTGCATAACGCACCGCCCCCCCGGCGTGTTCCCGCGGCAAGGAACTTTTTTTGCGAAGGCACGTTGGAGTGCGTACTGTCGGCGGGACATGACGGGAGGATTTTGTGCTCAGGTCCAAAACGGTAGCTCAATACCTGCCATTTTTGCGGCGCTACGCTCGGGCGCTCACGGGCAGCCAGGCGTCCGGGGACGCCTATGTCAGCGCGACGCTGGAGACCCTGATCGGCGAACCAACGCTGATCGATGGCGCGGCGCGGGTTTCGCTCTATCGGCTGTTCACGAAAATCTGGAATTCCGTCTCGCTCAACAATGAGGACCCGCGCCCGGACGACGACATGCCGGCGGACGCGCGTCTCGCCAACCTGACCCCCCGCCCGCGTCAGGCCTTTCTCCTCGTGGCGCTGGAGGGATTTTCCGAGGAGGACGCCGCGAAGGTCCTCGAAGTGGATGTCCCGACGTTGCGCTCTTTGGTGGAAGAGTCGGGACGCGAACTTGCGGCCGACATCGCAACCGATGTCTTGATCATCGAGGACGAGACCTTCATCGCGATGGACCTGGAAGCGCTGGTCGAGAGCCTCGGCCACCGCGTGCTCGGAGTCGCGCGCACGCATACCGAGGCAGTCGCGCTCGCGCGCAAGAAGAAGCCAGGCCTGATCCTCGCGGACATCCAGCTTGCCGACGGCAGCTCCGGCCTTGATGCCGTCAACGATCTGCTCCGTGCATTCGAGGTGCCGGTGATCTTCATCACCGCCTATCCGGAACGGTTCCTCACCGGCGAGCGCCCCGAGCCCGCGTTCCTGATTGCCAAGCCCTTCCAGCCCGCGATGGTATCCGCGATCGCGAGCCAAGCCCTGTTCTTTGCGCGCAATGCCAAGCGTCGCGAACGGCAGGCGACCGGCTGAGCCGGCCCTGTCGCCGGCACAGCCGCGCCTTTGGGGCGAGTGCCGGCCACGCCGGAAGCCGTACCTGCGTCTGTTATATCGGTATCGTCGGTTGACATCGTCGTCATCCGCTGTGAGGTGCCTGTTTGGTCGCAAATCTCAAGATCTTGCTGGTCGAGGATGAGGTGCTCGTCGCCGCAATCGCGGTCGATGCTCTTGAAGAGCTGGGTTATCAGATCATCGAGGCCACGACCGCCAAGGCCGCCCTCGAAGCGGCAGCCTCCGATATCGGCAGCTTCGCGCTGGCGATCGTCGACGTCGGCCTCCCCGACGGCCGGGGCGACACGCTCGCACTCGAGTTGCGGCGCATGCGCGAGGATCTTCCGATCATCATTGCGACCGGCCATGGCGATTCCGGTCTCGACGAGCGGTTGCGCAACAAGCAGACCTTCGTTCTCGGCAAACCCTATGACATCAGCCAGCTCCATGCGGCGATCAAGTCGGTCGCGTGATGGGATGTGCGGGGAACCCGGAATGCAAAGCAACGCGCCGGAACGTTTCACCCGCGGGACGCCTTATCTCGGAATTGCCAGAACGTCGCCCGGGCGGCATCTCGGCATGTTTGTCATGTGCCTGTGCGTCACGATATCGCGGGAACTGCGTATCAGTGACCTTCAGGAGTTGAGAGTCTTGATGCGTAAACCCTTGTTGGCGGCCTTCAGCGGGCTCGCGTGGACGTAAGGCCGATGGACGATCGCCAGCCGCGCGAGGCAGCGCCGGAACTGCAGGAGCAGCAGACGCCGGGCGCGCCCCATGCAGACGCGAAGCCTGTGGACCACTTCCCCGACCCGCAGGCGGTGCGTACCGCGCTCGAAGCGGGCAGGATCGGCGTGTGGTCCTGGGACATCCAGTCCGACACGGTGAACTGGTCGAACAACCTGGAAGAGATACACGACCTGCCGGCGGCCAGCTTCGACGGCACGTTCTCCTTCGTCGAGAATGACGTCCATCCGGACGATCGGGCGGAAGTGCAGGCTGCGATTCAGGAGAGCTTGCGGTCCGGCAAGCAATATCAAGTGCAATATCGGCTGGTGCCGCGACCCGACCGGGACGAGCGCTGGGTCGAGGCGGTCGCGACCGTCGTCATGGAGAACGGCGCGCCGAAACGGCTCCTCGGCGTTTGCCGCGACGTATCGGATCGCGTGCGCCTGCTGGGCGAGCTGCGCGCACGCGCCAAACAGCAGGAAGCGGTGGCGCGTCTCGGCGAACAAGCGCTCACCGAGATCGATTTGCAAAAGCTGTTTGACGACATCGCCGCCACGGTTGCGGATCTTCTCGACGTCGAATTCGTCAAGATTCTCGAGCTCGTTCCCGGCGACGCCGAACTGCTGCTGCGTGCCGGCATCGGCTGGAAATCTGGCTTGGTCGGCTCTGCGTATGAATCGACGGGCCGACACTCGCAGGCCGGTTACGCGCTCGCGTCGGGCGGTCCGGTGACCGTCATCGATCTCAAATCGGAGACGCGCTTCACCAGTCCGGCGCTGCTCCACGATCACGGCGTGACGAGCGGCGTCAGCGTGCCGATCGCGGGACGCGATGGGCGTGCCTATGGGGTTATCGGCGCGCACACGCCGCAGCGGCGCCGATTTTACGAATACGAGGTGTCATTCCTCACCGCGATCGCCAACGTGATCGCGGGCGCGATCCAGCGCCGGCAGCTCGACCAGCGCCACGAACTGATGATCCGCGAGTTGCGCCATCGATCCGGCAATCTGTTTGCCCAGCTCCTCGCGCTGTTCTCACAGACCGCGAAGAACTCGCGCAGCGTGCCGGATCTCGTGGCCAAATACGAAGCCCGCGTGCTTGCTTTGGCGAGCGCTCACCGGCTCATCACCGAGGGTGGCTGGAACGCGGCCTCATTGACCGGCTTGCTGCGCGCGCTGCTCGCCCCCTATCTCGAGCGCGTCTCGTTTACCGGGCCGGACGTTTTCCTCGAGCCGGATCCGTCCTTCGCGCTGAGCGCGGCGCTGCACGAGCTTGCGACCAACGCCAACAAATACGGCAGTCTGTCCGTTCCGGCCGGCCGGCTCGATCTGTCTTGGTCGGTCGACCGCACCGCCAAAGGCCCAACGCTCACCCTCGACTGGAAGGAAGGCGGCGGGCCTGCGCCCAAACGCACGCCCCGGCCGGGGTTCGGCTCGCGGCTGATCACCATGGTGATCGAGCGCCAGCTTAATGGGGAGGTGCATCAGTCCTTTGCGCCGACCGGCATGGCGACGCGTCTGGTCGTTCCGCTCACGCACGAACGCTGGCCGGGGCGCGTCATTCGCCCGGCGGCGGAGGAAGAGACGGCTGACGCCGTGTTCTCGCCGCGCCAGCATTGAGGCGCGGCGCTCACTATCCCTCGACCGCCGGCACGAACAGGTTGCGCGCGCCCAGCATCTCGAGCCAGCAGCCGGCGGGCGTGCGGACCATGCGCAGCACGACGGCCTCGCAGTGAACGCAGCGCAAGACCACGCCCATCGCGCCGCCATAGGCGCGTTCCCGCCCGATCTCCGCGACGGTCCCGCATCCGACGCAGGTCACGTTGGCGCTCGTCAGATCGACGGCGAAAAGCTCGTGCAGCAGTCCTGCGGCGGAATTTCCGTCAAGCGGCGCGTTGGTATCGGCGTGCTCACTCATCCCACTCCTCCCGTCGGCCCAAATCGTTCCGTCTTGATCAGGCTCGCCTCGTGGCCGAGCTCTTGCAGCGTGCTCGCGGCGTATTCGACGAGTTGCGTCGGCCCGCAGATGAAAGTTCTCGGCCGCTGGCTTGACGGAAAGCCCGCGCTGGCGACCATCTCGCGATCGATCCGGCGCATGCCGCCGCTCCAGCCGGCAGGCTGGCTGCGCGTGAGGGTGTGAACGATCTCCAATCCATCCCGTCGCGCCATCAGGCGATCCAGCTCGTCGCGGTAGATGATGTCGCCGAACGTGCGCGAGGAATAGATGAGGCGCGCCGGCACGGCGACCGACGCCGCGGCGCGATGGCGCAGCATCGCCATTAGCGGCACGATTCCCGATCCTCCGGCGATCAGGAACAGCGGGCCTTGCGCCGCCACCGTCCAAACGAAATAGCCGCCGATCGGCCCACGCAGCTCGAATTGATCGCCAGGCCGGACTTCGCCCGCGAGATAGGGCGAGACCTCGCCTTCCTCGATGCGCTCGACCGTGAGGGTTAGATGTGCGGCCTCGGGCGCCGATGCGATCGAGTAGCTGCGCTGCGCCTGATAGCCGTCCTCGCCGGTGAGCCGCACGTCGACATGCTGCCCGGGCCGATGGCCGGGCCAACGCGGCACGTCCTGGACGAGGCTCTTCACGCGCGGCGTTTCCACGATGACGTCGGTCACCGTCGCGGTGAGCCATTCCAATCGCCGTGGCGCGGCGACGGCCTCAGTCGCCGGCATAGCGCTGCTCACGCCAGGGATCGCCATAGATGTGATAGCCGAGCGATTCCCAGAAGCCCGGCTCGTCCTGCGCGATGAATTGCAGGCTGCGCGCCCATTTTGCGCTCTTCCAGAAATAGAGATGCGGCACCAGCAGGCGCGCCGGGCCGCCATGCTCCGGCGCAAGCGGGCGGCCTTCGAAGTGCGTTGCGACCATCGCCTTGCCGTCGAGCAGATCCTCGACCGGGACGTTGGTCGTGTAGCCGCCGTCGCAATGAATCATCGTGAAAAGCTCCGGCGGCTCACCGAGGCCCGCGGCCTCGAGCAGCGTATCGATCGTCACGCCTTGCCAGTTGGTGTCGAGCTTCGACCACGTCGTTACGCAGTGAATGTCGACCTTCAGCGTCGTCTGCGGCAGTGCCGCGAACTGCGCCCATGTCCATTCGGCGAGCGGCGAGGGGCCGTCCTCCAGGGTGAAGCTCCAGCCTTCGAGGCTCGTGTGCGGCGTCGGCCCGGCGGAGAGCACCGGAAAGTCGTTCACCAGATGCTGCCCCGGCGGCACGCGATTGGCCGGTCCATCGGGCCGCTTGCGTGCTCTGAAACCGCGCGAGATGGGCGGTTCGCTCATGATTGGTTTCCCGTTGTTGCGATTTGAGCCCGGACATGCTCGCGCTGGTTCGTGGCTGTTCTAGCTCCTGAGATGGCACGCAACCATGTGTCCGCTCGACGTCTGCTTCAGCTCCGGAACGACCTCGCTGCACAGCGGCAGCTTGCGGATCGGGCAGCGCGTATGGAAGTGGCAGCCGGTCGGCGGGTTCATGGGGTTCGGGACTTCGCCTTGCAGAACAATGCGTTGGCGTCGCAGGCCCGGGTCGGTGACCGGAACGGCGGAGAGGAGCGCTTCGGTATAGGGATGACGCGGCGAGGCGTAGAGGTCGCGCGCGGAAGCAATCTCGACGATGCGGCCAAGATACATGACGGCAACGCGCCGGCTGATGTGCTCGACGACTGATAGATCATGCGCAATGAAAAGATAAGCGAGGCCGAATTTCTGCTGCAAGTCTTCCAATAGATTGATGACTTGCGCCTGGATCGACACATCGAGTGCCGAAACCGGCTCGTCGCAGATGATCAACTTCGGCTCGACTGCAAGTGCGCGCGCGATACCGATGCGCTGGCGCTGGCCGCCGGAGAACTCATGCGGATAGCGGCGCATGTGATCGGCTTGCAGGCCGACGGTTTCTAAGAGTTCGACGACGCGTTCGGTGAACTCGCGCCGTGTTCGCGCGAGCTTATGAATGGTCAGCGCCTCGCCGATGATGGCGCCGACCGTCATGCGCGGATTGAGCGAGGCGAACGGGTCCTGGAAAATGATCTGAACATCGCGGCGCAGCGACCGGAGCGCTCCGGACTCAAGTTGAACGACATCACGATCTTCGAACACGATTTTGCCCGACGTGGGCTCGATCAGGCGGAGCACGCAACGCCCCGTCGTGGATTTCCCCGATCCGGACTCGCCGACAAGCCCGAGCGTCTCCGCGCGATCGACGCTGAAGCTCACATTGTCGACCGCGTGAACAACATCGGGCGCGCGCGAGAACAGTCCGCCCCCGGTAACGAAATTCTTGGTGAGACCTTCGACGCGCAGAAGTGGCTCGGCTGTTGCGGCTTTCGCGTCCATCACAGCACGCACGCGACCTTGTGGCCGGCCTCGACTTCGCGCAATGGCGGGATCGCCTCGCGGCAGACCGACATCGCGTAGCGGCAGCGCGGCGCGAAACGGCAGCCCGGCGGCGGATCGATCAGGCTCGGCACGATGCCCGGGATCGCCTCGAGACGCTCCTTCTTCGTTGCCGCCTTGTCGATGTGCGGAATCGAGCGGATGAGGCCCTGCGTATAGGGGTGGCGCGGATTGGCGAACAGGCGCTCCACCGGCGCCTCCTCGATCACCCTGCCGGCATACATGACGACGACGCGCTGCGCGGTCTCGGCGACCACGCCCATCGCGTGCGTGATGAGCATGATCGCCATGCCGAAGCGCGACTTCATCTCCTGTAGCAATTCGAGGATCTGCGCCTGGATGGTGACGTCGAGCGCGGTCGTCGGCTCATCGGCGATCAGCAGTTTCGGATCGCAGGAGAGCGCCATCGCGATCATCACACGCTGGCGCATGCCGCCGGAGAATTGATGCGGATAGTCGTGCGCCCGGCGCTCGGGATTGGACACCTGGACGAGGCGGAGCATGTGCACGGCCTTCTCCAGCGCGGCCCGCCGCGAGAGCCCTTCATGCCGCCGCGCGACTTCGGCAATCTGCTCGCCGACCGTGTAAACCGGATTGAGTGAGGTCATCGGCTCCTGGAAGACCATCGCGATCTCCTTGGCCCGCACGTCGTCCATCGCGTCCGTGGGCAGCGGAACGAGATCGCGGCCCTGCCAGAGAATTTGACCCTCGACGATACGGCCGGGCGGCATCGCGATCAGCTTGAGCACCGACATCGCGGTGACGGTCTTGCCGCAGCCGGATTCGCCGACCACGCCGACCGTTTCGCCGCGCGCAATCGCGAGATCGACGCCGTCGACCGCCCGCACGATACCGTCATCGGTTGCGAAATGCGTCTTGAGGCCGCGGATATCGAGCAGCGGCGCTGTGGTGCCATTAGCCTGCATCACATCACCTTGCGCGGGTCGAGCGCATCGCGCAGCCCGTCGCCGATGAAATTGATCGACAGCACCGTGAGGAAGATCGCGGCGCCGGGAAACAGGGCCCAATGCGGCGCGATGTCGAGATAGTCCTTCGCGTCGTAGAGGATCCGCCCCCAGGTCGGAACGTCAGGCGGGAAACCGAGCCCCAGGAACGACAGCGTCGACTCCGCGATGATGGCCGCGGCGACGTCGATTGTGCCCGCGACGATTACCGGCCCGAGTGCGTTCGGCAGGATGTGGCGTACGACCTGGCGCAGCTTCGATGCGCCGAGCGCGCGCGCGGCTTCGACGAACTCCTTCTCGCGCAACGACAGGAACTGCGCGCGTACGAGCCGTGCGACCGGCATCCAGCGCAGGCCGCCGATCACCACGACGACCAGGATGAAGACGCCGCCCTCGACACCGAACATCGCCTTCAGGGTATCGCGGAACAGATAGATGACGAGCAGCAGCAGCGGCAGTTGCGGCAATGAGAGGAAGAGATCGGTAAGCCACATCAGCGCCGGCCCGACCCAGCCGCGCGACATCCCGGCGACCGCGCCGACGATCGTGCCGACCACCATCGCCACCATCATGGCGGCGAGCCCGACCGCGAGCGAGATGCGGCCGCCATAGAGCATGCGCGCCAGCACATCCTGCCCGAGATCGTCGGTTCCGAACGGATGCGCCCAGGACGGCCCTTCGAGGTGCGCGGAAAAATCGATGTCGTTGATCGCGACGCGCCAGATCAGCGGCGCCAGCAGGATCGCTCCGATCATCGCGGCCAGGATGAAAAGGCTCGCCACCGCAAGCCGGTGGCGCCGGAACCGCCGCCACGCGTCGAGCCACGGCGAAAACGGCCGCGCGGGGCGCTGTGGGGCGCCGGCGATCTCAGCCGAAGCTGATGCGGGGATCGAGCCAGCCATACATCACGTCTGCCAGGAGATTGAAGAGCACGACCAGACACGCGAACACGAAGGTCACCGCCATCACGACGGGCGTATCGTTGGAGAGGATCGCGCTGATCAGCAGCGCGCCGATGCCGGGAATGCGGAAAATCTGCTCGGTGACGATCGCGCCGCCGAAGACCGCGGGAAGCTGCAGCGCCACGAGCGTCACGACCGGGATCATTGCGTTGCGCACCACATGCTTGATGACAACCGTGCGTTCGCCGAGACCCTTGGCGCGCGCCGTGGTGACGTAGTCGAGGCGGATCACGTCCAGTACGGCGGAGCGAACGTAGCGCGTCAAGGACGCGCCCTGGAACAGGCCGAGCACTGTGATGGGCATGATCGATTGCCGGAACTGCTCCCAATACCAATGCCAGCCGGTCGCGTCGATGTCGGCACGGTAGACGAACGGCAGCCAGTCGAGCTGGATGCTGAACACCAGGATGAGCAGCAGCCCGGTGAAGAACGTCGGCAGCGAGAAGCCGACGAAGGCGAGCGTATTGGCGATCTGGTCGAACACCGAATAAGGCCGCGTCGCCGCATAGACGCCGACCGGAAGCGCAACCACGAGCGCCAGAAGCTGCGCCGATCCGATGACGAACAGCGTTGCAGGCAGGCGCTGCAGGATCAGCGTATCGACGTTGATCCGGCTCGCGAACGAGAAGCCCCAATCGCCATGCAGCATGGCGCTGAGCCAGTGCAGATAGCGTAGCGGGACCGGATCATCGAGGCCGAATTTCACCCGCAACGCCATGCGCACTTCCGGCGGTATCGCCGGATTGGTCGCGAGCTCGCCGAACGGGTCGCCCGGCGCGAGCGCGAGCACGGCAAAGAGCACCACGCTGATCCCGAGCAGGCTCGGGATGGCGATCACCAGGCGCCGCAATAGATAGGGGCCCATGCCGTCATCCCGATCCGAAAGGCCTACGCCGGAGCACTGGCGCTCATGCGTCCTTGTACCAGTCCTTGAGGTTGCCGAAGTCGCTGTCCCAGCCGCTGACCTGCGCCCGCAGCTTGCTGCCTATCGCCGATACGCGCGGCCGATACACCACCGGAATGACCGCCTGATCGCCGCAGGCGAGGTCGTTGACCTTGATGTACAGCGCGGCGCGCTTGATCGGGTCGAGCTCGGTGTCGGCGGCCTTGTAGGCCTTATCGGCTTCTTCGTTCACCCAGCGCGTGATGTTGCGGCCCTGCCACTTGTTCTCTTTCGTCGCCACTTCCCACGACACGAACTGGTTGAGGAACTGCGCCGGATCAGGTTGCGCCATCGTGGTCGTGTACATCTCGATATCGCAATAGAAGTGCGGATAGGTGTCCGGATTGGCGACGTCGGAGGAGAAGAACACCGAGGCGGTGACGGACTTCAGCTCCATGTCGATGCCGGCCTTCTGGCAGGCCTGCTTGACGATCGCCTGGTTCTTCTGGCGCGGCGTGTTGATGGATGTCTGGTAGACGAACTTGAGCGGCTTGCCGTCCTTGGCGCGAATGCCGTCCGGGCCTTTCTTCCAGCCGGCCTCTTCCAGAATCTGGTTCGCCTTGTCGATGTTGAACTCCCACTTCATGTTCTTCGACACGAAGCGCTGCGGATTGTTGACGAAATTCGCGGTCGCGATGCCGGTGCGGCCGTAGATGTGGTCCTGCACCGCTTGGCGATCGACCAGGAGGCCGAGCGCGCGGCGCACCGCCTTGTCGGTCAGCAGCGGGTGCTTGGTCTTCATGCTGGAGCGCTCGCCGTCGACCTCGGTCCACGGATCGGTGGAATTGAGCCCGATGTGCTCGATGTTGCCGGTCACCGACATGTAGGTCGTGCCCTTGCCGCCCTTTTCGAGCCGCAGCAGAATCTCGTCCTCGACCTGCAGGTTCCAGGCGTAATCGTATTCGCCGGTCTGCAATACGGCGCGCGCCGCCGACACGGCGTCACCGCCGCCCTTCATCTCGACGGAGTCGAAGTACGGGCGATTCTCGACGTGATAGCTCGTGTTAATCTCGCCGCGCACCACGTCACCCGGCTTGAAGTCGACGAACTTGTAGGGGCCGGTGCCGACCGGCTTCAGGTTCGCCGGTGCGTCGCGTGATTTCGCGCCGCTGTAATCGGCGAACAGGTGCTTCGGAACCATCATCCCGCGCACGCCGACGAAGGCGTCGGCCCAGAACGGCGTCGGATTGGCGAACAGCACGCGCACCGTGAGATCGTCGACCTTCTCGACCTTGATGTCCTTGTAGGAGCCGATAGTGGTGGCGGCGGTCGCTGGGTCGGAGGCGTATTGCCAGTTGAACACGACATCGTCGGCGGTGAACGGCTTGCCGTCATGCCATTGCACACCTGGCTTGAGCTTCCAGGTGACCGATTTGCCGTCCTTGGAGAGCCCGCCATTCTCAAGATCGGGAATTTCGGCGGCGAGCACCGGGAACATGTATCCGTCCGGGTCCCAGCTCGCGAGCGGCTCGTAGAAGATGCGCGAGCCGTCCTGGTCCTTGGTGCCGATCGCGAAATGTGGATTGAGCAGCGTCGCGCCCTGCCACCACAGGACCTTGAGCGGTCCACCTCCGCCGCGCTTGGTCGGCTTGTAATCGGCTTTCATCTGCGCGCGGGCGACGCCCGAATAGCTCAGCATCTGCACAGCCAGCGGCGCCGTCAGTCCGAGTGCGATCATCCGGTTGACGAAGTCGCGGCGCGAGAGCTTGCCGCCCTTCACCTTCGCGATCAATCCACGCAGTGCCTGCTCGTCCATTGGAGACCCCCTCCAAATGCCGGCTTTCGTTCGCGTCACCGCCTGCGCTCTCCGCAGGCCGCCACGAGGCCGCCTCGCCGCAAAGGAGAACAGGTTCGCCCAAGTCGGTCAACGTGCGGCCGATCCCGCATGATGCGGCAAAGTCTCTGATCGAACCAGCTACGGCTCGACGAGAGCATTGCCGCGAAGCAGGGCAGGTTGCTTATCGTTATGGCAGCGATCAGATGGCATCCGATTGAACTCGGTGACCGTCTGCCCTAGCGTCGCGGCGGGAAGAGACGCCGTGCGGCGCGCCGCCAGGTACGCGACAAGCGCCAGCACGATGGCGCCGGGGGCTTCATTGCGGATCAAGTCGGTCGAGTCGAGCGTCGTCGCGCTGCCCTTCGACATGGGCGGGCCGACGCCGTCATTTGCCGGCCGGCCGTGGGGCCATCTGGAGATCCTGCTCGTGCGCGCCGAGACCGAGGACGGTTTCGTCGGGTGGGGCGAGGCGTTCGGACATGCGGCGATTCCGGCGACGCGCGCGGCGTTGGACACGATCGTGGCGCCGCTCGTCATCGGACGCGATGCCGACGACATCGAAGCGCTGTCGCGCGACATCCTGCATGCCGTGCACCTGCTTGGCCGCAATGGTCCGTTCGTCTATGCGTATTCCGGCATCGAGATCGCGCTCTGGGATATCCGCGGCAAGCGCGCCGGCAAGCCGCTGCACGCCTTGCTCGGGAGCGGCGCGCGGCCGGAGCTCGACGCCTATGCGAGCCTGCTCTGGTATCCCGACGCGACGCTGGTCGCGAAGAACACAGCCGCGGCTATCGCGCGCGGCTACCGCCACATCAAGCTGCATCAGGTGACGCGCGCGGATGTGCTCGCCGCCAAGGCGGCACCCGGCGCCGAGAAGGCGCGGATCATGCTCGACGTGAATTGCGCCTGGTCGGTTGAGGACGCGCACGTCATGGCGCAGTCGCTCAAGGAAGATGGCCTGCTCTGGTTGGAGGAGCCGGTGTATCCGCCCGAGGACGTTCATGGGCTCGCCGAAATCAGGACGCACGGCATCGCGATCGCGGCCGGCGAGAACACGGCCGGCGTGTTCGGCTTCCAATCGCTGATCGACGCCGGCGCGATCGACATCGCGCAGCCGAGCGTGACGAAAATCGGCGGCATCGGCGAGGTGCTGCGCGTCATCGCGCTAGGCAAGGCGCGCGGTGTGAAGGTGACGCCGCACTGCCCGTATTTCGGCCCGGGCTTCCTCGCTTCGATCCACATCATCGCGGCATTGATCGAGGAACCGCTGGTCGAAGTGTTGTGGCTCGACATGGCGGCGAACCCGTTCGATCCTTGGGTCCGCGCCGTCGACGGACGCGTGAAGGTGCCTCAGGGCCCGGGTCTCGGCTGCGATCCCGATCCCGAGGTCGTCGCGCGCTATCGCAGCGGCGCGAGCGTGCTGACCACGCAGGGACACGCGTGACGCAAGCAGCGGGGGGCAACCGTTTCAGTGCGGCCGGTGCAACCTGGCGCGCTCGCGCGACACGGTCTTGCGTCCGCGCTTGAGGACAAACAGCACCGGTGCGAGCTCCGCAACCGCGTCCTCGACGCTCGTCGCGTCCAGCACGACCAGGTCCGCCGAACAGCCGGCCGCGAGCCCGTAATTCTTCAGGTTCATCAGCCTCGCGGAGCGGTTCGAGATCATATGAAAGCATTCGCGGATGTCGCCGCGCGCGCCCATCTGACAGATGTTGGCGTAAAGATTGGCCATCCGGACCAGCGAGCAATCGCCGAACGGCGTGAACGGGTTGAGCACATTGTTGGTGGAGGGCGAGCAGTTCACGCCGTGATGCAAGAGCTTGTGCGAGGCCGTGACGCCGCGCATCACGCTGTGATCCTGGTGGCGGCCCATCAGATAGAGATCGGTCGAAGGCAGCACCGTAAGCGCCACGCCGGCGTCCGCCATGCGCTTGGCACAGCTTTCGAACAGTTTCGGCGGCGCGGCGGAAAGCTTGGTGACGTGGCCGATCGCGACGCGACCACCGTATTTGAAGCGCTCAGTCTGCGCGCACACGTAGAGAAGGTCGAGATTGTCCGGGTCGAGGCTGAAATCGAGATGCATGTCGATGTCGATATCGAACTCGCGCGCGATTTCGAAGATGCGGTCGATCTGGCCGTGCGGACTTGAGTCCGTGTAGGGCGCGGCGCCGACGACGCTGCCGCCGCTCTTCAACGCGGCGATCATCAGTTCGTCCGTGCCAGGATTGTCGGTGAGGCCTTCCTTCGGAAAGATGCAGATCTCGATGTCGATCGCCCATTTGTATTCGTCGACCAGTGCACGCACGCCTTCGAGTCCGCGCAAGCCGATGCCGGGATCGACCTCGAGCTGCGTGCGCATGTGCGTGGTGCCGTTGAGGATGCACTTCTCCAGCGTCTTCTTGGCCCGCGCGTAGACGTCGCCCGGCGTGAAATCCTTCTTGGCCTTGGCGACTTCCCGGATCGCTTCCTCAATATCGCCTTTGTCCGCGATGCAACGATCGAGGATGCAGGACTTGTCGAGATGGATGTGCGTCTCGGCAGTCCCGAGCTGACGAGGCGGCCTTGCAGATCATCGTCTCGGCTTCGGTGGAGAGATTGCGCTCGATCGCCACGATCCTGCCGCCGGCGATGCCGATGTCGGCCGTGTCCTGCTCGGCGCCGGGGAGGCGTGCGTTGCGCAAAATCAGGTCCATGCCTCACCCGGCCGCCGCGGGCCGAAAGCCCCGGAACAAGCCGGACCAAAGCCCCCGAGCGTCCGATCAAGCCCGCGCTCGCGCTCGAACAGCTCCCGAACCGGATGTTCGCCTGAACGCCCGGTTCGGGGAAGAGCCGCCGCCTCGCAGCCGCGATCTATGCCCCTTCGGAGCCTACGCGCGGCGCGATTGGCCGTTGACGCATCCGGGCAGGCGCCACAGAGTCCGGCAAAACGGGAAGGAGCGCCGCGCGGCCCGATGATCAACAAGACCGTCCAGACCATGGCCGAGGCCATGAACGGCATTAGCGATGGCGCGGTCGTGCTCGTCGGCGGCTTCGGCCTGGTCGGTCAGCCCAATGCGCTGATCGACGGCCTGATCGAACAGGGTGCCGGCAATCTGACCGCCGTCGCCAACAATGCCGGCAATTCGCCGGACAGCGGACTCGGCAGGCTGATCGCGCTCGGCCGCGTCGCCAAGATGATCTGCAGCTTCCCGCGTGGCTCGCCCGCCTTCGAGGAGCGCTACCGCGCCGGCACCATCGCGCTCGAAATCGTCCCGCAGGGCACGCTCGCGGAGCGCATGCGCGCGGCCGGCGCCGGCGTGCCGGCCTTCTTCACCGCGACCGCGGCCGGCACCAAGCTCGCCGCCGGCAAGGAGCAGCGCGAGATCGACGGGCGCACTTACATTCTGGAGAGTGCGCTGCACGGCGATGTCGCGCTGGTCGAAGCCTGGCGTGCGGACCGCTGGGGCAATCTGACCTATCGCAGCACCGGACGTAACTTCAATCCCGTGATGGCGATGGCCGGGAAGCTGACGATCGTGCAGAGCCAGCACATGGCCGAGCTCGGCGAAATCGATCCGGAGGTGATCGTCACGCCGGGCCTGTTCGTCGACCGAGTCATCCACGTTCCCTACGGCGATCCGCCGCGCGAGCCGTGATTGAATAGAGAGTCCCATGGCCGATACCGCAACAAGCTTCAAACCGCTCAGCCGCAACGGGATGGCGGCGCGTGTCGCGATCGACATTCCCGACGGCTGGTACGTCAATCTCGGCATCGGCGTGCCGACGCTCGTCGCGGATCATGTGCCGGCCGACCGCGAGGTCGTGGTGCATTCAGAGAACGGGCTACTTGGCATGGGGCCGGCGCCGACGCCGGACAACGCCGATCCGTGGATCATCAATGCCGGCAAGCAAATGGTCACGATGCGCACCGGCGCCTCGCTGGTGCATCACGCGGACAGTTTCGCGATGATCCGCGGCGGCCATCTCGATCTCTGCGTGCTCGGCGCCTACGAGGTGGCCGAGAATGGCGACATCGCCAACTGGGCGACCTCGGAGAACGACTCGGCGCCCGCCGTTGGCGGCGCCATGGATCTCGCGGTCGGCGCCAAGAACCTGTGGGTGATGATGGAGCACGTCACCAAGGACGGCCGGCCGCGCCTGGTCGAGCGCTGCTCCTATCCGCTCACCGCAAAGGCCGCGGTGAAACGCGTCTATACGAACCTGGCGGTGATCGACATCACGCCTTTCGGCTTCGTCGTGCGCGACATGGTCGCGGGCCTCACCTTCGATGAATTGCAGGCGCGCACCGACGCGAAGCTTGCTCAATCAAACTGATGTGAGCAGACGCGAGCACGCGGGCGGTCTGGCTCCCTCCCCCTGAAAGGGGGNNCTCCCCTTTTCAAGGGGAGGTAAAGCGCCGCTTGGCCGGTCTCAAAACTGCCCCGGGAAATGACAGGCCGCGAGATGGCCGTCGCGGTGCGTGGCAAGCGGCGGCGTCACCTCGGCGCAGATCGGCTGTGCGATCGGGCAGCGTGTGCGGAAGCGGCAGCCTGAGGGCGGATCGACGGCGCTCGGCGGTTCGCCTGCGAGCGGCAGGCGCGTACGGCGGCGCTCGGCATCCGCGTCGGGGATCGGCACCGCCGAGATGAGATAGCGCGTGTAGGGATGCAGCGACGCCGTGAACAGGTCCGCGGCCGGCGCGATCTCCATCACCTTGCCGAGATAGAAGACGACGATGCGGTCGCAGATGTGGCGCACTACCGCGAGATCGTGTGCGATGAACAGATAGGTGAGCTGGAATTTCTCCTGCAGGTCGATCAGCAGGTTGATGATCTGCGCCTGGATGTTCACGTCGAGCGACGAGATCGGCTCGTCGGCGATGATGAAGTCGGGCTTGAGTGCGAGCGCGCGTGCGATCGAGATGCGCTGGCGCTGACCACCGGAGAACTCGTGCGGATAGCGGATCGCCATCTTCGGGTTGAGCCCGACGGCTGTAAGCAGCTCCTCCACGCGTTCGCGCGTTTCGCCCGCCGTCTTGGTTAGTCCGTGGAAGCGGATCGGCTCGCTCAGGATGTCGGCGACGGTCATGCGCGGATTGAGCGACGCGTAGGGGTCCTGGAACACCATCTGCATGCGCCGCCGCAGCGGCCGGATCGCCGACGCCGATGCGTCAGCGATCTCGTGACCGGCGAAGCGGATCGATCCGGCGCTCGGTTCATGGATGCGGGCGACGAGGCGCGCGAAGGTCGACTTGCCGCAGCCGGATTCGCCGACGAGGCCGACGGTCTCGCCCGGCATCACGTCGAGATCGACGCCGTCGACCGCGTGCACGTAGCGCCCCTTGCCGAAGAAGCCCTCGCGCGGTAGGGCGAAATGCTTCACCAGTCCGCGCACCGACAACAGCGGAGGGGTAACGTCCTGCGCGGGCGACGGCTGCGCCGCGCGCGGCGGCCCGGCGGCGAGCCTCGCAGTTGCGGGCGGTGGAAGCGGTTCACCCGCCTGCGTGACCCAACAGCGCGCCTTGCGGCCGGGCGCGACCTCGATGAGAGCCGGATGCTGGTCGCACTGCGCGATGCGGAACGGGCAGCGCGGCGCGAAGCGGCAGCCGGACGGCATCGCCAGCGGATCGGGCGGCGTGCCCTCGATGGTGACGAGCCGCCGCGTGTCCGGCACATGCCGGTCGATGCGCGGCACCGCGTTGATCAGCGCCCAAGTGTAGGGATGGCGCGGATCGGCCAGCACCTGCTCGGTCGGCCCTTCCTCGACCACCTCGCCCGCATACATCACGATGACGCGCTGGCAGACATTGGCGATCACGCCGAGCGCGTGGCTGATCAGGATGATCGCGGCGCCGAAATCGCGATTGAGCTCGGCGATCAGGCCGAGGATCTGCGCTTGGATGGTGACGTCGAGCGCGGTCGTCGGCTCGTCGGCGATCAAGAGCGCGGGCTCGTTGGAGAAGCCCATCGCAAGCATCACGCGCTGGCGCATGCCGCCCGAGAACTGGTGCGGGTAGGAATTGATCGCGCGCTCCGGCGCCGTGATGCCCATGCGGCCGAGCAGCGAGATCGCGCGGCTGGTCGCCTGCTCGCGGGTGAAGCGCCCGTGCGCCTGCATGGTCTCGGCGAGCTGGCGCGCGATGCGCAGCACCGGATTGAGCGAGGTCATCGGATCCTGGAACACCATCGCGATGCCCTCGCCGCGCAGCTTGCGCAGCTCCTCGGCATCCATCGCGAGCACGTCACGGCCCTGGAAGCGAATTTCACCGCCGACGATCCGGCTCGGCTCGTCGAGCAGCCGCATCAGCGACAGCGCGGTCACGCTCTTGCCCGAGCCGGATTCCCCGACGATGCCGAGCGTCTCGCCCGCGCTGACCGAGAAGCTCACGCCATCGACCGCGCGCACGATGCCGGCATCGGTGAAGAACTGCGTCTGCAGGTCGCGTACGTCGAGCACCAGCGACCCGGCCGCGGGGGCTGTTCGCGGCGAACGGTTCGGCGGGGCTGCGTCCATTGTCACCGCCTGCGCGACCGCGGATCGAGCCAGTCCCGGATGCCGTCGCCGAGGAAATTAAAGCCGAGCACGACCGTGAGGATCGCGAGGCCCGGAAACGCCGCGACCCACCATTGCTCGATCAGCTCGCGTCCCTCCGACACCATCGAGCCCCATTCGGGCGTCGGCGGGATGACGCCGAGCCCCAGGAACGAGAGCCCCGCGAAGGTGATGATGGCATTGCCGATGTCGAGCGTGACGAGGACGATCAGCGGCCCGATCGAGTTCGGGATGATGTGGCGCAGCAGGATGCGCGCGGGACTCAGGCCCATGACCACCGCGGCCTCGACATATTCCTGCGAGCGCTGCACCAGCACGAGGCTGCGCGCGAGGCGGGCGAATTTCGGCCACCACACCACCAGCATCGCGATGATGGTGTTCGTCGTGCCGATGCCGAGCGCGGCCGCGATCGCCATCGCCAAGATGATCGGCGGGAAGCACAGCACCAGATCGGTGATGCGCATGATCAGCTCTTCGAGGCGGCCGCGCAGGTAGGCGGCGATGCCGCCGACCAGAGTTCCGATCAGCGCGCCGACGAGCACGACGATGACGCCGGTCGTGAGCGAGATGCGCGTGCCGTAGACGAGGCGCGTGAACACGTCGCGTCCGAGCACGTCGGTCCCGAGCCAGTGCCGCCATGATGGCGGCCGCAGCCGCGCCGTCACGTCGACCGTCACCGGGAGGTAGGGCGAGAGAATTGGCGCCGCGATGGCGACAACGATCCAGATGACAATGACGAGTGCCCCGAGCGTCGGCAGTCCGTAGCGCCGCATCCAGCGGCGCCGCTTCGAGGCGACCGGTGCAATCGCGCGGGCGGGCAGGGCGGCGTCGGCCATGCTCATCGCACCACCCGCGGATCGAGCAGCGCGTAGCTGATGTCGATTGCGAGATTGATGAGCAGATAGACCATCGCGACGACCAGCGTGATGCCCATGATGGCCGGGAAGTCGAGCGATACCGCGCTGCGGAACGTGTAGCGGCCGAGACCCGGCCAGGAGAAGATCGTCTCGGTCAGCACGGCGCCGGTCAGCAGGTTGGCATAGGCAAGTCCGCCCAGCGTGACCACCGGGATGAGCGCGTTCGGCAATACGTGCCCGACCACGATGCGCACCTCGCGCAAGCCCTTGGCGCGCGCGACCCGCACATAGTCCTGCTGCATGCTCTCCAGCATGCTGGCGCGCGTCGTGCGCGTGATGAGGCCGAGCGTCGCGGCGGCGAGCACGATCGAAGGGAGGATCAGGTGCGCGCCCGCGTCGCGGAACGCATCCCAGTCGCCCGCGAGTGCGCTGTCGATCAGGTAGAGACCGGTGACCGCGTGGGGCGGCAGCGCGATCGTATCCAGGCGGCCGGGCCCGGGCGCGATCTGCAGGCCGCCGTAGAACACCGCAAGCATGATGAAGGCGAGCCAGAAAGTCGGCGAGGACACGCCGATCAGCGAGATGAGGCGCGCCGTGTGATCGATCCAGCTATCGCGCCGCACCGCCGCCAGGATGCCGAGCGGGATTCCGACGACGATGGAGAGCAGGAAAGCGATGCTGGCGAGCTCGAGCGTCGCGGGCGCGAAGTCGCGGATGTCCTGCAGCACCGGACGCTGCGAGGAGATCGAGATTCCGAGATCGCCATGGGCGAGCTGCTGCAGGAAAATCAGGTAGCGCTGCCACAGCGGCAGGTCGAGGCCCCACTTGGCGCGCCATTCGGCGACGAACTCCTTGTTCGATGCTGCGAGATCGCCGAGCTGTGACAGCACGGGGTCGCCCGGCACCGTATTGGCGATCAGGAAGATGACGAGCGTCGACAGGAGCGCCATCACGATGGCAAGCCCGAGCCGGGACAGGACGTAACGCAACAAGGTTTCACTCCGGCGCGACGCCGCTGATGCGGCGCGCGCAAGTCATGAATTCATGGCGGGTGCGGCGTGTTCACGCCGCCGGCGTCACGCCGTGAAGATCGAGCATCCAGCCGGCCGCCGTCAACGGGAACTCCTTCACCGTGTTGCGCACCGCGATCTGGTACACCGGCTGGAACAGGATGAAGTGGTTGGCCTGATCGACCACGCGCTTCTGCCACTCCACCCAGAGATCGGCCTGCTTCTTCGGATCGGCCTCGGTCGCCGCCTGCGAGACGAGTTTCACGACGTCCTCCGGCGGGTCCCAGTGCACGCGCTTGGCGACGCGCTGCACCACCGCGGCGGCCCAGAGCTGGTTCTCGACCGCGGGCGGGTTCCAGAAGGTGAGCACGCCGCCCTTGGACTTTCCGGTGGTGAATTCGGTGCGCAAATTGACCTGGTCAAGTGGGCGCAGGTTCACCTTGATGCCGACGCGCGACAGGTCGGATTGGATCTTCTGGCCGAGATCCTGGTAGGTGACGCCCTGCACGGCGGCGTTGCCGTAGGCGATCTCGAACTCGAAGCCGTCCGGGTGGCCGCCCTTGGCGAGCAGCTCCTTGGCCTTGGCGAGGTCCTGCTTGAAGCCGATCTGGCGCGCGATCGCCTCGTTCGAGCCGCTCACCCCGATCGGCAGGAAGTGCGCGGGCCGCAGCGCCGCGCCGCCGAGCATCGACTTGATGATGCCGTCATAGTCGATCGCGTAGCCGATCGCCTGGCGGCACTCCTTGACGGCGAGCGCCTTGTTGAACTCGGGCTCCTGCGTCAGCGCCATGTAGACGAAGTCGAGGCTCGCGAGCGGNNCGCCCGCCTCGCTCTTCAGACTCGCGATCTGCTCGGGGATGAGGTTGAACGCCGCGTCGATGTCGCCGCGGCGCACCGCGAGAAGCTGTGCGGCGCCATCCGAGATGTGGCGGATCACGATGCGCTCGAACGGAGGCTTGCCGCCCCAGTAATAGTCGTTGCGCACGAGCTGGATCTGCTGATTACGCTCCCACACGGCGATGCGATAGGCGCCCGTGCCGCAGGAATTGCCGTTGATCCAGGTCGCGGCCTTGTCCTTGGTCTTGGCGTCCTTGTCGGCGGTCGCGCCGTTCGCCTCGGCGACCTTGCGCTCCAGCACGACGAATTCCGGCGCCGCGATGATGGTGAGCAGCGGCTCGGCCGGCTGCTTGAGGATGATGTCGATCGTCGACTTGTCGACGATCTCCACGCGGTCGACATGCGCAATGTATTGCGAGGGCTGGTCGCCGAGATTGATGACGCGGTCGAACGACCATTTCACGTCCTCGGCGGTCATCGGATTGCCGGTCGAGAACTTCACGCCGTCGCGCAGGGTGAAGCGCCAGCCCTTGCCGTCGGGCGTGCGCGCCCACTTGGTCGCGAGGGCGGGCGCGATGGTGGTGTACTCGCCGGGCTTCATGGTGACGAGCGAGTCGTAGGCGGCCGAGACCGTCATCGGCGAGGTGTATTGGGCAAGCCGTGCCGGATCGAGCGTGATCGTGTCGCTGATGTCGATACCGAGCACGAGCGTATTCTTGCGCGTCTGCGCGAACACGCGTCCCGGCAGTCCGGCGGCGAGCGCGCCGCCACCCGCGCCGAGCAGTTGAACGAGCCGGCGCCGATCGATCCAACCAAGCTTGCTGGTCATTATTGTCCCTCCGTGGATACGTTTTATTTGGCCGGACTCTAGAGCGATCCTGGCGCGCGCGCCACTGGCCCAAAGTGTCCCGCCCGTCAGCGGATGCCGGCGCGCATGAACGACTGCATGAACTGGCGCTGGAACAGCAGGAATGCGGCCAGCAGCGGCGCCATGGTCATCACGGTCGCCGCGTTGATGATCGACCAGTCGACGCCGGTCTCGGGTGCGCCGAACACCGCGAGCCCGACCGTAAGTGGGCGGCTTCCGACCGAATTGGTGACGATCAGCGGCCACAGGAAGTTGTTCCAGTGATAGCTGACCGACACGAGGGCGAACGCGATGTAGGTCGGACGCGCGAGCGGCACATAGACGCGCCACAGGATCGTGAGCGGACCCGCGCCTTCGACGCGCGCCGCGTCTGTGAGCTCCACCGGGACGCTCTTGAACGTCTGGCGCAACAGGAAGATGCCGAACGCGCTCGCCATGTAGGGGAGCGCGATCGCCGGGATGGTGTCGAGCAGGCCGAGCCCGCTGACCACGCGATAATTCTCGACGATCAGCACGTCGGGCATGATCATCAGTTGCAGCAGCACGAGCGCGAACGCGATGGTGCTGCCGCGGAACGAAAAGCGTGCGAACGCATAAGCAGCCAGCGTGCAGAGCACGAGTTGGCCGGCGAGCACCATGCACACCAGCAGCACGGTGTTGACGTAATAGCGGCCGAACGGCGCCTGGTTCCAGGCGCGCGCGAAGTTCTCCAGAGTCCATGGCGCCGAGAGGCTGAACGAGGTCGCGTAGGCGGCCGGATGCAGCGCGCTCCAGAACGCATAGGCGAGCGGCGCGAGCCAGATCAGCGCCAGGAACCAGGCGCCGATCGCCTCCAGCGGATGCGTCGGGCGGTTCATTGATAATGGATCCGGCGATCGAGGTAGCCGAATTTGATCAGCGCCAGCGTGCTGAGAACCACCAGGAGGACCACGGTGAGCGTCGCCGCATACGCCGAATCCTGAAACGTGAACGCGACCTCATAGATGTAATAGAGCAGCAGCGAGCTCGCGTTGCTCGGGCCTCCCTTGGTCATGATGACGAGATGGTCGACCAGCTTGAACGAGTTGATCACTGCGTTGATGGCGACGAACAGCGTCGTCGGCATCAGCAGTGGAAAAGTGATGCGGCGGAACGTGTACCAGCGCCCCGCGCCTTCGACGGCGGCCGCCTCTTCGAGGTCCGGCGAGAGCTGCTGCAGCGCCGCCAGATAGAAGATCATGAAGAATCCGGCCTCCTTCCAGATCACCATCACGATCAGGCAACCCATCACGGTGCGCGGATCGCCGAGCCAGTTCCAGCCGGGTAGCCCTGCGAGCCCGCGGAGTTGGTCGAGCAGGCCGTAATCGGGCGTGTAGAAGAACAGCCAGATGTTGGCGACCGCGATCATCGGCAGCACGGTCGGCGTGAAATAGGCGAGCCGCAGGAACGCCCGGCCGCACATGTTGCGGTTGACCCAGAGTGCCATCAGGAGCGCGAGCGCGATAGAGGTCGGGACGGTGCCGAGCGCGAACCAGACATTATTGGTGAGCACCTTCCAGAAGATCGCGTCCTCGGCCATCGCGCGATAATTGTCGAGCCCGACGAACACGGCCGGCCCGTTGCGGCGCGCGACGAACAGGCTGTGCCAGAGAGTGGCGATGATCGGGTAGTGCGTGAACGCCGCGAGCAGGATCGCGGCCGGAAGCAGCAGCAGCCAAGCATTCACGGTGTTCCACCACGCGTGCGAGAGCGGTTCGCGCAACGAGCTATCCACTCTCGCCGTCACCCTGAGGTGCCCGTGCGCAGCACGGGCCTCGAAGGGCGACGGCCGCGGCCGGTCATCCTTCGAGGCTCGCTTCG
>PLJS01000191.1 GCA_003140315.1 Hyphomicrobiales bacterium
ACGTGACGATCCAGGCGCAGATCCTGGAGCTGATGAAGGACCTGTCGCGCCGGCTCGGCATCGCGCTTATCATCATCACGCACAATCTCGGGATCGTGGCCCGCTACGCCGACCGGGTGAACGTGATGTATGCGGCGCGCATCATCGAGCAGGGCACGGCCGACAACGTCTTCCTCGAACCCGCCCACCCTTATGCGATCGGCCTGATGCGCTCGATCCCGCGGCTCGACCTGCCGCGTGGCGCCAAACTCGAGACCATCGAGGGTCTGCCGCCCGACCTGCGCACGCCGCCCACGGGCTGTCGTTTTGCTCCCCGATGTCCCTATCGGATCGAGGCCTGCACGCTGCAGGACGTGCAATTGGCGCAAGTCGCGCCGGGGCATGCGTCGGCCTGCATCCGCGCCAATGAGATCATTGCCGGAACGCTGATCGCGCCGCAGAAGGTTCGGGCCGCGGGCACGACCTTCGCGCAAACGACCGGCGAGCCGCTGCTGATCGTCGATCACCTGAAGAAGTATTTTCTCGTGAAGGCTGCGGGCGCGGGCTTCCTGTCGTCGGAGACCGCGACCGTGAAGGCCGTCAACGACGTGTCGCTGCATGTCCTGCCGGGCGAGACGCTCGGGCTCGTCGGTGAATCCGGATGCGGCAAGACCACGGTCGGCCGCGCGGTGCTCAAACTCGACGAGGTGACCGGCGGAACGATCCGTTTCGCCGGCGCCGACATCACGCATGCGAGCCATGCCGACATGCGCGACGTGCGCCGCAAGATCCAGGTGATCTTCCAGGACCCTTATTCGTCGCTCAATCCGCGCATGACGGTCGGGCAGATCATCGGCGAACCGCTCAGCGTCTATCGCCTCGTCAAGAACAGGAAGGCCGAGCACGAGCGCGTCGCCGAGCTCCTTTCCCAGGTCGGGCTGTTTTCCTACATGGCCGAGCGCTACCCGCACGAGCTTTCCGGCGGCCAGCGCCAGCGCGTCGGCATCGCACGCGCGCTCGCGCTGGAGCCGACCTTCATCGTCTGCGACGAGCCGGTCTCTGCGCTCGACGTCTCGATCCAGGGCCAGATCATCAACCTGCTCGAAGACCTGCAGGAGCGGCTCGGCCTCTCCTACCTGTTCATCGCGCACGATCTAGCCGTTGTGCGTCATATCTCCGACCGCGTCGCCGTGATGTACCTCGGCCGTGTGGTAGAACTCGCCGACCGCGACGCGCTCTATGCGGCCCCGGCACACCCCTATACCAAGGCGCTGCTCGATGCGGCGCCGGTTCCCGATCCGCTGGTCGAACGATCGCGCGCGCCGCGGGCGCTCCGCGGCGAAATACCCTCACCCTTGACCCCGCCGTCGGGCTGCGTCTTCCATACCCGCTGCCCGATCGCCGGCGAGGAGTGCCGGCGTGAAATCCCTGTGTTCCGGGCGTTCAAACCAGAACATTTCGTAGCGTGCCATAAAGTCTAAATGCACTTCGCGGGGCGACGCGAAAGAAAAGCATCTGGGAGGAAAGAACCATGATTCGAGTCATTGCGAGCCTCTTGGGCGTCGCGGCGTTCGCCCTGGCGGGCGCCGTCTCCGACGCCCGGGCTCAGGAACCCAAGCGTGGCGGAACGCTGCAGTTTGCGATCAGCGCCGAGACGCCGAACTACGACTGTCACGGCAGCGACACCTTCGCGACGCTGCACTTCGCGGCGCCGTTCTATTCGACGCTGCTGAAATTCAACCTCGACAAGTATCCCGAGGTGATGGGCGATCTCGCGGACTCGTGGACCGTCGCCCCCGACCTGATGACGTTCACGTTCAAGCTCCACCCGGGCGTGAAGTTTCATGACGGGCACGACCTCACGTCCGAAGACGTGAAGGCGACCTACGACCGCCTGCGCAATCCGCCGCCGGGCGTGGTCTCGACCCGCCAGGCGACCTTCGCCGACATCGGCACGATCGAGACGCCTGACCCGCTGACCATCGTGTTCAAGATGAAAACCGTGAACGCCGCGATGCTCGAGCACTTCGCGAGCCCGTGGAACTGCATCTATTCGGCCAAGGACCTCGCCGCGGACCCGAATTTCCCCAAGGCGCATGTCAACGGTACCGGCCCCTTCATCTTCGTCGAGCACGTCAAGGGCAGCCACGTCGCCGGTAAGCGCAACGATAACTACTTCCGCAAGGGCCTGCCCTATCTCGACGGCTTCAAGGGCGTGTTCACGCTGCAAGCCGCCGCGATGCTCAATGCGTTGCAGGGCGGACAGGTGCTGGCCGAGTTCCGCGGCGTCTCGCCGGCCGAACGCGACCGCATCGTGCAGGCGATGGGCGACAAGATCCGGGTCGAGGAGTCGAGCTGGACGCTCAACCTGCTGGTCGCGTTCAACACCGAGAAGAAGCCGTTCGACGACGTGCGCGTGCGCAAGGCGCTGCTGCTGGCGATCGACCGCTGGGGCGGCAGCGCGGGCCTCTCGCGCATTTCGACGCTGCGTGCGGTCGGCGGCGTGCTCCGGCCGGGCTCTCCGTTCGCGACGCCGGAAGCAGACCTCGTGAAGCTCCCGGGCTTTTCGAAGGACATCAAGGCGGCACGCGAGGAGGCAAAGAAGCTGCTCGCCGAAGCCGGCGTGCCGAACCTGAAGTTCGTGCTCTGGAACCGCAATCTCGCGATGCCCTACACGCCGGCCGGCATCTTCCTGGTCGACCAGTGGCGCCAGATCGGCGTCGAGGTCGAGCACAAGCAGTCCGACACGGCGCCCTATCTCGCCGCCATGAACGCCGGCAACTACGACGTCGCCATCGACTTCTCCAACCTGTTCATGGACGATTCGAGCCTCGCACTTGCCAAGTATCTGTCGCTGTCGCGTTCGCCGGAAAACCGCTCGCGCTCGAACGACCCGATCCTCGACAAGCTCTATGACGATCACCTGCGCGAGCGGTTTTCCGGCGAAC
>PLJS01000065.1 GCA_003140315.1 Hyphomicrobiales bacterium
CCTCACGTCGGCGGCGCATCGAACCCGCAAACCTCGGACGCGAAACGCGCCGCGAGAACGGGAACGGCTGTCCGCGAGGAATGTAGCCCGCATGAGCGAAGCGACATGCGGGGCCTGAAGAACCCGGATATCGCTTCGCTCATCCGGGCTACGAATGCTCTCCCAAAAAAGGTGCGGCCGGCCTTGGGGGAGGGAAGGGCACGCTAAGGCAAATCAATCACTTAGGCTCACCGGCAGTGCGTTTCCACGATTTTTCCACGGACGGCAGCGCCTCGACTTGTGCCCATTCCTCGCGGGCGACGGCATGCGCGTAGCGCCTGGCGCTACGCGGATCGCGCCAGCGGCCGGTTGCGGTTAGCCCGATCTCGTCGAGGCCGCCGTAGCGACGCATCCAGGTCGCCCAAGTGTGGCAGAACGTATGGTGATTTACCCATGAGAGCCGATGAGGCGGGACGCGCCGCTGCTCGCCCTTCTTGGGCCGCTCCGGTTCGGGAAGCCCGCAGGCGGCGAGCCGCGCGCGCAGAAGCTGCCATTTGAGCCATCCGCCCTGGTGGAAGCGGAACACGCGCCCAGGGCCACGACCGCGCGGATGAAGGGCAATCGCAGCGCAGAGGTCGTCGCGAAGGCGCAGCTCGCGCGGGTCTTCGTTTTTGGAATGGCGTATGCGCGCGGCGTGCTCTTCGAGGCGCACGTCATCCCAGCGTAACGCGAGTGCCTCGCCGAGCCGCACGCCTGTGTAGAGCAGGAACTTCAGCAGCAGTGCGTATTCCACATCGAAACTTTGTGCGGCTGCGATGATCGCGAAGGCGTCGTCGGGCGAGAGCGAGTCCGTGACGGTACGATCGCGCCCTTCGGCCGCTTGAGGTCGAGCCGCACGCCAGCGTGCCGCAGGATCGCCGAGACGGGCGTGTAGACGCAGGTGTTGCGAGTGCAGGGCGTGACGTTCGGATGCAGCTCGATAGCTGCCTGATCTATGACCGCTTGGTTAAAATCGGCCAAGGGCATTTCACCGAAATGTTTGACCAGCCGGGCGACGTAGCGCCGCCGGTGTCCGGTCTCCATGTAGCTGATGGCGGCGCTCAGGAAGGTCGGGACTACCGGACCGGGGACCGCTTCCAGCGGCGGGTACCTCTGCCACCGTCTATCTCATTCGACGGTCACGGCGTTAGGCGCATCAATGACCGGCACTCGCCTCGGTCGACTTCGCAAAAGCAACGCGATCCTGCTCGCGCTGCGACAAGGCGCGTCGGACGAGGCGGTTCACCGCCTCAATGGCCGCCGGATCGCTGATCTCCTTTCGGCAGTCGAGAGCCGCCGTGATCGTGAAGTGTGTGGCGAATTGCGAGGGAAAGAGCTTCCACGCCATGCCGGGATCGAGGATGCGTGGCGGCGCCACCGGAACCGTCAGCGCTGAAGGGTCGAACGTCGCGCCGAAATAGGCGTTGCCGTACCCGCTCGCTCTCAGCCGCAAGCTCTTTCTGCCGGGCCGTTCCTTGTCGGCGTTACAAAGGTTTGGTCGGCCCAGAAGCGCTCGAGTCGCGTCGAGCGATTGCGTGACGTGACCCGTGATAAGTGAAAGTTATCGGAGGTAAGGGTTGGCGTTGATCAGGGACGCATTGCGGGCCGGAAAGTGGTGCGATTGAATGGACGATGGCGACGCGGTGTCGCGCCAACCGGACACGCGTTCATGAGAATTCCACCTGAATCAAGCGGCATGCTCCACCAGTCTCGCCTGATTGGGTTATCGCTTCTAATAGCCTTCGCGATCCTGATGCTCAGCCTGCTGGTGGGGCCGCGAGTTCCGTATGAACGCCAGACTGAATTTTGCGTTGTGAATGTCCATATCGCGGGACCGTTCGGCGTATCGATAATTTGTGACTCCCCCGAGTATTTGAGGTTGGCACGAGAGCCATCCGCGCTCTTAGAGCCGCACAATTTGCGACAGTCGCGGCCCGGATTAGTCCTGCTTGCCGCCGTTCTTGTCGCGCCATTGTCGCCACTCGCGAATTTGGCTCAGCGCTTTGGCATCAGCGCAAGTCGAGCTGACATCGACCAAAGCCGCATTAACAACGCACTCGCAACGGACTTTCCGGGTTACGTCGTGTATGTCGCCCTCAACGCATCGTTCGTGCTGCTGTCGTTTTATCTATTTCATCTCATCGGCCGACCGCCAAAAGCGGACCCGGCAAGCGCGATGATATTCGTGTCGGTCTGCTTTCTCGTTGCGGCGGTGGACCCCTTGAAACCCTTCCTGTGGTCTCCGCACAATCAGATGTTCAATATCCTCGCTCCGATCTTTGCCGTCTGGGCCTCGCTGCGGGCGAGCGAAGGCGCGATGACCGATTTGCGGTACGTGCTTTTGGTAGGCCTTATCGCAGGCTTTGGTTCGACGGCCTATCCGTTGTTTATCATCGTGCTGCCCTGTGTCCTCGTCGCTAGCCTGGTAGCCGCCTTCGGGGCTACGCGACACTCGGCGCTCGCGGCGACCATATTGAATTTCTTTCTTCTGTTCTTGTTGACGATGCTTCCGGAAACACTTTGGTATCTTTTCGTTCGGGCAAAAACTGGAGGGTTCTATCAATACGAAATGGAGCATGACCGGCTGGTCGTATGGATGTTTGATGCTTGGCAACAAGGCGCCCGCGATCTCGTCGAGATGTGGCTTGGCAAGTTCTGGGCTTTGATGGCGGAGGCGATTGTACAGATGGCCCCGGTAGCGGCGCTTCTTCCCGTGCTAGCGTACACGTTGTTTTCGAGACGGGGCGCTCTGCGTCCAACTTTGATCAAAATGTTGCCCCTCGCACTCTGCTGCCTAATGGTGACGCTTGTAACGAACGCTTTTTACGCAACCGCTGGATATGTCTCGTGGCGTCTTGCGTTTGCGATCATCCCACCGCTCATTGTCGGGGTCGGAACCGCAATCGTGGTCTCGGCAGAGGGACTCCCTGAGCGGCAACGATGGATCGCGGCCTATGCCTGCACGGCAATCACCCTGGTGCAATCCATCGTACTCGTGGTCAAGAATGGTCCGTATTCTTAATCGGGCACCTCGATGTTTCCAAGATCATGGGTTTGATTCAGTTTGTGGATGCATAGCTCGCTCAATCAGTGCAGTCAGTGAAGTCAGTGAGCCACGGACGTTATGTCGCCTTCCAGATGGCCGAGGTCGCCATTCCACGGCAGATGTTCCAGGAGATTTTGCGGTTGATCGCGGAACTGCGGCCACAGCCACCAGCGCCGGCGTGAGGCGTCCGATGGTCATGCGTTCAACAGCTACCGACGGGAGGAGTGCGTCNNACCGTTCGGGCTGCCCGAGTTGACGGTAGCCGTCCGAGCCTCGCTTCTGTCTTGCGGGAACGCCGGAAAACGCGAGTATTCACGCCAGTTCGGGAGTCATCTGGAGAATCCCGGTCAAATAGGTGGCGGGCACGGCCGCGATGTGGGCCGCTGGCAGCGGTCGGCACGATGAAAGCCGGCGCGCGCGATCCCTGGTTCTTCGCTCTGTGCGGCGCGGCGGCGCTCCTGTTCGCTCTCCTGTTCGCGACCGGGGCGCTGGTCGGCCAATTCAACCCCGATACGGTGTCTTATTTCGTGGCGGCGGCGTCCGGTGAGCCGTGGGGGCAGGTCCGGCATCCCGCCTATGGCGTTGTGGCGGGACTGTTTGGTGCCAGCGAAACGGAGGCGGGTCACGTGGCGCTGGTCCAGACCTTGCTGCACGTGACGGCCTCGATGGTTCTCTATTGGGGTGCCCGATATGGCGGCATCGGCCGTGCCGGCGCGTTCGCGCTCGCGGTCGCGGCGCTGCTCTCCCAATCGGGTCTCTATCACCTGCGGCTCGTGGTTCCGGAGTCGATCGCGAACTCGTGCCTGCTGATCGCGTTCGGCATGGCGCTCGCGGCGTCCGGCTCGCGCGGCGCATTCCGAGTGCTGGTGGTTCCAACCGCGCTCTTTATCGGCGCGACCTATGTGATGCGGCCATCGCATCTGCCGTCGATCGTCGCCGTTGCGGTGCTCTACGGGCTGTTCGCGTGGCGCAATCACCAAAGGCGGCCGGTACTCCGCGCCGCGGTGCTGATGCTCGCCGCCGCGCTGCCGTTCCTCGCCCAGTCCGCCTTTCGGTTACGGGCGGTCGGAGACTTCAATGTCGTGTCGTTCGGCGGATACGCGATGTCGCCACTCGCCGGCTTCATGCTGACGCCTGAAATTGTGGCGCGCCTGCCGGAGCCGGCGCGGGAGACCGCGCAGGCGATTTTGACGGCGCGGGAGAAGGCCGAGAACGAAGGCCTGGTCGCGCGCACGCCGCTCAATTCGAGCGGGGACCGTTCATTCGGTTCCGCCGCGCTCGGATATTTCGACATATATGCGCGCAGCTACGACGATGTCCTGCAGCACGTCATCGTCCCGCTGAAAGCCACGAATGAAAACTGGGTCGCGTTCAATCGCCGCCTGATGGCGTTTTCGATCGCGACCGTCACGACGGCGCCGACGCGATGGGCGGCGTGGGCCGGAGGTGCGACGACGCGCCTCGTCGGACGCGCGATCGTGACGAACGCCCCGATGCTGGTTGCTGGCTTGTTGCTGGCGATCGCCGCTGTGCCGGCCTTTCTTCGGCGCCGGCCGCTTGGTGTCGCGAGCAGCGATCTTGGGGCCGTCTGCATCGTGGCGCTCGGCTGGCTTGCCTGCACGGCGCCGCTGACGGTTCTCGTGACGTTCCCGGCGTCGCGCTATATCGACACGGCCGCATTGCTGCTTCCGGCGATCCCCTTGTCGTTCGCGATCGCGTTGCTCGGGAGGCAGACACGGCAGCCCGACTCGGGCGATGCTCTCTCTTGAGATGAATTCCAGGGCCGACACCGCAGGGACGACGTGGATCAGCTAACCGACATCGTCCCGACAGAACAAGTTCTGCACGGCGGCGCGCCGATCCCTTGGTGGGGCAAGATCGGTCAAAGTCTTTTCCAAGCTCTTTTCTCGCTTCGTTTGCCGCATCCTCCATAGCGGCCGCGCGTTGTGCAGGAGTGATTTTTGCAATGCCCGTACCTAAAAGTGGGAAAGAATAATCCTCAGGCAGCTTCTGAGCTCGAATTGCCGCGTAGCGCTCTCGCGCACGTTCGGCATTCCAAAACGTCGAAAGATGTTGTTTGCGCCACATCAGCCGCGCCAGCCACGATGACCTCTTCAAGCACCCCGCTTGGGGCCAGTTCGGTTGTGCCGGTAGCGACCATCTCACGCCGACAAGGCGCGAGACGCCGCGAGTGGATCAGGTGCGGTTGTGTGGCAACACGCCAAGCGTGCGCCGGATGTCGCGCAAACAATGGAGAGCGAGTTCCGACGCCGGCGCAGCAGTGCGGGCGCGGCGTGTCCGCGTACCGCGACCGGAGGAAAAACGCCCGACCGAGCCGACACCTGTGTGCTCGCTCGATTGACGCAGGCGTGCGTGGCCGGTACACAATTGGTCTTCCTGATCGCGGCGACACGCGCGCATCAAGAGGCGATTGGAGATTATGAAGCATTCGGCTGCGGTCGGCTTGGTTACTCTGCCTGCCCAGGACAGCGCTCCGGTTCGCGACGACGTGTATTACGAGGCAGTTCCCGCCGGTGGCGTCGCCGAACAGCTCTTCATGGCTGCCAGGGACCGGATTTACACGGATTTCCTCGCACGCATGAAACCGACGGCGACCTCAAGCATCGTGGACGTCGGCGTTTCGGATGTGCTTGTCGGCGGCGCCAATGTACTTGAACGAAAATATCCGGTGCAGCGGAACATCACGGCCTGCGGATTGGGCGAAGGTATCGCGTTCAAGCGGGATTTTCCCGAGGTGCGATATGTCCGTATTGAGCCGAACGTTCGGTTGCCTTTCGCCGACAACGAATTCGACATCGCCATGTCCAATGCGGTGGCCGAGCATCTTGGAAGTTTCGAGAATCAGGTTTTCTTCGTTGGGGAATTGGCGCGCGTAGCCAAACAGGCTTATGTCGTAGTGCCCAATCGCTACTTTCTGGTCGAACATCATACCGCGCTGCCGCTCCTGCATTATTGGGACAAGGGCTTTCAGCTTGCATGCAGCGTGTTGGGCAAGTCGCAATGGGCCGACGATTCCAACCTCATTTTGATGGACCGCAAGAAGCTTTGGGAAATCGCGGCCCGCACTACGAAGAGCGCAGCCGTCGGCTACACGGGTTTGCGGTTCGGCCCCATGTCGTCGAACATATTCTTGGCGTTGCACTAAAGGCCCGCGCACGGCACGCACCGTGCGAGTTGTCTGCGGTCAGTCCGGCCGCGGCGCCGTCGGCGGGGCAGGATGCAGCATGTAGTTCAATCGCTTCGCCTCGCGTCGCCCGCGCGTCACGGAATCGAGGATCATCCCCGCGAACAGTGACAGCGCGGCGCACAGCATCGCAGCGGTCGCAAGCAGCGCGGTCGGCAGGCGTGGGACCAAGCCGGTCTCGACGAACTCGACGACGATCGAGCTGCCGAGCACAACCGAGATCAGCGCGGCCAGTATGGCCAGGCTTCCGAAGAATTGCAGCGGACGCTCCTGCTTCACCAGCAGGCCGATCAATGTCAGGATCCTGACGCCGTCCTGGAACGTCCTGAGCTTGCTCATCGATCCGATCGGGCGCTCGCGGTAGGGCGTGAGCCGTTCGCTCACCGGGAGGCGCAGCTCCAGAGCGTGGACGGTCAGTTCGGTCTCGATCTCAAACCCGAGCGAAGCCGCGGGAAACGACTTCACGAACCGCCGCGTGAACACCTTGTAGCCGGAAAGCATGTCCTTGATGCGCAGGCCGAAGATGTAGCCGACCACATGCGTGAACAGCTTGTTGCCGAATCGGTGGCCCGGACGATAGGTCGCGCCGGCATCCCCCTGGCGCGCGCCATTGACCAGGTCGAACGGTCCGGACAGACAGAGATCGACAAGCGCCCTCGCACTCGCCGCATCATACGTGTCGTCGCCATCGACCATCACGTAGATGTCCGCCTCTACGTCCGCGAACATCCGCCTGACGACGGCACCCTTTCCCTGCTGCTCTTCCTTCCTCACAACTGCGCCCGCCTCGCGCGCGACCCTCTCCGTGCCGTCGCTCGAATTGTTGTCATAGACGTAGATCGATGCGTGCGGCAGAGCTTGCCGGAACCCGGCGACCACGCTCGCGATGGTGCTCGCCTCGTTGAAGCACGGGATGAGCACCGCTATCTCGATATCGGCCAGCGTCGCGATGGACGAATTGACGTTGCTCATCATGCCTTTCCTGGAGAGTGCGAAAAGACAATACGCATGTCAGCCGGCCACCATCTGATCGGAGATGAGTCTTGGATTGCGCTGACAGACATGGCGCACATGGAAGACCGGGTAACAGGCTATCCTGATTGGGCGTAAGTAGGCTTAATTCTTTCCACCAGATCAGCGTACGGGCGTTCCTGTGGCACGCCACGCCCGTTAGAGTGCAACACGTCGTCTTCTGCAACAGGCCGCAGGTCACCATTCGGGGGTCGCAAGTGCTCGACGAAGCGGATTCGACATCGGCCAGCGACGTGGCTGAACCTGTCAAGACACGCGTGTTCATATCGTATTCTCGCACGGACAGCACTTTCACAGATCGCCTTGCCAACGCACTTAGTGAGCGCGGCTATGTTCCCGACTATGATCTGTCTGCCTCTGACCCCGCCAACGTGGACTTAGGCATCTCGGCCCAGGACGAATGGTGGCAGCGCCTTCAGTTGATGATTGCCGCGGCAGATATGATGGTCTTCGTGGTGTCACCAGGCAGCGTAGCCAGCAAAGCGTGCGACGAGGAGATCGCTTGCGCGCGCGGTCTCGGAAAGCGAATTATCCCAATCCTGCGTCGGCCGATCGATTTTGCCAAGGCGCCACCGCGGCTCTCTGCGCTCAATATTAAGATCAGCTTTGTCAACGACGACAAGGAGGCTTTTGCGATCGCACTCAATCAGCTCGGTATCGCTCTCGATATCGACGTCGATTGGTATCGCGAGAGCCGGCGGCTGACTGGGCTTGCTGTGAGATGGGACACACGCGGCCGACCCGACGACCTGTTGCTCGCCACAGCAGATGTTCGCGCGATTGGCGACTTGCTTGAGCGACGGCCTCGCGAGGCACCAGAGGCCTCACGGACATTGATGGAGTTCCGCGATAAGAGCCGCGCAAAGCTTGACGACGAAAACCGCAGGCAGCGGCGCATTATGCGTCTTATGCCGAACATTGTTTGAAAGCTGCGGAAATACTGCCCAGCCGGGACGCTCGTATTGTTCATCGCGAAATGGCGGCCGAATGGCTAAGGTTGGGGATTGAAGAAAAAGGGGGTTGGAATGCTTAGGAGCTTACTGGTGGCCTGTCTCTTAGTGTCTGACTGAAAAA
>PLJS01000158.1:0-125 GCA_003140315.1 Hyphomicrobiales bacterium
ATCGTCAAGGCCGGCGCGGCGGCTGGTCTGCTTCAAGTCGCCTCACCCTTCATCATCGCGGCGCGCGGTGAAACACCGGTCAGGATCGGGATGGTCGATCCATTCACGGGCGTGTACGCGGCCGT
>PLJS01000158.1:194-9115 GCA_003140315.1 Hyphomicrobiales bacterium
GGCGACGTGAATTCCGGCATCGCCGCCGCGATGGCGCAGGTCACCAGCGAGAAGAAGGTCCTGCACATCGTATCCGGCGGCCATACCGACACGATCACCGGCAAGGACTGCCATTGGAACGTCTTCCGCGTCTGCAATACGACCACGATGGACGTGAACGCAATTGCCGACACCTTGATGGATAAGCTTGGGAAGAAGTGGTATTTCCTCACGCCCGACTATGCGTATGGGCATTCCGTTCAGGCCGCGTTCGTGAAGAAGCTCAAGGCCGCCGGCGGCGAGTTCGCGGGCGATCTCGTCCCGCTCGGCACGGCCGACTACTCCGCCTATCTCATCAAGGCGAAGGCCTACGGCCCGAAGGTGCTCGTCAACGTGATGGGCGGCGGGGACCAGGTGAACAGCCTGAAGCAATTCGTCTCGTTCGGGCTGCAAAATCAGATGGGCGTCGGCGGCACGCTGTTCGAGCTCGAAAGCTTGCGCGCGGTGCCGCCGGAGGCGCGCATCGGCTGGTGGACCATGGAGTGGTGGTGGGACCAGCCCGACAACCCGCACGTCAAGACCTTCGTTGCCGACAGCAAGAAGGCGTCGGGCAAGACCCCTTCCGCACGAAACTGGTTCGGCTACGTGTCGGTCCAGACGCTTGCCCTGATCGCAAATCAGGAAAAGACTCTCGACGGACTCAAGCTTGCTCACGCCATGGACGGCTTCAAATTGCCGCCGGAGGTCGCGATGCAGCCCGGTCAGCCGGACTATCGCGCGGGCGACCACCAGCTCATGGCGTCGGTATTCGCCGGCGAGGCTCATGCGGCCAAGGGCGATCCAGACAACATGTTCACCGTGGGCGCGCTGGTTCCCGGCGAGCAGGCTGCCGGTCCGGTTTCGGAGACGGGCTGCACGCTCACCTGGCCGTCTTGATCGTCGGCCTTCTGCGAATTGGATGACGATGCCAGAATGGCATGGATGAAACACGACGAGCGGCCGGTCATCGCGACCGGCCGCCCGCCGCGACGGACGGCCTGAGGCCGGTTTCTTTCGCCACGCCAGTCCGGGAACGGCATTGCGCCCATTTTCTCTCAGTGAGTCATGACGCAACTCCTCCTCTTCAACGTCACCAACGGGCTGATCATCGGCGCCTTCTATGTGCTGATGGCGCTAGGCCTGTCGCTCATTCTCAATTTGAGCAACGTGATCAATTTCGCCCATGGCGGGTTCCTGGTGATCGGCGGCTACATCGCCTACACCATCACGCCCTTTGTGGGCTTCTGGGGCGCGTTGCTGATCGCACCGCCGCTGACCGCCGTAATCGGCCTCCTGGTCGAAAGGGTTCTGATCCGGCCGCTCTATGGACGCGACCCGCTCTATAGTCTGCTGCTGACGTTCGGCTTGGCTTTCGTCATCGAGGACGGCACCCGCTTCATCTGGGGCGCGCAGGGCAAGCCGGTCACCATTCCGGCCTTTCTGGCGCAGCCACTGAACAATGATCTCTTCTTCATCACGGGCTACCGCCTGTTCATGGTCGTTACGGTGTTCATCGCGATCGCGCTCCTGTTCGCGCTGCTGCGCTATACGCGGCTCGGCATCCGCATCCGCGCTGGCACCCTCGACCTCGAAACGGTCGCGGCGCTCGGCATCAACGTGCGGATGCTGCGCTCGCTCAACTTCGCGGTCGGCATTTATCTCGCGGGGCTGAGCGGCGTGCTGGCGGCTGGACAACTCGGCCTTGAGCCCACGATGGGCACCGGCCTCCTGATGCCGAGCTTCATCGCCATCATCGTCGGCGGCGTGGGCAGCCTTCCCGGCACGCTGTTCGGCGGCTTGCTGATCGGCGTCGCATCCGGTGTGACGGCGGTGTTTTTCCCCGCGGCCAGCGAAGCCGTCATCTATGTGCTGATGGCGGTGGTCCTGCTCGTGCGGCCGCGCGGATTGCTCGGCGAAGAGGGGATGATGACGTGAGCGCCGAGCAGACCCGCAAGCTGATCGTTCTTTCGGCGATCTGGATCGCGCTCCTGCTCGCGCCGTACTGGATGGTCCCGCTCGGCGGCTATACGGCGCTGGCCACGCGCGTCCTCGTGCTGGGGCTCGCCGCGATGTCGCTGAACTTCCTGCTCGGCTTCACCGGCGTCCTGTCGTTCGGCCATGCCGCATATTTCGGTCTCGGCGCCTACGGCGCGGGGCTGACGCTGAAGTTCCTCGCGCCCAGCACGCCGTTGTCGCTGCTGCTCGGGATGCTGCTCGGCGGCGTTGCGGGCGCGATCCTCGGCGCGCTGATCGTGCGCCGGCGCGGCGTCTACTTCGCGATGGTGACGATCGCCTTCGGGCAGGTGTTCTACTACATCGCGTTCCAGTGGCACTCGGTCACCGGGGGCGACGACGGGCTGCGCGGCTTCTCGCGCCAGCCGCTCGACTTCGGGCTGTTCAAGGTCGACATCCTGTCGAGCTCCGATAATTTCTATTATTTCGTGCTGTTNNCGCCGCGCCCGGTTCCTCGGCATACCGGTGGAACGGCACATCTGGATCGCGTTCACGCTGTCTTGCCTGTTCATGGGATTTGCCGGCGCGCTCTACGCGCTCGTCAATAACTTCGCCGATCCGAAAGGGCTGCACTACAGCCAATCCGGCGATTTCGTCATGATGGCGGTGATGGGCGGCATGCGGACCTTCTGGGGGCCGCTGCTTGGAGCCGCCGTGTTCGTCGTGCTGCAGGACTATCTCTCCAGCGTCACCGTCAACTGGATGTCGTTCGTCGGGATGCTGTTCGTGCTGGTCGTGCTGTTCTTTCCGCGCGGGCTGCTCGGCTTCCTCCAGCGCAGGAACGAAGCATGAGCGACGTGGTGAGCACGAAGGAGCCCGTGAACGTCCTCGACGTTCAAAACGTGTCCAAGAAATTTGGCAATCTCATCGCCGTATCCGGCGTATCGTTGAGCGTGCCGAAAGGCGAACTGCGCGCCGTCATCGGTCCGAATGGCGCCGGCAAGACCACGTTCTTCAACCTGATCAGCGGGTTCTTTCCGCCGACATCGGGGACCATCGTATTCGACGGCCGCGACATCACCAAGCTGCCGACGCATCAGCGCGTCTCGCTCGGTATGGCGCGCACGTTTCAGGTCACCGAGATCTTTCCCGAGCTGACCGTGTTCGAGAATGTGCGGATCGGTACGGAGGTGGCGGCCGGATACGGCCTGCGGCCCTGGATCGGACGGGCCGAAAAGGCGGAAGTCCATCGGCGGGTCGATGAGACGCTCAATCTGGTGGGCCTCGCGGCCAAGGCGGACCGGCTGGTCGGCGAGCTCGCCCATGGCGACCAGCGCGCCGCCGAGATCGCCATGGCGCTCGCATTGCGGCCGCATCTGCTCCTGCTGGATGAGCCGACCGCCGGCATGGGCGACCAGGAGACGCACGACATCGCCCAGCTCATCCGCCGCCTGCACCGCGACAACAACTTCACCATCGTGCTCATCGAGCACGATATGCGGGTCGTGTTTCATCTCGCCGATCGCATCAGCGTGCTCGACCAGGGCAAGTTGCTGGCCGAGGGTACCCCGCAGGAGATCGCGGCCAATGAGAGCGTCCAGGCCGCCTATCTGGGCAAGGCCGCATGACCGCAGCGCTCACCGCCGAAGGCATCCACACCTACTACGGCAAGAGCCACATCCTGCACGGCGTGAGCCTGGAGGTTGAGGAGGGCCGGATCACGGCCTTGCTCGGCCGCAACGGCGCGGGCAAGACCACGACGCTGCGCAGCCTNNNNTTCGCCAATCTCAGCGTCGAGGAAAATCTGAAAGTGCCGCTGGAACGCGGCGGGCCCTGGACGGTGGAACGGATCTACGAGCTGTTTCCCCGCCTCGCCGAACGCAAGCTCAATCGCGGCCGGCAGCTCTCGGGCGGCGAGCAGGAAATGCTGTCGATCGGCCGCGCGCTGCTGCTCAACCCCAAGCTCCTCATTCTGGACGAGCCGTCGCAAGGCTTGGCGCCGCTCGTCGTGCGTGAAGTGTTTCGCATCGTGGCGCAGATGCGGGCCGAGGGCATTTCAGTGCTGCTGGTCGAGCAGAACGCCCGCATGAGCCTGGAAATCGCCGACCACGCCTATGTGCTCGACGATGGCGTCATCGTGCATTCAGGACCGGCGGCCGAACTCGCGGCCGACGAGGCGCGCGTCCAGGCCCTAGCGGGCGCCAGCGCCGAGGAATGGGCGCTGACGTAAGCGGTTTCGGCGGGGCCGCCGACATCGTGCTGATCGACGCACCAGACGGCGGCACTTTTCCTCGGAGTCGATGGATGGTTGGGATGAATCGACGGCGCGCCGTGGCGTTGCTGGCAGCGAGCGCCGCTTTTACGATACGGGCCACGCGCGTCGATGCGCAGTCACCCCGGCTGTCCCTCATGACGGCGGGCAAAGGCAGCGCATTCTTGCCCTATGGCCAGGGAATTGCGGCGGTGCTGACCGCAGCGGGCATCCAGGTCGATGTCAAGGAGTCCAAGGGCTCCAACGAAAATCTGAGCGCCGTCGACGTTTCACCGACGACGATCGGGGCCGCATTCTTGGGGTCTGCGTTCGACGCCTTGAGGGGGGATGGCTTTGCTGCCGGCACGCGTCACGAAAATGTCCGAGCCCTTTTTCCGATGTATGAGACTGCCTTCATGGCGGCGGCATTGGCCTCGCGCGGCATTTCGTCCATCGGCGCATTGAATGGAAGGCGTGTCGGCTGCGGCCCGGCAAACGGCCCGGCGGAAGGATATTTTCGCGCGGTGATCGAAATCGCCGGAGTGACGCCGGTGATCGTCGGCGGCGCGCCAGCCGATCAAGCCAAGCAACTCGTCAATGGCGAGATCGACGCGTTCTGGCAAGGCGCTTCGGTGCTAATTCCGTCCCTTGTGTCCGCAACAAATACCGTCGACTGCGTGGTGTTTGGTCTTGCGAAAGATGAAATCGCGGAGATGCGCAAGCGTTTCCCGTTCATGGCTGACGCAGCCTACCCGGCGGGTACGTATCGCGGGCAGACGGCCAAGGTAGAAACCGTCGCCGCATGGAATGTCGTCATCGCGCACAAGGACCTGGATGAAGGCTTGGCTTACAGGATCACCAAAGCCGTGCTGGCGGCGAAGGACTTACCGACAACCGCCGGCGCTGCGGCGTCTTCGACGAATGCCGCCAACGCATCGAAAAACACGGTCGTGCCGTATCACCCTGGGGCCATTCGGGCTCTTGCCGAACTTGGGGTGAAGATCCAGTAGCCGGACGACATCGCCCGTTGCGGGTGCGGCTTCGTCGGCATGCGGCCGATTGTCCGCTCGGGCGATCGCCGCGTAGCGACGCTTCGTGTTGCGGCTCGCATTAGCTTACGCCTATCATTCTGGCGCGACCCCGCCGCCCGCGAGTGCGAAGCACGCATGATCTACCAGCAAGTGATCAACGGGCTGATGCTGGGTGCGTCCTATTCGCTGGTCGCGATCGGCTACACGCTGATCTTCGGCGTGCTCGGCTTGCTCTATTTCGCGCATGGCGAAGTGTTCATGGTCGGCGCCTTCGTCGGCCTCTACCTGGTGCTTTATGCGCACGCCAACATCTATGTGGCGCTGCTCGGCGCGATGGTCGCCTGCGCGGCGCTCGGGGTCGCGGCGGTGTACGTCGCGGTGCGGCCCGTCGCCAAGGACCGGCCGCTTGCGCCACTCATCAGCACAATCGGGCTGACCATCATCCTGCAGAACCTCGCGGTGTACATCTTCGGCGGCCAGCAGGTGGCGTTTCCCGAAACGATCAAGCAGACGCTCTACACGATCGGGCCGATCACGATCTCGTCGGTGCAGCTCTTCATCCTCGGCGTGGCGGTCGGCCTGATGGTGCTCCTGTGGCTGTTCATCGAGCGCACCAAGATCGGCCGCGCCATCCGGGCGACGGCGGAAAACCACGAGACCGCCGCGCTGCTCGGCGTCGACGTCAATAAAGTGATCCTCGTCACGTTCATGATCGGCTCCGGCATCGCCGGCATCGCGGGCGTGCTCGACGGCATCAAGAACTCGGGCGTCTCGCCGTTCATGGGCCTGTCGGCGGCCGTGAAGGGGCTGATCGTGATGCTGCTCGGCGGGCTCGGCAACGTGTTCGGCGCGATGATCGCCGGGCTGATGCTCGGAATGATCGAGATCCTCTCGGCCGCCTATATCGGCACCACCGAGCGTGACCTGTTCTCGTTCATGATCCTGATCCTCATCCTGATCTACCGGCCGACTGGCCTGTTCGGCACCCGCACGGCGGACGAGAGGTAGCGTCGGCGATGTTCGACGGATTGCTCGACGGATACACGCGCTCGATCCTGATCTTCGCCGGCATCAACGTGGTCGCGGCCTACAGCTTCTATGTGCCGTTCAAGACCGGCCAGGTCTCGCTCGGCCAGGCCGGCTTCATGGCGGTCGGCGCCTACACGGCGGCGATCATGACGCAGAAGTTCGGCCTGCCGTTCTGGGCGGGATTTCTCGTCGGCGGCTTCATCGCCGGGATCGTCGGCGTGGTCGTCGGGTTCCCGGCGCTGCGCATCAAGGGCATCTATCTCCTGCTGCTCACGCTCGGCTTCTCCGAGATCGTGCAGGTGATCGCGCTCTCCTGGGATTATGTCGGCGGCGCGCAGGGCTTCCGCCAGATCGCGTTCAACCGCTACACGCTCGACTATCTGGTCGTGCTGATTCCGCTGCTGATCTGGTTCTTCGCGCGGCTGGAGCGCTCGAGCCTCGGGCGCGCAATGGACTCGATCCACCAGGACGAGACCGCTGCGGAAGTGATGGGGATTGACGTGGTGCGCACCAAGCTGTTCGCGTTCGGGCTCGGCGCCATGATCGCGGGGTTCGCGGGCGCGCTCTACGCCCATCACGCGACCTTCATGGATTCCTCGACCTTCAACATCATGATGGGCGTGGAGATCCTGATGTTCGTCGTGGTCGGCGGCGGCAGCACCTATTGGGGGCCGCTGTTGGGTGCGCTGTTCCTCACGCTGCTCCCGGAGTTCCTGCGCACCTTGCGCGAATGGCTCGAGCTCGTGCCGGTGTCGTGGATGAATTTCTTTCCAGCCAATCGCGTCTACGACTTCCTGCACGAGTTCCTCGACTTCGAGAACGCCAAGCGCCTCATCGTCTACGGCATCATCCTGATCGTGATGATGATCCTGCGGCCGGACGGGATGCTCACGCGCGACCAGTTGCGCCGCTTCTCTCTGCCACGGCTGGGGCGCCGCCATGGCTGAGTTGGCCAACGAGCCATGCCTTGCGATCGAGGGCCTGACCAAGCGCTTCGGCGGCTTCTATGCGCTCAACGACCTCACCATGGCGGTCGCGCAGGGGGCGATCCACGCCGTGATCGGCCCGAACGGCGCCGGCAAGACGACGTTCTTCAATCTCATTACCGGCGTGCTCACCGCCGACACCGGACGCATCGTGTTCGAAGGCAGACTTCTCGACGAGGCGCGCCCCTCGCGCCGCACCGTGCGCGGCATCGCGCGCACGTTCCAGAACATCCGGCTGTTTCCGCAGCTCACGGTGCTCGAAACTGTCATGATCGGCGAGCATTGCCGCTATTACCCGTCGATCCTGAAGGGCTTGCGCGACCTCCTCTATCGGCCGTTCGGCGAGGCCGAGGACGAGCGCGTGATGCGCGGCAATGCGCTGGAGCTTCTGGAATTCCTCGGGCTTGCCGATCAGCGCGACCAGAAAGCCTCCGATCTGCCCTATGGCGACCAGCGAAAGCTCGAAATGGCACGCGCGCTCGCGACCCGGCCGCGCCTCCTGCTGCTGGACGAGCCGGCGGCCGGCCTGAACCCGCACGAGACCGAGCATCTCGACGAGGTCATCACGCGCATCCGCGATCGCGGCGTCACCATCATTCTGGTCGAGCACGACATGGGCCTGGTGATGGGTATCTCGGACCGGATCACGGTGCTCAATTTCGGCACGCGCATCGCCGACGGCAATCCGCGCGAGATCCAGGACGATCCGGCGGTGATCGAGGCCTATCTCGGCGAGGACGAGGCGCCATGACGATGCTCAGCGTCGAGGGCCTGCGTGCCGGTTATGGCAAGATCGAGGTGCTGCACGACGTCTCGCTTGCTGTCGAGCAGGGGCAGATCGTCACGCTGATCGGCGCGAACGGCGCCGGCAAGACGACGCTCTTGAAGACCGTGTCGGGCCTGATCCGCCCGAGCGCCGGCACCATCGCCTTCGAAGGCAACAGCATCGTCCGCCGTCCGGCGCACAAGATCATGCGGCTCGGCATGAGTCATGTGCCGGAAGGCCGCGCCATTCTCAAACGGATGACCGTGCTCGACAACCTGCGCATGGGCGCCTATGCGCGCCGCGACCGCGACCGCGAGATCGAGGTCGACATCGGCGCGGCGTTCGCGCGTTTCCCAGTGCTGGCTGAGCGCCGCGCCCAGATGGCGGCGACGCTCTCGGGCGGCGAGCAGCAGATGCTGGCGATCGCCCGCGCGCTGGTGGCGCGCCCGCGCCTGTTGCTGCTCGACGAGCCCTCGCTTGGCCTCGCGCCGAAGTTCGTCACGCGCATCTTCGAGACGCTGCGTGAGCTCAAGCGCGAGGGGAAGACGATCCTGCTGGTGGAGCAGAATGCCCGCAAGGCGCTGCAGATCGCCGATAAGGCCTATGTGATGGAGCGCGGCCGCATCGTGCTTTCGGGGAGCGGCGAGAGCCTGCTCAATGACGACACCGTGCAACGCACTTATCTCGGCAGGCACGCTGCGACCAAAACGACGGCACCACCAGCCGGGGATGCAAGCGCCGCGATTTCAAGATAAAGTCTCGCGTTGAAACACCCGGGAACTGCGGAATTCTTAAATTCAACTTCAGCGCTTGAACCTGTCTGGGAGGACAGCTTGATGAACCGTTCGAAGATGCTTGCCACGTCGCTGGCGCTTGCCGGCATCGTT
>PLJS01000148.1:0-6788 GCA_003140315.1 Hyphomicrobiales bacterium
TTAGCTTTCGAAATCCCCCCGTTTGGAATTACTATAATTAAAAAGCTGTTCGATCTTCGATTTATGCTGATTCAAAGCTGCGCAAACCTACAGCTATTCCATTCTATCCTGCCGAAAATACTGATGAATTCGTTTGAGCCTCCATTTTACCACCGATAAACCACAGTTGTGGCGGGTCGCGCCCGTCCTCACCGCGGTGAGGATCAATCGGTTGGGTGAGTGGGGTGTGACATGCGTGGACTCAAGACGGCACTGTTCTCGGTCAGCTATGTCGCGCTGGCGCTCGCGGCCCCGATGGAAGCGCACGCTCAGGCGTCAACAGCCACGCCGGGTGCGTCGCAGTTGCCGCCGGTGCAGATCGATGAGCCGGCGCGCAAACCGCGGCCGCGTCAGGCCGCACCGCGCAACCGGCGCCCCGTCACCGCGGCAAGGGCCACGCGGCGAAACCCGACGCGGACCGCGCAGCCACAGCCGCAGGCCACTCCGCAGGCAGCGCCGGCCACGCAGGATACGCGCACCGGGACGGTCGGCGTGTATTCCAACAGTACATCGGTCGCGACCAAGACCAACACGCCGATCATCAACATTCCGCAATCGCTCAGCGTCTTGACCAGGAACTTCATCGCGGACCAGAGCTTTCAGAGCCTGACCGAGGTCACGCGCTACGTTCCTGGCGTCGCCGTGCATCAGGGCGAAGGCAATCGCGACGAACTCGTCATCCGCGGCGTGGATTCGAGCGCTAACTTCTTCGTCAACGGCTTCCGCGACGACGTTCAGATCTTCCGCGATCTATACAACACGCAGAGCATCGAGGTTCTCAAAGGTCCGAGCGCGCTCACCTTCGGTCGCGGCGCCGGCGGCGGTCTTCTGAACCGCACCCTGAAGGAGGCGGACTGGACCACGGTGCGGGACGTGACGGTTCAAACCGGCTCGTATTTCGATCGGCGCGCCGCGATCGATATCGGCCAGGGCCTCAACGAGAATGTCGCGGCACGGCTCAACGCCTTCTATGAAAAGAGCGACACGTTTCGCGACTACGGACATCTCGAGCGCTATGGCATCAATCCGACCGTGGCCTTGAGGCCCAACGACACCACCACGATCAAGCTCAGCTACGAATACTTCCACGACGAGCGCACGGCCGATCGCGGCAATCCTTCGCAGGCAACGAACGCCGCGTCGCCGTCATCGACACGCTTCAACCCGGCCACGCCGTTCGCGCCGAACGGCGACCTGAGCGCGTTTTTCGGCAGCCCGACGCTGAATGTCGCGCGCGCTACCGTGAACACCGGCATGGCCTTCATCGAGCACGATTTCCAGAACGGATTGACGGTCAAGAATTCGACGCTCGCGGCCGACTACCAGAAATTCTATCAGAATGTCTATCCGGGCAACGGCACCCTGGCGGGAGCGGTGAATCCTGCCGATACCACGTTCAACCTCGCCGCCTATCAGCACTGGACCAACCGCCAGAACATCTTCAACCAGACCGACTTCGTCTACAAGGGTATCACCGGCCCGGTTCGTCACACGTTCGCGTTCGGAACCGAGTTTGGCCGGCAGGACGGGATCGACGTCCGCAACACCGGCATCTTTTCGAACGGCACAAATACGATCGCCGACGATCCGTTCAATCCGACCTTTTTCGGGCCCGTCACGTTCGTTCATCACTACACGGCGGTGAATGCGGACGGCGTCACGGCGGCCGACTCCAACAGCAAATATCGCCTCTACGTCTCGTCCGGCTATGCGCGCGACACGCTCGAGATCACGCGCTTTCTGCAGGTGATTGCCGGCGCGCGCTTCGACCGCTTCGACATCACCGCGCTGGACATGAATACGAACATCACGCGCGGCCGGGTCGACGACAAGATATCGCCGCAGGCCGCCGTGATCCTGAAGCCGAAGGAGAATCTGTCGTTCTATGGGGCCTACAGCATCTCTTATCTTCCCGCCTCCGGCGATCAGTTCAGTTCGCTGACCGCCGCGACCTTGATTCTCGATCCGCAGAAATTCGAGAACACGGAATTCGGCGTGAAGTGGAATATCAATCCGAAGCTGCTCTTCACGGCGGCGGTCTATGAATTGAACCGCACCAACCAGCCGATCCCGGATCCGAACAATCCGGGCTTCTCGTTGCCGAATGGCGCGACCAAGGTGCGCGGCTTCGAGACCGCTCTGACCGGCTATGTCACGGCGGATTGGCAATCGGTGCTTGGCTACGCCTACACCGATGCGCGCATCGTCAAGGATCTGACTCTGGCGACCGTGGCGTTTCCGGTTCTCGCCGGCAATATCGTGCAGCTGGTTCCGCTTCATCAGTTCTCGTGGTGGAACAAGTATCAGTTCACGCCGATCTGGTCCGCCGCGATCGGCGCCATCTACTTCTCGGATTCGTTTGCGACCTCCGACGACGCCGTGAAGTTGCCGGGCTTCGTGCGCTTCGACGCGGCGGTGTACGCGCGGATCAACGAGACCTGGAAGGCGCAGATCAACGTCGAGAACATCTTCAACAAGGGCTATTGGGCCTCGGCGGACAGCGACAACAACATCTCGCCGGGTCAACCGCGGACGGTTCGCTTGACCGCGAAGGCCAGTTTCTGAACGGAGGTTCGCCGGGGAGTGCGGGGGTCGAACGCCGAGCAACCGGTGGCTTGCGCTTCGTACTTTATCCCAATTCTAGTTTGCACAGGTTACGTCGGTCACGCGCAGTGTGATACGACCCCCTCGTGCGCGCAGTTTGACCTTCAATCTCGGCACCGCGTGTCCGGCCCCGGTATCGGCTCGGCCGCGACGATCCCGAAACGGTCAAATCGACCGGCGTCGATCACAAGCGCATGCGCCACTGGGCCGAGGTATGACGAAGTTCCAATTCCGCGCCGTGTTGCTGATCGCGCTCGCCTTCGCGGTGCTCGCGCCCGCCGCGCACGCGCAGACGGCGCCGGCGCCCGGCGTGACGCTGCCGGCCGCGTCGGCGCCAACACCAGCCGCGCAAACGCCCACCGCCCCCGAGGCGGCGCGCGAGCTTCCCGCCGCGCGCGTGCCGCGCGACCTCTCGCCCTGGTCGATGTTCCTCTCCGCCGACATCCTGGTGAAGGCCGTGATGGTGAGCCTCGCCTTCGCGTCGCTGGTGACCTGGACCATCTTCCTCGGCAAGACGCTGCAACTGTTCCTCGCGCGGCGGCGCGTGAACGCGGCGCTGGCAACGATCGCCAAGGCGCGCACGCTCGCCGAAGCACAGCTCGCGCTGGGCAAGAGCCGCAACGTGGTCGCGACGCTCCTCGCCGCCGCGATCGCGGAGGTGCGCATGTCGAGCGACACGCTCGCCGAGGCCGGCATCAAGGAGCGCGCGGAGTCCCGCTTTGCCGAAATCATCCGCGCAGAGCAGCGCGTCGCGCGCACCGGCATGGGCCTGCTCGCGACCATCGGCTCGACTTCGCCCTTCGTCGGCCTGTTCGGCACCGTCTGGGGCATCATGAACAGCTTCATCGGGATCTCGAAGGCGCAGACCACGAACCTCGCAGTCGTCGCCCCCGGCATCGCCGAGGCGCTGCTCGCGACCGCGATCGGCCTCGTCGCGGCGATCCCGGCCGTGATCTTCTACAATCACTTCGCGCGCGGCTCGCGCAGCTATCTCGAGCTCGTCGCGCGTGCCTCCGGCGCGGTCTCCCGCCTGCTGTCGCGCGATCTCGACCGCGCCAACGGCTCGATGCTCTCGCGCGCCGCGGAGTGAGCGATGGCGGTCTCGATCAGCGACGGCGACGACGAATTCGACGAGGCGCACGAGATCAACGTGACGCCGTTCATCGACGTCATGCTCGTGCTGCTGATCATCTTCATGATCGCGGCCCCGCTCTCGACCGTCGACCTGCCGGTCGACCTGCCGACCTCGACCGCGACGCCGCTGAAGAAACCCGACAAGCCGACCTACGTGACCATCAAGGCCGACCTCGCGGTCGCGATCGGCGAGACGCAAGTCAAGCGCGTCGATCTCGTGCGCACGCTCGATGCCGCGCCGGAGCAGGGCAAGGACCGGCGCATCTTCCTGCGCGCCGACCGCGCCGTGCCCTACGGCGAGCTGATGGACGTGCTGGAACGGTTGCGCGCCGGCGGCTATCTGAAGGTGGCGCTGGTCGCGCTTGAGGGCGTGCCCGATGCGCCGGCCGCGAAGCCTTGAACATCACGGGCGTTGCGATGTCCGAACCTGAACTCTCCCGCCCGGCGCCGCTGCGCCTTTGGATTCTCGCCGCGCTCGGCGCGATCGCGATCCATGCGGCCTGCGTGGCGCTCGCGGTTGCGCACTTCAGCGCCGACGAGGAGGACGACGCGCTCGGCGCGCCCGCGATCGAGATCGGCATGGACCTGATGTCGCCGCACAGCGAGCCGACCGACCTGCCGCCCGGTCCGGATGCCGACGCTTCCGCGGCGTCGCCCGCCGTGCAGCAGCAGAAGGCGGTGGTCGAGCAGACCGAGCTGCCGAAGGACACGCCGACCGAGACCGACGATCCCGACCGGATCGTCACGCCGAACGACTCCAACAAGCCGAAAGAAGACGAGCCACAGATCGCCGCGGTGCCGACCGCGCCATCGCAGGAATCGATCGCCGCCGAGGCGACCGCGGCTCCGAGCGTCACGGCCGCCCCGGAGGCGCCGCGCTCGGTCGCGCCCGCGCAAGGGATCGGCGACAGCGCGCGGCGCGCGATCCTGACCTGGCAGAAGGAGCTTTCCGCCCATTTCAACCTCCACAAGCGCTATCCGGCGGACCGCGCCAACAAGAGCGCCGAGATCGTGGTGACGTTCGTGCTCGACCGCACCGGCCACATCCTGTCGTCGAGCGTGGCGCGAAGCTCGGGCGATGTGTCGTTCGACGAGGCGGCGCTCGCGATGCTCAAGCGCTCCGATCCTGTGCCGCCACCGCCCGCGCTGATCGCCGACGATGGCCTCACCTTCACGCTGCCGGTGATCTTCCGCGTGAAGGGGCAGAAGTAGCCCTGACTTGCTTTTCTTCACCTTCCCCTGAAAGGGGGAGGTCGACGCACGAAGTGCGTCGGGTGGGGGTCAGGCGACGAAGCCGCCGCGGACCCCCCTCCCCAACCCTCGCCCTTTCAGGGGGAGGGAGTCAGGCCGGAGCGAACCGCAACCCTTCATCTCTCATTCAAGCAAGCGTGACTTGAGCGCCGCCCGCTGCTGACCGAGCATGGCGGCGCTCAAGCTTTGAGAAAACAGGGGGAGACACTCATGCGTATCTTGCTTGGCGCCGCGTCGATCGCACTGCTCGCGGCCATCGGGCCGGCCATCGCCCAGGCGCCGCTATTCGCCACCACCAAGGTCGAGGGCACCGACAACGTCTACATTTTCCGCAACGGCAATCATCAGTCGATGTTCGTCGTCACCAAGGACGGCGTCATCGCCACCGATCCGATCGCCTATGGCCGGCCGACCGGCGGACAGACCTACGTGGACGAGATCAGGAAGATCACCGACAAGCCGATCAAATACCTGATCTACAGCCACCATCATTACGACCACATCGCCGGCGGCAAACCGTTCAAGGACGCGGGCGCGCGCATCATCGCGCACAAGAACGTCCGCGTGCATCTGGCCCCGCTCGGCGACCCGAACACCGTGCTGCCGGATGAATCCTTCGACGGCAAGAAGGTGATCACGCTCGGCGGTACCACGCTGGAACTGCTCTATCTCGGGCCCAACCACTCAGACTCGAACATCGTGATGCGGCTGCCGAAGGAGAAGATCATCTTCGTGGTCGACACCATCCCGGTCGGCGCGTTCCCGGGACGCGGCATGATCGACTTCTATCCGATCGAGACCGAAGCCTTCATCAAGAAGGTGCTGGCGCTCGACTGGGACCGCCTGATCCCCGGCCATCCGGGCCAGCCCGGCGGCCGTCTCGGCACTCGGCAGGACGCGCAGGATGTCCTCGCGCTCTATCAGACCGCCTCCGCCGAGATCAAAAAGCTCGGCCAGGACGGCAAGTGCTGGGACGCGGTGGAGAAGGATTACAAGATGCTGAAATACGCCACCTTGCCCGGCTACGAGGCCGGCCTGCCGATGCTGGCGCGGCGCTATTGCGGGCTGTGGGGCCGCGGGACTTGACGTTCTTTCCCTCGCCCCGCGAAGCGCGGAGAGGGCGCCGAGGACCGAAGGTCCGAGGCGGGTGAGGGGCTTCTGGCGATACCAAGATGCCCCTCACCCGGATCGCTTCGCGATCCGACCTCTCCCCGCAAGCGGGGAGAGGTGAAGAAAGAAACCTACCTCACCGCCGACTGAACCGACGCCGCGGTCTGGCCGAACAGGATCGCGCGTTCCTCGGCGGTGCGGATGCCGCCCGGATTCGGATTGATCTCTTTTGCCTTCGCGTAGGCGCGCTCGACCGCGGGCCGCGCCTTGATGGCGTCGAGCCAGCGCTTGATGTGCGGGAAGTCCTCGATCTTCTGATGCTGGCGCTCGTGGATGATCACCCACGGATAGCTCGCCATGTCAGCGATCGAATAGGCGCCCGCCATGTATTCGTTGTCGGCCAGCCGCCGGTCGAGCACGCCGTAGAGCCGGTTCACCTCGTTATGGTAGCGGTCCATCGCGTATTGGATCTTCTCCTGCGCGTAATTGCTGAAGTGATTGTTCTGTCCGGAGTTCGGCCCGAGATTGGCCATCTGCCAGAACAGCCATTCGCTCACCGCGGTGCGTTCGCGCAGATCCTTCGGCATGAACTTGCCGGTCTTCTCGGCGAGATAGACCAGCATCGCGCCCGACTCGAACACCGAGATCGG
>PLJS01000148.1:6806-7682 GCA_003140315.1 Hyphomicrobiales bacterium
ATCGTGATCTTGTGGCCGTTCGGCGTGGTCCAGTAATGCAGGTCGATCATGGATAAGTGCCCTCAGAACGCGTGAATGGATCGGCGCGGTTCTAGCACAATGCCGGCGCGAGGACATGCCGACGCGGCGCGCGCGGAGAATAGCTGTTGCGCGAAATCCGCGTGACGCGAATAACCCTTTTCCCGACGCGGGCCGCGGCCCAAGATGGCCCCATGAGTGAGCCTTCATCTCGCTTGCCCGCGATGCGGCGCCTCGCCTGCGTGCGCTGCGGCGCGGCATTCGACTGCGGCGCCGCGACCGGTTCGTGCTGGTGCGCGGCGGAGGATTTTCGGCTGCCGATGCCGGCGGAGGGCTTGGCCGAGGATTGCCTGTGTCCGGCGTGTTTGCGCAAGGCAGCGCTTTACGCCGCGGCTTCCTCGCAGCGGTAGCGCGCGATCAGGTCTGCGAGTTCGGCGGCCGGGACCGGCCGGCTTGCCAGATAGCCCTGCATCTCGGTGCAGCCGGCGCGCCGCACCAGGTCGAGCTGCTCGTCGGTTTCGATGCCTTCCGCCGTGGTCTCGATGCCGAGGCTCGCGCCCAGGCTCGCGATCGCGCGGATGATCGAGGCTGAGTCGCGGCTGCGCTCGATGTCCTTGATGAAGGAGCGGTCGATCTTGATCTTGTCGAACGGGAAGCTGCGCAGATAGCTGAGCGACGAGTAGCCGGTGCCGAAGTCNNGATGTGGCGCGAGGCGGGCGGCCGCCAGCGCGTGCGTCACGGTCGCGACCAGGGAGCGGTTGCGGAACTGCACCGGCGAGAGGTTGACGGCGACCGTGATCGAGTCGGGCCAGCGCGCCGCCTCGCTGCACGCCTGGCGCAGCACCCATTCGCCGAGCG
>PLJS01000042.1 GCA_003140315.1 Hyphomicrobiales bacterium
GCGGTTGACTCCGCGAAACAGTTCGTAGCAACGAACGCTAGAATTGCTGCAACCAAGCTGGCGGCTTTCATGAGCCCTCTCCCCATCAGCAATAGCTTCGCTGACCGGCACCTCCTGGTGCCGGGTGGGTGATAGCATGAAAACAAGGTAAACGCCCCGCTTATTCCCCATCGAAGCGCGCCGTTAGCCGCACCCGTAGGCCGAAGCGGAGTGTTGCATTCGGCGGGCCACCCGACATGCGGGCCGCCTTGGTTTTTCAGCGCTATCACACGCGATGATTACGCTAGTCACAATCGCCGAAAAGCGCAATCAATATCAACAAAGTAACTGAAATATCTAAAGATTCATCGAGGAGAGCTGTGATTCAATGTCTATGTTCGTTTGGAGTTCAATGATCTTGAAAAGGCGACGACATGCCCGCCTACGAGACGGATTTCGGTGCCTTACAGGGAAAGAACATCGGTTGGTATGCACGTCAAGGGATGTGCGGAACTCGTGCTCTATACCCGTACTGTCAACGACGCTGGACTACATTTAATGGCTGGCGTCAGGCGCACGATGGGTTACAAGAGATGAACGGTCGAACATGAAACGCTTGATACTCGCCCTGTCATTTCTATTCGTCCTGTTCGCGGGAGACGGCTGCGCGAACGACCGCGGTTATTTTGTCTACTCCAGCAACCAAATTACCCATTCTCGGCAAGCAAGCCTTGTCCTCCGCTTGGGTGAACGCCTACCTATCGTCGATCTCACGCAACGATTTACCGGCTATAAAGTGATGTCGACCGCTGGAGAAGACTGCTCGATTTGCGTGATAGTAACCGGCAGAGATGGGTCGTTCGCAGTTCACTATGATGATACCGGAATCGTTGTTGTCGCAATTATATCTGCGGACCAGAGCTCAACGGATGCCGTCGGTAACCGTATAGGGATGCGTCTCAGCCAGGCAGTGGGGCAGACCGCAGACTGTGATGCAGGCATGGAGATAACATGTAAATCAAGCGTTCTGTATAATCTTCTATATATCGTAGCGGATATCGACGGTTGCACCCTAATCGTAACACCAAATGTGCCTACGCAGATTGAGCAGTGCGCTCAAATAAATGGTTTCATGATCTCGAAACAATAGCCAATGGGAAATGACCAGGGAGCTCACCGGCATGCTTCATCATTACCAAACGAGTTTGCGGAGACCTTGACGATACGTGGAGGTGCGCAAGTTAGAAACGGTTTACAACATCGAGCTCACGAAGCTTCATTGGCCTGTCCCAACGGAGCGAGCATCTCCACTCCAACAAAAAGCGGGATGAGCGGTACGCGGTGCTCGCCACCCACCCGCACGTAACCAGAGGGCGTTCGCATTTCCGCCCGTAGCTCCGCCCATCTGTCCGCGCAGCCCGCGATGCCGCCGTTGGCGCGGATGCATTGCTTCAAGTTGGTCCAGTTGCGCCGTTCACGCCAAGCATACCTCAGAGCCCGGACCCAACGGCTTTTGCTTCTTCGGTCAGCATGCGACACCGCATCGATGATGGCCCGAATGGGATGGCGACCCTGCCGCCGCTTTGCTCCCGCTATCCAGGGAGCCACGGTGGCGCAACTGGAGGCCATCTTCGGGTGGCGCGGCGGCCGGATGGCGTCGCACTACACGCAGTCGGCAGACCGCGAGGCGCTCTCGACCAACGCTATCGGAAAACTCTCATGGAAGGGGAAGGAAGCATGAACGGTGTATTCCCTCACCCGTGAGAAGGTGAGGGCATCAAGTCAAATTCCATAGTATTTTCAATGCCTTTTTTTGGAGGTGGTGGGGGAAGTAGGACTCGAACCTACGAAGGCGTAGCCAGCGGATTTACAGTCCGCCCCCTTTGCCGCTCGGGACATTCCCCCGCTCGCCAACCTCATGGAATTTCGAGGCAAAATGCCAGGAGCCCCGCGCTCGTGAGCGGGATTCCCGCGGGCCGGTGTTATGGTGGCGGCCAATCCGGGTGTCAACCCATGGCGAGGAACCTCATGGCGGCGGTGTCCATCGGCTTGCGTCTCGAACAGCGCGAACAGGGCGTGATCGCGCGCCTGCCCCATCGCGATGTTGGAGGGCGATTGGTCTCCTGCTTCCAAGAGGCTGGTTTGCCGACGCCTCGATTGATCTGGGAGTCGATCGCCGGCGGCTCCCAGTCTCCGCTGTGGCGACTGTCGGCCATGACCTATCAAAGCATGCTGCCTCAGATCGCACGCCTGGGCCTGGTGACACGGGACGTGGGCGATCCGGAAACCCTCGATGATCGACTGGTCGCCGCGGCCGTGGCGGTTCGCGCGCAGATCGTTTCCAAACCGCAGTCCTGCGCCTGGATCATCCGACGTTGACCGCTGACATATTGCAATCAAAATGCCGCGGTGTCGTTGCCAGACGCAGCCACCCGTGAGATGGACGCACGATGCGCGAAGGACGTTGGAATCCAAAAGCACACCGCGGCCCCGGGCCCGCCGGAAAGCCTTCGCGCTCGCCGCGCGACAAGTCCGACAAGTCGCGCTTCGCGCCCAAGCCCAAGCCCGTGCGACCGCCGATCCCCGACGGCGTCGCGATACTTTACGGCTGGCACACGGTCGCGGCCGCGCTGGCAAACCCGCAGCGGACCATCCGCAAGATTTTTGCGACCGAGAACGCCGCCCGGCGGCTGACCGAGGAAGGCCTCAAGCCCGCGGTCGCGCCCGAGATCGTGCGGCCGGAGACGATCCAGCTCCGCCTCGGCCCGGATGCCCTGCATCAGGGCCTCCTGGTCGAGGCCGACCCCCTGCCCTCGCCCGCGCTCGAGGACCTCGCGGCCGAAGGCATCGTGCTGGTGCTCGACCAGATCACCGATCCGCACAATGTCGGCGCGATCCTGCGCTCCGCCGCGGCCTTCGGCGTCGCCGCCGCGATCACGACGGCGCGCCACTCGCCCGAGGCAACCGGCGTGCTGGCGAAGTCCGCCTCCGGCGCGCTCGAATACGTACCGATCGTCACGGTGGCGAACCTCGCGCGCGCGATCGCCGAGTTGAAGGAGCGCTCGTTCCTTACCGTGGGCCTCGACAGCGAGGGCGAGACCGAGCTCGCATCGAGCAATCTGCGCCTGCCGCTCGCACTCGTGCTCGGCGCGGAAGGGCGCGGCCTGCGCCAGCTCACGCGGCAGACCTGCGATATCCGCGCGCGGCTTGATCTTCCGGGCACGATCAAGAGCCTCAACGTATCGAACGCGGCCGCGGTCGCGCTTTATGTCGCCACCACGCGGGTCGCCGCATCCGCGGCGTGACGGAAACGATTGTCTTGCCTCGCGATGACCGGGCAAGAGCACGGTTTCCAACGAGATTCAGCTCATGCGTAAGCGAAATGTCGCGATGGGCCATCACCCGACGTCGCGCCTAGCGCGCCCGCGTGTGACCGCAACGACGAAAGCGAGCGCGCGACCTCATCGCGTCACGGTGCGCGGGGGCGATGCGCTCGGCACCGTATATGTGGAAGGTAATGTCTTGCGCCACGGCGAGCCCTGATAACCTTGATCGTAGCCGTACTGAAAAAGCTGGTGCATGTAGGTCTTGTCGAAGCCCATCGACGTCGTGGTGGGATATTCGGCGCCGATGGACGCCAGATTGAAGTCCCATTTGTTGCGGCGCGCGAAGTCGTACGTCGCGATCAGCGTGTTCTGGGTATTCGCCTTTACGGCCGTGGTGAACGCGCGCGACACGATCGCCAATGTCTTGCTTTCGACCACCTCGAAGTCCTGCTCCAGCTTGTTGTTCATCAGGATATAGACGCGCGGATGAACGCCCGACGCCGGTGGCGGAACGCTGGAGAGCAGCAGCGATTCCGGCACGACGAGAAGGTTGGCGCGCACGCCGCCATCGACATGCATCTCGTCGAAGTTCCGGCCTTCGCCTTCGACATTGATCAGCACAGGCGAATAGACGCCCGGCACGCTCGCCGAGGCGACCAGCACGTCGCGGAACAGGGCGAGCGCGCCGGGCGAGCCGCTCGACGCGATCGCGCCCATGTCCCACACTGCGGTGCGCTGCGCGTCCAGGTTGGTGGTCACGACCAGGAGCCGCCGGCCCTTGCGGTATTCGGCGGCGATGCGCCCGAGCAATTCTTCATCGACGTAGCGCGCGACCAGCCGCTTCAGCGGTTCGGTCTTAAACACGCCCGCACCGAAAATGGCGGAGAGGCCGTCGATCTGGAGTAGCTCGTCGCCAATCCCTTCCGAGAACAGGCTCTTGAGCACGGGATCATAGGCCGAACCGAGAAATGCAAAGGGCGCGATCAGCGCTCCGGCGCTCGCGCCCGTCACCACCGTGAACGCGGGCCTCGTGCCGCGGTCCGACCAGCCGATCAGGAGGCCGGCGCCGAACGCTCCGTTGGAGCCTCCGCCGGACAGCGCCAGCACGTTGATGGCGCCAGCGCGACCCGTCGCGTCGGCGCGCACGTCCGATCTTGCGCGCGCCAGCAGCGTATCGGCGCGGTCGTCCGACCACACGCGCGCGTTCGGGATGCCCGGAATGGTCGCGACGGCCTGTTGTTCCTTAGTCGACGGAACTCGGGCCAGCGATGCGCAGCCCGCAAGCGTCAGGAGCGCGACGACAAGAAGCAATTTTCTCGTGAGGACGGCCGGCCGTTGCATCAAGCAGCCGTCAATGGACGCGCTCGCCGAATTTGGCAATATCAATCATCGAGTTAAGTTGCCTTCCGAGACGTTCCAGAAGCAGAACTCCTTCTTCGCTACCTCATTTGCCGAGAATAAGGCGACAAGCTTTCATTGCGGTTACCCGGCATGAGCGCTTCGGCATGAGAACGTTGTTGCACGATGCGTCCGGTCTTCCCTCAATGGCGGCCGAATATCCCTGCTGCGGATCAGCCGGACCATGGCACCACAATGAACGAGACCTGCGTCGGAGTTCCAGACAAGTCCGTGGTCGAATGGATCCGCACCGCGGCGATCCCGCTGGCCGCGGTGGAACCGCGCAGCGGGCTCAAGGACCTGGAGCCGTTTCGCTCGATCATCGGCGACGCGCGCATCGTGTCGCTCGGCGAGGCGACGCACGGCACGCGCGAATTCCGCAAGCTCAAGCACCGGCTGTTCGAATTCTGCGTCGCCGAACTCGGCTTCACGATGCTCGCTATCGAGGCACCTTTTCCTGATTCACTTGCGGTCAATGCCGATGTGCTGGACGGCACCGGCAATGCCGCCGATGCGCTGACCGGCACGCGCTATTGGGTCTGGGACACCGAAGAAGTACTCGATCTGATCGAATGGATGCGGTGGTGGAACGCCAACAATACCCGCAAGGTCAAATTCTACGGTTTCGTCACGGATTTTCCCGCCGTTGCGGCGCTGGGGCTGATCGACTTTCTCGCGCGCGTCGCGCCTGATCTTGCGGCGGAATGCAGGGCCGTGCTTGCGCCGCTGACGAGCGATTTCACCGCGAGCTTGTTCGGGCAGCTTGCGGAGAGCCGGCGCGACGCTGTGTTCGCCTGTGTCTCGCGGGTGCGCGCCGCCTTTGCGCAACAACAGTCCCAATGGGTCGCCGCGACGAGCCCCCTCGACTGGCACCTGGGCCGGCTCCAGGCGAAAGTCCTCGACCAGGCCGCGCGGTTCGAGATCGATCGGAGGTATACGTCTCACGACCGGGTGATGGCGGAAAACGTTTGCGCACTCCTGGAGGCGGAAGACCCCGACGCGAAGGCCGTGCTGTTGTCGCACAACGCCCACGCGTCGCGCGCCACGTACGACGACGGCAAGTCCATGGGCGGATACCTCGACGAAATCGTCGGGCATGCGCAACGCGTGATCGGCACCTCGTTCGACCGGGGCGCATTTCTGGCGCGTGCCTATTCGGCAGGTGAACTCGCGGACCACACTGTGCCTGCCGCGCCGCCCAGCAGCTTTGATGCCGTCCTCGCGCAAGCCGGACTGCCGCTGCTTGCTCGCGATCTCGCTGACGCGCCCCGCGAAGGTCCGGTCGCCGCATGGCTCGCATCCGAGATGCCGATGCGGGTGATCGGGGGAATCTACGGCTTTCCAAGCGATAACAAGCTGGGGGTCACTTATACCAATACGATCAAGCCGCGCGAATATTTCGACGCTGTTATGTTCGTTGCCGAGACCACGGCGACGCGTCCAAACCGGCCGTCTCTCCCTCCTCCTGATCGCGTCGTGTTGCCGGCGCCGTCGAATCTGGAGCTGTCCGGCGATGGCGTTCCGACGGGATGGCGGACGGCTGGCGCCCATCGAAGGTTCACGCACGTTACCGTCGGCTCTAAGGAGCCTTCCCCGCGCAGAGGGCGCACGGTGCGCCTGTCGCGCGACGCCCCGTGGCGATGGGGCGACGGCAGGCTTATCCAGACGATTTCAGCGCAGGATTTTCATGGACAGCGATTGAGGTTTGCCGCCGCGATCCGGACCGAAGCGACAGAGATCGGGGCCGGCGCGCTCTTGTATCTGCAGGTTCTGCCGAAATCGGACGAAGGCGAATCCGTGTTTTTCGTCGCGCCCATCGCCACCGCCACGTCGAGCGATGAGCCCGTGCAGTCGCCGCAGTGGGCGACGTTTGCGGTCGAAGCCGACGTGCCGGAGGCAGCAGGTTCATTCGTGATCGGTCTCGTCATGACGGGCAACGGCGCTGCATGGTTCGGCGACCTCGACCTCACGGAGATCATGCAAAGCCAAGCAAAGTCGGCGCGTGGCGACGCACTATGAGCGCGGGCACACCAACGAAAGCGGCGGGCTTTTGGCCCGCCGCGTAACTTGAACGATTGCGATGTCGCTTAGTGCATCGGCTTCTTCAGGTGCGGACCTTTCGGACCGTGCATCGGCTGCACATAGCCCGGCGCCGGGCCACGCATGTACATCGGGTGCATGTGCTGCATGTGGTGCGGCATCATCATGCGCGGGTGCGGCATGTGCGCGAAGCGCGGACCGTTGCGGTGCAGGCGATCGCCATAGAGGCGGCCCGGACCGATGTGCGGCCGGAACACGCGCACGCCGTGCGGCCGATAGCCGGGCACGTCATAGCGATAGCCCGGGCCTTCGTAGTTATAGCGCGACGCGTAATGGCGGTGATGCCAGCGCGGATGCCCGTAGTACGGCTGTTCGGCGTAATAGGGCTGCTCGGCGCCATAATACGACGTGGTCGCGCCGACATAGGGATAGCTGTAGGCCGGCGTCGGCTCGGCGGCGATCGGGACCGGCATGGTGTAGGCCGGGCCCTGGTTGATCACGTACATGGGCGGCGCGTAGGCCGCACACGGCGTCGCATAGGCATAGCTGTAGACCACGGGTGCATTGCAGCCGCAGCTCATGCAGCCGGCCGACGCATCGGCGACGGACAGCATGCTTCCGATCGCCGCAACCGCGGCCATCGACAACAGACGGACGGGACGTCCAAACATTTTACGCTCCCTGTTACCAAATGGCTCCTCGGCGAAAGGAACCTGTGACTTGGGGTTCAGCCCCCACTCTGATTGCCGCCCCTCGCCGGGCGGATGGGTTCAAGGGTTGTGATCGTGTGGCTTGCGATCGCGCGGCGCGCCGCGCGGCGCCATGATCACGGGCGGTGGATTGAGCGGCGGATATTCGGTGACCGGATGCGTCATGTCGGATTCCGCCGACCAGGTCCGGCTGAACGCCGTCGAAGGCCGCGGATGCGGCGGCGGTTCGATCTCCTGGCGTCCATAGCGCGGCGCATGCCCGGTCGCCGGATAATAGGCGCCCGCGATCCACGGCTGCGCGTATCCGACCGCGCCGTCGATCACCACGTCGCCGCGGCCGGGATGTGCGAGGCCCCAGTCTCCGGAGACGACCGCGCCGGTCACGTCGACGCCGTCGATGATCACCGGCACGCCGGGACGCCCCGGAACGACGATCACCGGGCCGGTCTCCGATGCCGCTGCCGGCATCGTCCCATGCAACGACACGGCGAACGCCGCGCTGACGATGACGATGAGACCGATACGCATGATTGGCCTGACGCGAGACGGATAACTCGTCGTCAGCTTTAGCGAAAAGCGCGCTCGGAAGCGGTTAATGCGCGAGCGAAATCAATCGGTAACATTAATCGGCCGTGGCTGATTTTTCCTGCGCGACAACGGAGACACTCCGCCCGGCGGCGCGGAGCGGATACTCCGCTCGCGCATCGGATGTCGCCCATGCGCACTACGCAGCGACGAATTGCCATGGGGGCAAGACTTCGCGTCACAGCCACGATCAACGCGCCGTGATCTCCGAAAATATGAGCGATATCAATGTGAAAATGATATGATACTAGACTTTCGACCTACAACGAGTGGCGCACAGACGTTTCGGTCCACTGGGACTAGCGTTGGATCGGGAGGGTTCTGGCGCGACTCGTCGCGCGCGGGCCCGGTCCTCAATGAAACGTTCAAAACGGGGGGAAATCGCCCATGGCAACCTTGGCAGTCGACTCCGAGCGGGTCGGCACACACCAGAACGACCGGCTCGTCATCTTCGCGTCGTCGCTCGGCACGGTGTTCGAGTGGTACGACTTTTACATTTACGGCACGCTGGGCGCGATCCTCGCGGGCAAGTTCTTCGCCAGCGTCGCACCGAACCTCGCCTTCATCTTCACGCTGCTTGCCTTCGCGGCCGGCTTCGCGGTGCGCCCGTTCGGCGCGCTGTTCTTCGGCCGGTTGGGCGATCTTATCGGCCGCAAATACACCTTCCTCGTCACCATGACGCTGATGGGCTTGGGCACGTTCCTGATCGGCGTGCTGCCGACCTACGGCGCCATCGGCGTCGCGGCCCCGATCCTGCTGATTGCGCTGCGCCTGGTGCAGGGCCTGGCGCTGGGCGGCGAGTACGGCGGTGCCGCGACCTACGTCGCCGAGCACGCGCCGATGGGCAAACGCGGCCTCTACACGTCGTGGATTCAAACCACCGCGACGCTCGGCCTGTTCATGGCGCTGCTGCTCATTCTCGGCATCCGCACCGCGATGGGCGAGGCGGATTTCAACGATTGGGGCTGGCGCATTCCGTTCCTGCTCTCGGCCGTCCTGCTCGTCGTGTCGATCTGGATCCGGCTCAAGCTTGCCGAGTCGCCGCTGTTCCAGAAGATGAAGGACGAAGGCACGCGCTCCAAGGCGCCGCTCACCGAGGCGTTCGGCAATTGGACCAACGGCAAGATCGCGCTTCTTGCACTGCTTGGTGCGACGGCCGGCGAAGCGGTCGTGTGGTACGGCGGACAGTTCTACGCGCTGTTCTTCCTCACCCAGACCATCAAGGTCCCGGCCGTTCCGGCCCAGATCATGATCGCGATCGCGCTCCTGCTCGCGACGCCGGGCTTCATCCTGTTCGGCTGGTTGTCGGACAAGATCGGCCGCAAGCCGATCATGATGGCGGGCTTCCTGCTCGCGGTCGTGACCTACTTCCCGCTGTTCCAGGGCATCACGCACTTCGCCAACCCGGCGCTCGAGAAGGCGCTGTCGGCAGCACCGGTGACCGTCGTCGCCGATCCCGCCGCCTGCTCGTTCCAGCTCAAGCTGACCGGCACCGAGAGCTACACCGGCCCGTGCGACGTCGCGAAGTCGGCGCTGGTCGCACGCTCGGTGAACTACAACAACGAGACGGCGGCACCCGGCGCTCCGGTGACCGTGAAGGTCGGTGACCAGATCCTCACGGCCGGCACGCCGACCTTCGTGAAGGACCTGAACGACGCCATCACCAAGCATGGCTATCCGGCCGGCGCGAAGCCGGACGAGATCAGCTACGTGATGACGACCGTGCTGCTGTTCATCCTCGTGGTCTACGTCACGATGGTGTACGGCCCGATCGCGGCCTGGCTGGTCGAATTGTTCCCGACCCGCATCCGCTACACCGGCATGTCGCTGCCCTATCACATCGGNNTCGGCAACGGCTGGTTCGGCGGCTTCCTGCCGGCGATCGTGTTCGCGATCGTGGCGGCGACCGGAAACATCTACTCCGGCCTCTGGTATCCGATCATCATCGCGGCGATGAGCTTCATCGTGGCGCTGATCTTCCTGCCCGAGACCAAGGACCGCGACATCACGCACATTTAGCGGGTTCGCGTCATCGCCGGCGGCGCGCGCCGCCGGCCACGCTAACGGACGCCCCGCTTCGGCGGGGCGTTCTGCTTCCGGTGCGAACCGACGTGAAGCGCGTTCCATGCCGAAGAAGACGCTGCGCCTGCCCCGACAAAAGCCGCCGCCGAAGCTGCGCCCGGCCGCGATTAACCAGGCGCGCGGCGACGCCATGGCGCTGATCGAGCGCCAGCGGCGCGCGGGCGGCGAGGACAACGTGCTCCTCGACAAGGCGAGCCGGCTCTTGACCCAGCACTGGTAAAAGGCGGATTGGGCGTCGCGCGCGACGCTCATCAAGACCGCCGACTGGCTGATCCGCGTCGCCGCCGCGAACCCGGTGCCGCGCCGTGCGCCTGCGGCATCCCGCAGCCCGCATGAAGCCCATTGACGGGAGTTGCCTAATCCTCGCGATCGGCAGAAGATCGCCGCAATAAAGAATGCAGGGAGGTCCGCGATGCGGCGCCCGAATCTATACGTCGTCCCGACGCGCCCTCGCCGCTCGGATGCATACGGCGGACTGGCGATCATCGTCGTCTTCGCGGCGCTGGTCTGCGTCGTCATATCGCTCACTCATTTCCGCACGAAGCTGATGGTGAGCGCGAACCTCGGACGTTCGACCATGAGCGAGCTGGGGCGATAAGCGCCGACGTCACACGATGAGGCCGCGAACCTTCGCAAGGACGGCTGATGCTGCTATATGGCCGCGTCGGCGGCGCTTGCCGAGTTAGCTCAGCGGTAGAGCAGCGGTTTTGTAAACCGCGAGCCAACTCCAATAACCTATTGAAACAACTCAATGTTTTGTCGGGCTTGGCACCAGTTTGGCATTGGTGCCGGGTGAGGGATTCGAACCCCCGACCCCTTGATTACAAATCAAGTGCTCTACCGGCTGAGCTAACCCGGCCCGTTGGTGCGTTCTTACGCGACGCCAAATACCACAGAATTGGTGGTGGACGCATGGCCACAATTGATTCACACACGCCGCCCAAGAGGGCCTAGGGTTGCCGTCGTAGCTAACGGGGGGCCAGCATGGTCCAGTTAGCAATGATCGAAGAACGCAGTCTCCATCCCAGCCGCTCGTTGTGGCTCTCNNCGCGACTTCGGCTGGCCGCCTCCGGGTCGACGGAAGTGGCACGAACACCGGCGAAGGTACCGCGGGCACCGACCAAGCAAACGCTGCGACAACGATTTTGGTCACGGAGAAAGTAGCGGTGACAAAAACGCGGCCCTAGTTGGCGGCCTCGTTCCATCTGTTACCCTCTAGCGGCCTTGGATCGGTTGCGGTTGACGGTTCAAGGAAGTCCCGGCGCGTGCCGCCCCGAAAGTTGCGCGCGCCGGGGCGCCCAAGTTGGCGACCTCCTGCACCGGCAATCTATCGAACCACTCGTCCATCGTCGGCTTGGCGCGATACCACGCATGACCCTTCCGGTACTGAACCTCCAAGACACCCTCGTTCTCCAGTTCGCGCAATCGCCGCGAAACATTCGACGGCGTGTAGGTCGTGTTCGCGGACGCGAGGCGCTGGATGTCGCCCGATGAAATCCACTCCGAGTGATGGCGGCGGAAGTATGCGGCTAGCCGATCTTTGAGGGCCAGCTGGCTCATATCTTCTTGTTAAGCACCAGCCACAAGCGGGCTACGGCTTCGGTCGGGGTGGCACCAAAAGTCATATGCTCCATGCAGTCGTCGTGCGCTTCCCATTCATGCTTCTGTTGGTCAACTTCGGGAATATTGACGAGCATTCTCAAGTTCTCCCCACACGCTTCTATGAGTTCTTCGAGGGTGGGGGCAGCGGTCGGTGTTGCGCCACCATAACCAGCTTGTCGGAGGATGAGGCTGGGCGGCCACTCACGGCCGACTTCTACGTAAACCCACTGAGATGTTTCTTGCGGAAACCCCGCTTTTTAAGCTGTAATGCTAACTCGTAAGACATTTGTGAGGACATATTTTATAAAGAGCCTTCCCCATGTTGCAGTTATAACAAAGCACCTGCAAATCAGTTGGATAGCTATTTTTCTTAATCCAATAATAAAAACTCGATATTCCTCCCGTGAACCCGGCAAGGTGGCCGAGAGGCGAGCCCGACGG
>PLJS01000326.1 GCA_003140315.1 Hyphomicrobiales bacterium
CGCCATGACAATCTTCATGGGTTTGCATCCCCGGGTTGGCCCGCCCGGCGTGGATGCCGGTGGCGGGAAGACGGGACGTCGCGCAATGCCGATGCAGCCGCTAGCGCCCCGCCCAAAAACAAATCAAATTCCGTGCCAGACACCGGAATCCTTCTCTCAGCCGTTGCTCAGACTGAGTATTGTGGCTCCCGGCCCAGCCGCCAAGGGAGCTGAGGCGGGGCGGGGCGTCGTAGCCGCCTAAGACCACGTCAGCAATTGCCTAAGTATTATGCAGAAATAGAATCGGCAGCCATACGCCACAAATGAAACGGGCGGCAACCGTAGGTCGCCGCCCGTTTTGGAAGAAAGTCTAAGAGTCTGACTCAAAATGNNGATAGTGTTACGAGTTTTCTCTTTGATGGTGGCTCGCGCAACTCATTGAAATGACTCAGTTTCATTTTCGGTCAGGCTCTAAGACGCTTATTTGACGTTCGTCATCGCCGTCAGGTCGAAGGAGAACTTCGCGATGATCGCCGAGCTGCACCACTTGGACTGGCCAGATCCGCTCGTTACGCCGTTGGGATCGCTGGTCAGGAGGAAGCAGTTCGTGCGCGACAGGTCGGTGTCGTAGTAGCGCAGGTCGAATGTGAAGACCTTGTAGGTGATGCCCGCGCCGACGTTCCAGGTGGTGTAGTCGGGCAGATCGAACGGCGTGCCGAACGCCGTGAACGTGCCGATCCAGTAGTGCGCAGCCTCACCCGAGATGTATCCGCCCCAGTCGGATGGGAACCACGCCGACGGCAGGGTGAACTTCACGGTCGAGCCCGCATAGGTCGCGCGCGCACCGGTCTGGAGCCAGTTCGGCGAATAATAGACGTACGGCCCGATCGCGAGCCAGTCATTCACCGTCCAGGTCGCCTTGCCGTAGATTTCCCAGAAATCGCTGTCGCGCACGGTGAACGGGAACGCGGTGGGCGTCGGCGTCAGCGAGGTGAATGTGCCGTCGGTGAAGAACACCTGCGTCTCTCTCGGGTACCAATAGTAGATGAAGCCGAAGTCGAAGGCGACCGGACCGAAGGTCGGACGAATGCCGCCGTAGAGATCGAACTCGCCGGTCGGTGTCGTCGGCAGGCTCGTGCTCCAGCCCCAGATGCCGGCATAGAGCTGGATGTCCTTGGTGACGTTGCAACGCGGCTCGACGTAAGCGTATGCGCTCGGGCCCCTGTTGCTCTGCGAGATGCCGCGGAAGTTGTAGTCGCTCTGCAACCCGCCGCCGAACGCCAGATCGAAACACGATGCTGGCGGTGGAGGAGCCTTCGGTGCCTTCGTGACGATGTCCGCCGCCAGCGCGGACGAGCTCAGGAGCCCGAGTGCGGCAAACGATGCTGCGATAGTCTTTCTGATTGTCATGACATCCCCCGCCCCGCGCGGATTTATGACTGGTTTCGGTTCGCCCCGGCCGACCAAGCGCTACCTGTCGACCAGCACTGCTTGGGATATTGCTCTGTGATGTTAGCAACGGCCGAGCACAAATATTGGCCAATTGCTGCCTCGTTGTGCGGAATCGCCTGATTCCTTAACGAAACCAGACGGGTGTGGCAGCGCGACCACAGTTGGCCGGGCCGAGATGTTGATGACCGGTACGCGGCGGTGGGCGCGAATCGCAAAAGCAAACAGGGCGCCCCACCGGGCGCCCCGTTTTCGTTCCCGCAATGCCCGACTCAGGCCGAGTAGTACATCTCGTATTCGACCGGATGCGGCGTGTGCTCGAAGCGGATCACCTCGGTCATTTTCAGCTCGATATAGCTGTCGATGAAGTCGTCATCGAACACGCCGCCGGTCTTGAGGAACTCGCGATCCTTGTCGAGGCATTCCAGCGCCTGCCGCAGCGAGCCGCAGACGGTCGGGATTTTCTTCAATTCCTTCGGCGGCAAGTCGTAGAGGTCCTTGTCCATCGCAGGACCCGGGTCGAGCTTGTTCTTGATGCCGTCGAGGCCGGCCATCAGCATCGCGGCAAAACCGAGATAAGGATTGGCAAGCGGATCGGGGAAGCGGACCTCGACGCGCTTGGCCTTCGGATTGGTGGTGTAGGGGATGCGGCACGAGGCCGAACGGTTGCGCGCCGAGTAGGCGAGCAGCACCGGAGCCTCGAAGCCCGGGACCAGCCGCTTGTAGGAGTTGGTCGTCGGGTTGGTGAACGCGTTGATCGCCTTGGCGTGCTTGATGATGCCGGCGATGTACTGCAGGCAGGTCTCGGACAGGTCGGCGTACTTGTTGCCGGCGAAGACCGGCTTGCCGCCCTTCCAGATCGACTGGTGGCAGTGCATGCCCGAACCGTTGTCGCCATAGATCGGCTTCGGCATGAAGGTCGCCGTTTTTCCGTAGATCTGCGCGACCTGGGTGATGCAGTATTTGTAGACCTGCAGGTTGTCGGCCATGTAGGTCAGCGGCGAGAACTTCAGCCCGAGCTCGTGCTGGGCGGACGCCACTTCATGGTGATGCTTCTCGACCTTGGCGCCCATCTTGGCCATGGCCGCAAGCATCTCGCCGCGCATGTCCTGTGCGGAGTCCTGCGGGGGCACCGGGAAGTAGCCCTTCTTGATTCCGATGTGGTGACCGAGATTGCCGCCCTCATAGGCCGTGTCGGAGTTGGTCGGGAATTCGATCGAGTCGACCTTGAAACCGGTCTTGTAGGGTTCGGCGCTATAGCGCACGTCATCGAACACGAAGAACTCGGCCTCAGGACCAAAGTAGATCGTGTCGCCGATGCCCATCGACTTCACGAGCCCTTCCGCCTTCTTCGCGATGCCGCGCGGATCGCGATTGTAGGGCTCGCCGGTGGTCGGCTCGATCACGTCGCAGGTCAGGACCATCGTGGTTTCGGCGAAGAACGGATCGATGCAGGCGGTCGCGGGATCCGGCATCAGGCACATGTCGGATTCGTGGATGGCCTTCCATCCCGCAATCGATGAGCCGTCGAACATCTGGCCTTCGGCGAAGGTGTCTTCTTCGATCATCGTCTTGTCGAAAGTGACGTGCTGCCATTTGCCGCGCGGATCAGTGAAACGGAAATCGACGTATTTCACGTCGTTGTCCTTGATCATTTTCATGACTTCTTTGGCCGTCGTCATGGGTCGTATCCCCTTTTTGATGAATTTGCCCGCAAGGACGTCCGCCTGCGGTTAGTTAGATTGCGTCGACACCGGATTCTCCAGTCCTGATCCGGATCGCCTCTTCGATGTTGGAAACGAAAATCTTGCCGTCTCCGATCCGGCCGGTCTGGGCCGCGCGACGGATCGCCTCGATGGCTTTTTCGACCATGTCGTCGCCGAGCACAACTTCGATCTTCACCTTGGGGAGAAAATCCACGACGTATTCGGCGCCGCGATAGAGTTCGGTATGGCCTTTCTGGCGGCCGAAACCCTTGGCCTCGGTGACGGTGATTCCCTGCAGGCCAACTTCCTGCAAGGCCTCCTTCACCTCGTCGAGCTTGAAGGGCTTGATGATTGCCTCGAGCTTTTTCATGCGGTCTTTTTCGCCTCCCGACTCTGTGGTTAGCGCCCACGCCGGAGTCGCGGGCCCATTTAGCAGGGTCCATGCCAAGCCGCCGGAATGACGGAAACGCCCCAGATTTCAGCGGCTTGAGGACGATCTCTGCCGCCTTCAATAACACCCCTGCGGGGGATATGCGGGAGAAATAGGCAGATTGATTGTTTTTTGATCATGTCATCGATGTGTCGGTTCGGGCCGCAAATCGGGCCACGACGGCCGGCGCGACGCTGGGTTGCGCGCCGCAATTGTCGCCGCGGAGCGGGATCGTTAGGGTCGCGGCGGCGATATCCCATGAACGAGCTTTTGACCCCCGCCGAGATGGACGAATGCGACCGCCTCGCCATTGCGGGCGGCGTGCCCGGTGTCGCGCTGATGGAGAAGGCGGGCCGCGCGGTCGCCGACGCGGTCGCGCGCCTTCCGCTTGGGGTCCGCGTCGTGGTTGTCGCCGGCCCTGGAAACAATGGCGGCGACGGATTCGTTGCCGCCCGCATTCTTGCCGAACGCGGCTATCCGGTGCGGCTGATCCTGTTCGGTGACATCGTCAAGCTGAAGGGCGACGCTGCGGAGGCCGCGCAACGCTGGACCGGTGCGGTTGAAGCGGCCGCGCCGGGCGCGCTCGCGAGCGCGGGCGTGGTGGTGGACGCGCTGTTTGGCGCGGGACTCGATCGCCCGGTCGACGGCCGCGCGCGCGAGATGATCGAGGCGATGAACGCCTGCGGCGCACCGATCGTCGCGGTCGATCTGCCGAGCGGCATCAATGGCGCGAGCGGTGCGGTGATGGGCGCCGCCATCCATGCGACCGAGAGCGTCACGTTCTTCCGGCGCAAGCCCGGTCACCTGTTGCTGCCCGGACGGCTTCACGCCGGCAAGGTGCGGGTCGCCGACATCGGCATTCCAGATAACGTTCTCGAGCAGGTGCGGCCGACGATTTTCGCGAATGGCCCGGACCTGTGGGGCGCGAAGTTTCCGATGCCGCGCATCGATGGGCACAAATATTCGCGCGGCCACGCGGTCGTGGTCTCGGGCGACGTGTCGCACACGGGCGCGGCGCGGCTTGCCGCGCGCGCGGCGCTACGCGCGGGTGCCGGACTTGTCACGATCGCGAGCCCGCGCGACGCGCTCGCCGTCAATGCCACGGCGAACCTCGCCGTGATGGTGCGGCCAGCCGACGGTGCTGCGGAGCTTGCGTCATTGCTCTCCGACCGCCGGATTAATGCGGTGGTGTTGGGTCCGGGCGGCGGGGTCGGGGAGGCGATGCGGGCGCAGGTCAAGGCCGTCCTCGACGGCGAACGCGCCGTGGTGCTCGATGCCGACGCGCTCACAAGCTTCGCCGATGAGCCGCAGGCCTTGTTCGCCGCGATCGCCGCGCGTGCCGGGCGCCCGGTGGTGCTCACGCCGCATCAGGGTGAGTTCGCGCGGCTGTTCAACAAGACCGTGCAAACCGCTGAAAACGAATCGAAAGTTGAAATCGCGCGCGCTGCCGCCCAGGCTTCCGGCGCGGTGGTCCTGCTGAAGGGGCCTGACACCGTTGTCGCGGCGCCTGACGGGCGCGCGGCGATCAACGAGAACGCGCCGCCTTGGCTTGCGACCGCAGGCGCGGGCGACGTGCTCGCCGGCCTGATCGCGGGCCTCGCCGCGCAAGGCATGCCGGCGTTCGAAGCGGCCTGCGCGGCGGCTTGGCTGCATGGCGAAGCCGGGACTGAGGCAGGGCCCGGGTTGATCTCGGAAGACTTGCCGGAGGTTCTGCCGGCCGTCTATCGGCGGCTGGCCGCTGACCACGGCTTCGGAGCGTTATGTCCAGCCGTCCTCTGCGGCCGGTCGTGACACCAAATTTGTTGCTGCGCGCCGATGTCGGCATGATATAAGCCGCGCCGCCCGGCGGTGTCCGCTACGGCGCGATGCCCGTGGCGGGCGTGGCGGAATTGGTAGACGCGCTGGATTTAGGTTCCAGTGACGCAAGTCGTGGGGGTTCGAGTCCCTCCGCCCGCACCACGCGGCTTGTGCCGCCATGGTATCGAGCCCACCCACGATCCAGAGACAACGAGAAAAAAGATTTCGAACATGCAGGTGACGGAAACCCTCGCCGATGGATTGAAGCGCGAGTACCGCGTGGTGGTCCCGGCTATCGATCTCAATACCCAGGTGAACACGCGCCTCGACGAATTGAAGGCGCAGGTGCGCATCAACGGCTTCCGGCCCGGCAAGGTGCCGGTCGCGTATCTCAAGCGCATGTACGGACGCTCGGTGATGGCCGAGGCGATCGAGGGTGCGGTGCGCGACGCGAACGCGAAGATCGTGTCGGACAACGGCCTGCGCCTCGCCATGGAGCCGCAGGTCAAGCTGCCGACCGAAGAGGACGCCATCAAGGCTGTGGTCGAGGGTAATGCCGACCTCGATTATTCGGTGACGATGGAGGTCCTTCCGAAAATCGAGCTCGCGAATTTCAAGGACATCAAGCTCGATCGGCTCAACGCCGACGTGACCGAGCCGGAGATCGACGAGGCGGTCGCGCACCTTGCCCAGCAGAGCCGTCCATTCATCGCCAAGGGCGAGGATGCGGAAGCCAAGCTCGGCGACCAGGTCACGGTGTCGTTCGTCGGCTCGATCGGCGGCGTTCCGTTCGAGGGCGGAACCGGCGAGGACATAGCGGTCGTGATCGGCTCGAGGTCGTTCATTCCCGGTTTCGAGGAGCAACTCGCCGGCATCAAGGCGGGCGAGGCGCGCACCGTCACGGCTTCGTTCCCGACGAATTATTTGAAAGCGGACCTTGCCGGGAAGGAAGCCAGCTTCGAGGTGACGGCAAAGAGCGTCGAGACACGCGGCGAACTCGCGGTCGATGACGCCTTCGCCAAGCAGGTCGGAATGGATTCGCTCGTCAAGCTGCGCGAGGCCGTCAAGGAGCGGATCGCGCGCGAGCACGCGGGCGCAAGCCGTGCCAAGCTCAAGCGCCAACTCCTGGACGCGCTCGACGAGCGCCACAAGTTCGATCTGCCGCCGACGCTGGTCGATCAGGAATTCAAGAATGTCTGGGAGACGGTCGAGAACGACCTGAAGCAGCAGGGACGCACCTTCGAGGACGAAGGGACGACCGAAGAGGCGGCGCGCGTCGATTACCGCAAGATCGCGGAGCGCCGCGTGCGGCTGGGGCTGGTGATCGCCGAGATCGGCGACCGCAACCAAATCAAGGTCGCCGACGAGGAGCTCCAACGCGCGATCGTCGAGCGTGCGCGCCAGTTTCCCGGTCAGGAGCAGCAGGTTTGGGAGTTCTACCGCAAGGACGCGAACGCGCTCGCCAGTCTGCGTGCGCCGCTCTATGAGGAGAAGGTCGTCGATTTCCTGAGCGAGCTTGCGCAAGTGACCGAGCGGAAAGTCACCCGCGAGGAGCTCTACCAGGACGACGAGGACGAGAAGCCGCCCGCCAAGGCTGCCGGCTGAGCGCGGCGCGAGGCCGCGGAGGGGCTGCTCTTTTCGCCATCATGCTCGGCGCCGAATCGTGGGATAAGGCCGCCGCCGGGTCGACGCGGTGGGGCCTTCTCCTGACGGGCGTTCGTCCCTACATGCGGCGGCAGCCCTTTCCGTCGCGACGGCCCAGAAGGCCCGCGAGCAACCCAGGTAGACCATGCGCGACCCCGTCGACACCTACATGAACTATCTCGTCCCGATGGTGGTCGAGCAGACCAACCGCGGCGAGCGCGCCTACGACATCTATTCGCGCCTGCTCAAGGAGCGGATCATCTTCATCACCGGCGGCATCGACGATGGCGTGGCGACGTTGGTCGTGGCCCAGCTTCTCTTCCTCGAGGCGGACAACCCGAAGAAGGAAGTCTCGCTCTACATCAATTCGCCGGGTGGCGTGGTGACGTCGGGCATGGCAATCTACGACACCATGCAGTTCGTCCGGCCGGCGGTGTCGACGCTGTGCGTCGGGCAAGCGGCCTCGATGGGTTCGCTGCTGCTCGCGGCTGGCGCCAAGGACCTGCGCTTCGCGCTCCCGAACGCCCGTATCATGGTTCACCAGCCGTCGGGCGGCTTCCAGGGCCAGGCGACCGACATCATGCTGCACGCCCAGGAAATCCTGAACCTGAAGAAGCGGCTGAACGAGATCTATGTGAAGCACACGGGCCAGGCGCTGAAGAAGATCGAGGATGCGCTCGAGCGCGACACCTTCCTGACCGCGGATGGAGCCAAGGAATTCGGCATCATCGACAAGGTCATCAGCAAGCGGCCGGAGGAAGTCTCGGTTCCGCCGCCAAAGGGTTAGGCGATCCGGGCGAGGGACGGCTAACCATCGCGGCGAGTCGTGGTTGGTAGGTATTCGCTGGCCCTTCCGGTGCCTCAATCCCCGTGGTAACTCGCGTTGCGATGTGCTTCCGCGTCCCGCCGGCGGCGCCGAAGCCGAAGGACAGCAAGCGATTCTATCGTTAATGAATTCTTGATTGTCCGACCCCTACCATGCTTCGCTACTCGGGAGCGGGGCGGCTGCTTCGTTCGAAAGGGGATGTTAGGGCCGGGACGGATACGACAGTTCGGTGAAGCGTCTTGAGCGTCGGGCGCGACGGAGATGGGAATGAGCAAAGTCGGCGGTAGCGATTCGAAGAATACGCTCTACTGCTCGTTCTGCGGCAAGAGCCAGCA